>NZ_HF991872.1:179631-203449 GCF_000432355.1 Eubacterium sp. CAG:161
ATGTCCGCCACCACCGAAACTCACTGCTATTTTGCTTACATCCACATATTTTTTTGAACGGAGGCTTATTTTATAAGTATCCTCCTTTAACTGGTATGCAAACATAGCGACCTCCACACCATCAACATTTCTTATGGAAGCGATTACTGCATCTAAATCATTTGTGGTAACATTATACTTCTTCATTGTATCAAAAGTGCAAACTCCATATATGCACTTTCCTTCCATACAAAGCACTGTTTCGCTTTGTATTTTCGCCGTAACCATCATCTGGTTATAGGTTTTTCTGTAAAATGTTTCCTCTAAAATTTCATTTGGCTTAACGCCAAAATCTATCATTTTTGCTGCAATGCGCATAGTCTCAGCCGTTGTGCTCTGAAATCTGAAAACTCCTGAATCATGAGCAATTCCCATATACATGGGATCAGCAACAGTTTTATCAAATTTGTCCTCATCTAAAACATTAAATAAAACCTCACTGGCAGAACTTGCCTCTGCCACAATATAATTATAATCCGCATATCCTTTATTGCTTTCATGATGATCTATACAAGCTGTACGCCTTGCATTAGTGAAGAACTCCTCATTCTGACCTAACCGGTCTAAACTTGCAGTATCAAGGGATATAAACAAATCATAAACCGTACCATCATATCCACTGGTATCTATTTCTTTAACACCCTTAATAATATCAAATTTGCTGTCGACATATTCCAGATAAACTTTAACCTGTAAATCCGGTCTGTTTTTTTTCAGATAATTATAAAGAGCCATGCATGAGCCTACGCAATCTCCATCCGGTCTTACATGCCCTGCAATTCCCACAGTTTTAGAATCACCTATAATCTCATCAATCTTCTTCATTCTTTACCTTTACTCTTCATTCTTTCTAACATCATCAATTAACTTAGACATTCTCATTCCATACTCAATAGACTCGTCCATAATAAACTTAATCTCCGGAGTATTTCTAAGATTTACCGTTCTGGCTAATTCCCTGCGGATAAAACCTGCAGCACTTTTAAGTCCTGCCAATGTTTCAGCCTTTGTTTCATCGTCGCCTAAAACGCTAATATATGCCTTACAGTATTTAAGATCCGGTGTGACCTCAACTGCGGTCACACTGGTCATTATTCCCACTCTCGGATCTTTAAGTTCTCTGATAATGTTACTTAATTCTCTTTGAACTTCCCCGTTAATACGGGTATTTTTTATACTATTCTTTCTCATTCTTCTTACCTCGGTACTTCTACCATAATATAAGCTTCAACCTGGTCGCCTTCGGCAATTTCATTAAATCCGTCAAATACAAGTCCACATTCATATCCTGCCTTAACCTCCTTGACATCATCCTTAAATCTCTTAAGAGATGCAACAGGTCCTTCAAAAATCTGTTTTCCTTCTCTTGTTACTCTTGCCTTGCAACCTCTTTGCATTGAACCATCTAATACATATGAACCGGCAATATTTCCAATACCTGAAGCCTTGAAAATCTGGCGGATTTCTGCATGACCGATAACCTTTTCTTCATAAATCGGTTCAAGCATCCCCTTCATTGCACGCTCAATATCATCTATAGCTGTATAAATTACAGAATATAATCTAAGGTCAACATTTTCATTCTTTGCTGTTTCTTCTGCTCTTGCGTCAGGCTTAACATTAAATCCAAGAATAATTGCGTTAGATGTTGATGCAAGTATAACGTCTGATTCGTTAATTGCACCTACACCACCATGAATAACCTTAACTTCTACTTCGTCATTAGATAACTTAATAAGACTCTGCTTAACAGCTTCTACTGAACCCTGAACGTCAGCCTTAATAATAATATTAAGTTCCTTAAGTTCTCCGGCTTCAATCTGTGAATTAAGGTCATCTAATGAAATTCTAAACTTATTGCTTTCCATAAGTTTTGCCTTGCTATCCTCAACAAATGTATTAGCAAAATCCTTAGCTTCATTTGCTGTCTTTGTTGAAACAAATACTTCACCGGCATTTGGCACTCCGTTGAGTCCTAAAATTTCCACAGGAGTAGATGGACCTGCTGACTTAATCCTGTTACCCTTATCATCTGTCATAGCTCTGACTCTGCCGTGATTTGCTCCGGCTGCAATATTTGCTCCAATATTTAATGTACCCTTCTGTACTAAAACTGTAGCAACCGGTCCTTTACCCTTGTCAAGCTTAGCTTCAATAACAATACCTCTTGCCTCACGGTTAGGATTTGCCTTAAGCTCTAATACATCTGCCTGAAGCAATACCATTTCAAGAAGGTCATCAATACCTTCCTTAGTGTGGGCTGATACAGGAACCATTTCTACATTTCCACCCCAGTCTGAAGCTAAAAGTCCGTGCTCTGCAAGTCCCTGCTTAACTCTGTCAATATTTGCTCCCGGCTTATCAATCTTATTAATAGCTACTATAATTTCAATTCCTGCTGCCTTAGCATGGTTAATAGCTTCAACAGTCTGTGGCATAACACCGTCATCTGCTGCAACTACAAGAATTGCAATATCTGTTGACTGTGCACCACGCATACGCATTGCCGTAAATGCCTCATGTCCCGGTGTATCAAGGAATGTTATTGTTCTGTCATTAATTTTAACAACAGATGCACCAATATGCTGTGTAATACCACCTGCTTCACCTGAAATAACATTAGTTTGCCTGATGGCATCAAGAAGTGATGTTTTACCATGGTCAACGTGTCCCATTACACATACAACAGGAGGTCTTTTAACCATAAGGCTCTCATCCTCTTCGTCCTCTTTAAGAAGTTCTTCGATAATATCTACCTTTTCTTCTTTTTCACACATAATATCATAGCCCATAGCTATTTCTTCTGCACTGTCAAAATCAACCTCAGTATTTACCGTAACCATTTTTCCTTCAAGGAATAATTTCTTAATAATAGCTGATGGCTGCATTTTCATCTTTTCAGCAAGCTGGGCAATTGTAATGAAATCAGGTACTTCAATAACCTTGATTTCCTCTTTCTTTTCTTCTTTCTTCTTTGGCTTTTCCATTACAGGTTTTGAAAGGTCAATTCTCTTTCCATTCTTGCCCTTTCTTCCGCCATCTTCGTAATTCTTCTTATTACGCTCCTGTCTGTCCTGACGAATCTTGTTTTCTCTTGACTTTCTGTTCTTATCCTGAATTGGTTCTGCCGGAGTATCGTTTCCTCTGTCATTTCTTCTGAAATCACGTCTGTCGTCATTTCTGTTGTCATTTCTGTTATTTCTGTTCTGGAAATTTCCACCGTTTCTGTTATCACCACGATTTCCGTTACGGTTGTTTCTGTCGTTATTTCCATTTCTGTCACGGAAGTTGCCGTTATTTCTGTCATTGTTACGGTTTCCGTTTCTGTCATTTCCACCACGATTTCTGTCATCATTTCTGTTATCGTTTCGGTTATTTCTGTTCTGGAAATTTCCGCCATTTCTGTTATCACCGTTTCTGTCATTATTTCTGTTGTCACCACGGTTTCCGTTACGGTTATTTCTGTCATTATTTCCAAATCTGTCGCCATTTCTCTTTCCGTTACGGTTATCATTTTTAGGCTGGTTATTTCTCTGCTGTCTGTTATCAGGCTTTGCTGTCTCTTTCTTTTCCGGCTCTGCCTTTTTAACATCGGCTATTTTTTTGTCCTCAACTTTAACATTCTTGTTTTCTTCAGTCATCTGTGTCTCTTCTTTTTTCTCTATTACTTTTTCATTTTTTTCTTTATTTTCCGGCTTAACTGTTTCAGATTTTTCTTCTGTTTTTTTCTCAACCGGTTCCGCCTTAACTTCAGGCTTTGACTCCGCCTTTATCTCCGGTTTAACTTCTGCCTTAGCTTCAACCTTTGATTCCGCCTTTACTTCCGGCTTAACTTCAGATTTAACCTCCGGCTTTGACTCCGGCTTAACCTCTGTCTTAGTTTCAACCTTTGGCTCCGGCTTTACTTTCTCTAAACTCTTTGCAACTTCTTCTACCTGCTCAGATGACTTTGAGTGATGCTTATGCTCACCTTCGCTGTGTCGTCTTCGTCTTCTCTCGCCTTTTCCATGTCGCTCCCCTGTCCTTACAATACCTTTACTGGTAATTAAAACTCTAGGCTTTGACTTTTCTTCTTTTTTAGCATCTTCATCAGATGATGTTCCATCACCCTTTTGGGCGAACTTTTTCTTTACATATTCTATATTGTCATCTTCTATTGAACTTGCAGGTAATACTTCAACGCCTTTCTCACTAAGCGCCGTAACTATATCTGCACTTTTTATATCTAATTCCTTAGCTAACTCTCGTACTCTCATTTTTGCCATTTAGCTACCTCCATTTTAATTATTTTCCGTTAATATGTTAATAATTGACTTACTAAAGCCTTCATCTGATATTGCTATGGATGCACGTTCCTGATTCCCTGTAGCCTTTCCCAGCTGGCTGCGACTGCCACAAACAAAAACCGGTATTTTATAAAAATCACATTTATTAGTAAACAATTTCTTTGTATTGTCCGATGCGTCTTCCGATACAATAACCAGTTTTGCTTTTCTCTCTTTCACTGCCTTTTCCACTGAAAATTCACCTGAAAAAGTTTTGCCTGCCTTAGTTGCTAAACCTATCATGGAAAAAACTTTGTCCGGTACATCATTTTTTAAAACACTATTCATTTACATCACCTAATTCCTTTTTAAGCTGCTGATACACTTCCTCACTTATCTGTGAAATCTTAAGTGTCTTTTCCAGCCCCTTGTTTTTCACTGCCTTTTCAAGACATTCTTCATTAGGACAAATGTAAGCGCCTCTGCCGTTTTGTCTTCCGGTAACGTCTACAAATACGTTTCCTTCCTTATCACGGACAACTCTGATTAAATCTTTTTTGTTTTTTACCTGTCTGCACCCGGTACAAGTTCTTGTAGGGATTTTTTTCACCTGACCCATAACACTATCTCCTATGCCTGCTCTGTTTCTGAAGGTTCTTCTGTTTCTTTCTCGTCGTCATATTCTTCTTCGTCGTATTCATCATCGTAATACTCATCATCATAGTATTCATCGTCATAATACTCGCCATCGTAAAACTCTTCTTCATCATAGTAGTCTTCATCATTAAACTCATACTGAATATTTTCAGCCTTAGCCTGTGACTCACTCTTAATGTCAATTTTAAATCCTGTAAGTTTAGCTGCAAGTCTTGCATTCTGTCCTTCCTTACCAATTGCCAAAGACAACTGAAGATCAGGGACAACTACCAATGCTTCCTTATTATCCGGATCAGCAAGAACCGCTACTACCTTTGAAGGGCTTAACGCATTTTCAATTAAAATGGCCGGATTGTCACTCCAGTTTATAATATCCATCTTTTCATCCTGAAGTTCATCTACAACAGCATTTACTCTTGCGCCGTTCATACCTACGCATGCACCTACGGCATCAACATTCTTATCGTTAGACCATACCGCAATTTTTGTTCTTGAACCTGCCTCTCTTGCAATGCTCTTAATTTCAACTGTTCCGTCCTGAATTTCAGCAACTTCCTGTTCAAATAATCTCTTTACAAGTTCAGGATGAGTTCTTGATACAACTACTCTTGGTCCCTTACCGTTATCCTTAACTTCAGTTACATATAACTTAATTCTGTCATTTGGTCTGAAAAATTCTCCCGGTGACTGCTCTTTTTCCATAAGAACTGTATCTATCTTTCCTAAGTTAATACTGATATTCTTTCCGTTTATTCTCTGTACAATACCTGTTATTATATCGTTTTGCTTCTCATAATATTCCTGATAAAGGCTCTTTCTTTCCTCTTCACGCATTTTCTGTAAAATACCGTTCTTTGCACTTTGTGCGGCAATTCTACCAAAATCTCTTGCCTGAATTTCTACATTAACAGTATCATCTATGTCATAGCCTGCCTTAATGCTTCTTGCATCTTCTAGGGAAATCTCTGTAACAGGATCATTTACTTCTTCAACAACCTTTTTCTGTGAGTAAATGTGAAAATCACCTGTTTCTCTGTCCATTGTTACAACAACATTATCTGCTTTATTAAAGTTATTCTTATATGCCACTACCAAATTACTTTCAATTGCCTCAAATAATGACTCTTTACTAATACCTTTTTCCTTTTCCAACAATTCTAATGCTGCAATTAACTCTTTGTTCATTTTTTTATTATCCTCCTAAAAATCAATGGTTAATCTGACAAGTGAAACATTTACCCTGTCAATATTTATTTCACTACCGCTTTCATCTTCGATAGTAATAGTATCTTTATTATATGCCTTAAGCAATCCTACATACTGCTTGTTGCCATCAATGGCTCTGTATAAGTGAATTTCAATTTCCTCACCTATGCTTCTGTCAAAATCCTTATCCTTTTTTAGCGGACGTCCAAGTCCCGGAGAACTAACCTCTAAAATATAAGGGTCGCTGATGAAATCTTCTTCATCTAATAAATCACTTAATTTTCTGCTTACTGATTCTAAATCATTAATGGTAATCCCTCCCGGTTTGTCCACAAAAGCTCTTAAGTACCAGTTACTTCCTTCTTTTACATATTCAACATCAACCAGTTCAAAACCTTTCTCATCCACAATAGGCTGTAACAGGGCTTCTGTTTTCATTTCGTATTCTTCTCTTCTTGACACTAAGACCTCCTACTTTAACTTCCAACACAAAGGAGCGAACCTTTGTGGTTCGCTCCTTACTATCTAGTCAATATTCACCTTATTATTATAGACCTTTATTTTACGGGTGTCAACCCCTAATTAAAAACTTCTGCCTGCCAAACTTTCACCTGTCACAAATAAAAAACTCCTACCTGTCAGACAGATAGAAGTTCCTCCATAAGCAGCTCGTAGGGGAATTGAACCCCTGATTCCGCCTTGAGAGGGCGGCGTCTTAACCACTTGACCAACGAGCCTAAAAAATGTTACTGTATTATTATAACAATAAAGTGACATTTTGCAAGTACTTTTTGCTATAATTTTGAAATTTTGAAATTTGAAAGGAAACCTATTGATAATGGATTGGATATACGGAAAAACATTGCTTATAACCGGTGCTTCTTCAGGGCTTGGACGTGCTATGACTGTCAGATTAATAAAGGAACACAACTGCAAAGTTATTGGCATTGGTCAGTCAGAACCTAAAATGAAAAGTTTAATTGATGAACTCAGCTATCAAAAAGATGCTTTCACGTATCAGCTTTTTGATGTTGGAGTAAAGAAAAATTGGGAAATATTCTCTGAAAAGATTTTGGCAAACAATATTAATATTGATATTTTAATTAATAATGCCGGTATCCTTCTTCCATTTGACAAATCCTATAATTATAGTGAAGAAGCTGTGGAAAAATGCATGAATACCAACTTCAACAGTTGCAGGTACGCAATTAACTCTATGCTACCTGTTTTAAGAAAATCCACAATGCCGGGAATTTTAAATATTTCCAGTTCTGATGCTCTTGCTCCTATTATCGGAACCAGTATTTACAGTGCCAGCAAGGCTGCCCTTAAGGCTTACTCTGAGGTACTTATTGCCGAACTTGGACGGGAAATGTACATAGGCTACGCATGTCCCGGCTTTATGAAAACTGATATTTTCAGACATCAATATGTAATTTCCCAAAGCAGCCTTATAAATATGTTTTCAGCTAACGTAGATAAGGTTGCCGAAAAGATTATCAAAAAAATCATACGTCAAAAATCCCGTATTATTGTTGGAAAGGATGCTAAGTTTATGAATTTTACTTCTAAATTCTTCCCAGTGCTTGGGCTTAAACTTTACGAACAGGTAATAAAATCATCTAAGGTAAAGATGTTTGATAATGTAAGATATTAATGGGATTGGAT
This sequence comes from Eubacterium sp. CAG:161, assembly GCF_000432355.1. Lineage (NCBI taxonomy): Bacteria > Bacillati > Bacillota > Clostridia > Eubacteriales > Eubacteriaceae > Eubacterium > Eubacterium sp. CAG:161. The sequence goes on from NZ_HF991872.1 coordinate 187,467, forward strand.
AGCTTTTAGGGGGGTATGGGCAATCTTTTTATGGTGATGTATGGCGCATAATAGCCATGTGAGTGTGTATTAACCGGAAATTCACTTATTACTTAGTATTTCCCGGCCAGATTTACCTGCATGGCCGGCAATTAAATGTTTTGTGTACGGTTGAATTTCTTGATTTACTCTTCTCAACCATACCACACGACTATTTCCGCAAGACTGATTTCTCACTTTATCTTTTAATTGTTTCGCTGTATGAATCATCCATTAGCTCCACATACATCTTTCAAATTAAAAAGGAGCTGTTACCTGACGATTATACTCGTTAAAGCACAACTCCTTTCATTTCCACCCTAAAAGTCAAATATTGACAGCTGGCTGTCTTCCGGCATACCTTCTAACAAACCTAACTGGGACATGGTTTCTATTACTGTTTTACTTAACTTGCTTTTTTCTCTTAAGTCATTTTTAGACACGAATGGTCCATCCTGAGCCTGTACGGCTTCAACTAAACCGTCTGCCGCCTTTTCTCCCAGACCTTCGATTGTGTCTAAACTTGGCATGAGCTTTCCGTCTATTATCTGAAACTCATGAGCCTTTGCAGTATAAATATCTATTGGTAAAAACTCAAATCCTCTGGCATACATTTCCTGAACCACCTTCATATCTCCCAAGGAATCTTCATCCTTTTTTGAAGCCTCATGATTTGCCTTTTTACGCTTAAGCTCCGACATGTAATATTCCATTTTCTCACGACCTCTACACATGGTTTCGTAGTCAAAGGCCTTGGCTCTGATTCCAAAATATGCAGCATAATAAGCTAAAGGATGATACACCTTGTACCACGCCACACGCAAAGCCATCATAATATAAGCTGCCGCATGGGCTTTTGGGAACATATATTTAATCTTTTTACAGGACCAGATATACCATTCAGGAACATTATGTTCACGCATTACATCCTCTTCCTGATGTTCCTCTCCTGTTTTCTTATCCTTGTATGTTAAAAGACCTCTTCCCTTTCTTACATGCTCCATTATGTCAAAACTTACCTGAGGCTCAATTCCCTTATCCATAAGATAAACCATAATATCATCACGGGTACATATTGCCGTGGAAATAGTGCATTTACCCTCCGCAATAAGCTGCTGGGCATTGCCAAGCCAAACATCCGTGCCATGGGAAAGTCCCGCCAATCTAACCAAATCGGCGATTTTCGTAGGTTTTGTGTCTACTAACATCTGAATAACAAAATCAGTTCCTAACTCCGGCAGTCCCAAAGAACCTGTAGGGCATCCGTCAATATCCTCTGATGTAATTCCCAGTGCCTCCGGGCTCAAAAACAACGACATAACCTTTTTGTCATCAAAAGGCACATCCCTTTGAACATTAGTATTAGTCAGCTTTTCTAACCTTCTAATCATGGTAGGATCATCGTGTCCTAAAATATCCAGTTTCAAAAGGTTAGCATCAATAGCATGATATTCAAAGTGGGTAGTTATAATATCCGTTGTCATATCATTTGCCGGCTTTTGGATAGGTGTAAATTCGTATATTTCCTTATCCCTTGGTACAATAACAATGCCTCCCGGATGCTGACCGGTACTCCTTCTGATTCCTGTACACCCTCTTGATATTCTGTCAATCTCCGCAGTTCTTTTTACCTGATTATGGTCATCAAAATATTTTTTAACATATCCAAATGCTGTTTTCTCAGCCACACCGGCATAAGTTCCTGCCCTGAAAGTATGTCCTTTACCAAACATTACCTCAGTATATGCATGGGCATTTGCCTGATATTCACCGGAAAAGTTTAAGTCAATATCCGGCTCCTTAGTTCCGCCAAAACCTAAGAATGTTTCAAATGGAATTTCAAGTCCATCCTTGTGCAGCGGCTTTCCGCAATGAGGGCAAATCATATCCGGAAGGTCAAATCCAAGACCACCCTCTGCCCTTTCTTCTTTAATAACCGCCTGTATTTTCTTGATTTCCTCAATATCCGTCCCTTCCGGTGCCCTGTATTCATCCTCAAAAAATGAGCTTTTACAGTCTAAGCAGTAATAATGAGGTGCTAAAGGATTAACCTCAGTTATTCCTGACATTGTTGCCGCAAAGGATGAACCTACGGAACCTCTTGAACCTACCAGATATCCATCTTCATTTGACTTCCATACAAGTCTCTGTGCCATTATGTACATAACGGCATATCCGTTACCAATAATGGAATCCAATTCTATTTCCAGTCGGTCTTCAACAATTTTTGGCAAATCCTCACCATAAATTTCGTGAGCACGGTCAAAGCAGATTTTTCTTAGATTCTCCTCAGAATTATCTAACACCGGTGGGCATTTATCAGGATGAATCGGTGAAATATTATCAATCATATCCGCTATTTTATTAGGATTTGTAATTACTATTTCTTCCGCAACGTCACTGCCTAAATATTCAAACTCCTTAAGCATCTCATCAGTAGTTCTAAGATAAAGAGGTGCCTGATGGTCTGCATCCTTAAATCCGTTACCGTACTGAATTATTCTACGGTAAATTTCATCTTCCGGGTCAAGGAAATGAACATCACATGTGGCAACAGTCATTTTATTAAACTTCCTACCCAGCTCAATGATTTTGCGGTTTACATCCATTAAATCCTCTTTTGAATCCACCAAAAACTTCTTTTTGTTATCTATGTCAGGATTGCCTGTTTTTAACATAAATTCATTATTTCCCAAGGGCTGGACTTCAAAATAATCATAAAATTCCGCCAATCTGGCAATTTCCTGCTGTGTTCTTCCATGCAAAATAGCCTGATATAACTCTCCTGCCTCGCAAGCACTGCCAATCATCAGTCCCTCACAATATTTAAGATAATCACTTTTTAATATTCGTGGCTTCTTATTTGCGAAAGTGTCAATATGTGATATGGAAATCAGTCTGTATAAATTAACTCTTCCCACTAAATTTTTAACCAGAATAATGGCGTGATGGGACGGAAGTTTATTTATAAGATTTTTAGACTGTTTTCCCTGTTTATTTAATTCATCAAGGTTAGTTATTCCCTTGTCCTCAAGCATTTTACACAGTTTTAAGAAAATAAGTGCTGTACACTCTGCATCATCCACTGCTCTGTGGTGATGGTCTAATACTATTCCCAGTGCCTTTGCCACGCTGTCTAATTTGTACCTTCCAAGACCAATAATCAAATATCTTGACATTGCCACGGTATCAATAACAGTAAAATCGCATGGCAGGTTCTGCCTGTTACAATTAGCCGAAATAAAACTCATGTCAAAATCAGCGTTATGTGCTACCATAATTGCTCCCTTACAAAACTCCATGAATTTAGGAAGAATCTCTTCTATGGTAGGTGCATCAATAACCATATTATCATTAATACTTGTAAGCTGCTCTATTCTAAAAGGTATTGGAACCTGTGGGTTTACAAAGGTGCTAAACCTGTCAACTATCTTTCCCTTTTCCACCTTCACTGCACCGATTTCAATTATCTTATCTGCCTTTGCACTAAATCCTGTAGTTTCCAAATCAAATACTACAAAAGTATCATCTAATCCCTGCCCCTTTGGATTTACAATCATGTCCTTTAAGTCGTCTACAAGATATGCTTCAACTCCGTAGATAACCTTGAAGTCACACTCTTTTCCTGCCTTCTTACATTCATTCTTTATATCCAAGTATTCATGCCATGCATCAGGGAATGCCTGCACCACACCATGGTCTGTAATGGCAATTGCCTTATGCCCCCACTCGTAAGCTCTACGGACGATTTTCTTGCATTCGCTTACGCCGTCCATTTCACTCATCTTTGTATGGCAATGAAGTTCAAGTCTTTTCTCTACTGCAGTATCCTTTCTCTTTTCTCCAACAGAAAATGCCGGAATCAGCTTCATACCGTCCACTCGGCTTATTTCCACCTGTCTGTCATATGTGTCAAACATGGCAACGCCCTTTATCCTTACAAAGCTGTTCTTTTTAACTTTTGAATAAAACTCTTTCTTTACGTTCTCATCTGCTAAAAATATTTTAACTGCAATACTGTCGGTAAAATCCGTAATTTCCATTGTAACAATGAATTTTCCGTTTCTTGTCTCCCTGTCATCCATGGTCATAATCTGACCCCTGACTACAGTTTCACCTGTACCTTCAAATACATCGCTTAACTTAGTATCTCCCTCATACTTAAAATCACGTCCGTATACCATATCAGGATCCTGTGAATATGTAGCCTTTTTCACTCTTACAGGCTTGACTTTTTCCTGCTTTTCTTCCTTTGTCTCTTCCTCATTTTGATTTTTTCCTAACAGAACATTAACCTCATTTTGGAGTCTCTTTGCATTTTTAATGGCAAATCTGTTTTGCTGGAAAGCCTTCTTTTCAATTTTCACTTCCAGAGGCATATCAAATCTGTCCCTAAAGATTTTCTCAATGGTATCCTTTAAAACTTTCATTCTGGCTTCCGACACAATGCTTTGCTCTAAGTCAATAATCAATTTTTTATTTTCATCAAATCTAATGGGAGCCTTTTTAAACATTGCCGCTACTATAGGGCTTTTGGCATTAAGCTCCATAATAATACTATCTTTATATATTTCAAAAAGATTTTCCTCCGTATACTGACTTGACAGGGAATATTTTTCAATAATCTCAATCTCCACCCGTTTTCCCGTTCTTAAATTTCTTGCAATTTCATCTCTAACGGTGAAAATAGCAGACTTTTCAATAAGTCTGCTGCTTTCAATATATATTCGCATTTTTGTATGATCAACATTAGTAGCTATCTTTGTAATATCCACATATTCAAACATAGCCGTAAGCTCATCATTTAATTTAATTGTCTGGAAAACATCGAAAAACTTCTTTTTTTCCAATCTAACTCCTCCAATTCTTTAACTCATCTTCTAGTGCATCAAGAAGCTGATTTTCAGGAACTTTCTTTATAATTTCACCTTTTTTAATTAAAAGTCCCTCTCCTTTTCCTCCTGCGATTCCTATATCTGCCTCTCTTGCTTCTCCCGGTCCGTTTACAACACATCCCATTACAGCTACCTTAATATTCAAATCATCATATTTGGTAACCATATTTTCTACCTTGCCTGCTAAGCCTATTAAATCAATCTGAGTACGTCCACATGTAGGACATGAAACTACGGAAATGCCACCCTTTCTAAGACCTAAAGTTTTAAGAATAAGCTTGGCACTTTTTATTTCCTCCACAGGATTTCCTGTAAGGGAAACTCTTATTGTATCTCCAATTCCCTGATTTAAAATAAGCCCCAGACCTATTGCAGATTTTATGTTTCCTGATGTTACTGTTCCTGACTCTGTAATTCCCACATGTAAAGGATAATTAGTTTTTTGTGCAATTAACTGATGAGCCTTTACACACATCATTACATCTGAGGATTTTATGCTAATTACCAAATTATCATATCCCAAATCCTCTATTGTTTTCACCTTGTCTAAAGCACTTTCCACAATGCCCTCAGCAGTTACCTTCCCATATTTATCTAAAATATGCTTTTCCAATGAACCACTGTTTACACCTACTCTTATAGGAATATTTTTTGCCTTTGCTACGTCAACTACTGCCTTTACCCTGTCCATATCACCTATATTTCCGGGATTAATTCTTATTTTGTCAGCCCCGTTTTCTATAGCTGCTATGGCAAGTCTGTAATCAAAATGAATGTCTGCCACAAGTGGAATATTGATACTTTCTTTTATTTTTCCCAAAGCCTTAGCCGCTTCCATGGTAGGAACCGCACACCTTATAATGTCACATCCTGCAGCCTCTAATTCCTTAATCTGATTAACTGTAGCTTCCACATCTTCAGTTTTTGTATTAGTCATAGACTGAATAAGTATGGGATTTCCCCCACCTATAACTTTATTTCCTATTTTTATTACTTTAGTGTTGTCTCTAAACATAATATTTTCTCCAATTAAATAAGCTTTCTTATATCGTTAAATAATAAGAATACCATTAATGCCATAAGAAGAACAAATCCAACAAAATGAATTATTCCTTCCTTATCCTTTGGTATTGGTTTTCCGATTATAATTTCTATAAGATATAAGAAAATACGTCCACCATCTAATGCCGGTATTGGCAAAAGATTCATAACTCCTAAGTTAGCACTAAGCATAATTGCAAGATTAATAAGGGACAAAATTGTAACAGTGGCACCTGATGACTTAGCACTGGTATAAGTATCTCCAATTACCGTTACTATGCCTACAGGGCCTGAAATTTCATTGGCTGAAACCTGACCTGTAACCAACATTTTAAGACTTTTTAAAACTGTTGCAATTTCATATCTTACTTCCGTGAAGCTATATTTAATAACATTTCCAAAGGAAACTTTTTCTCTTGCAAGATTATAAACAAATCCTCTGTCTGCTATCTCAGTTACCTTAGGTTTAAGTACAACCTTTATTTCTTTTCCTTTTCTGTCTAAAGTGATATTAACCTCTTTTTCTCCAAAGGGGTGTTCACTAATATACTTAGCCATATCACTTCCTGTGGTAATTTTAGTTCCGTCAATTTCCGTAACCACATCTCCTGCCATAACTCCTGCCTCAGCCATAGGAGAGTTCTTAGTAACCTGTTCCACTGTAGCCTTTGTATCCTGAGTAGTATATGACATTCCCACAATAGCTTTCTTCTGAGTTGACGGCTTATAGGTTATGCTCTTTTTCTCGCCGTTTCTTGTAAAGGTAATGCTAATGTTGCTTCCATCTAAAGGATTAACATATTCCTCTAAATATATTTCCCTTCCAAGAGTTGCATGGGCACCGTTAAATTTGGTAATCTGGTCTCCAACTCTAAGTCCTGCCTCATATGCCGGTGATTTTTCATCAACATAAGTTACATATGATTTATCAATTCCCTTTGCTCCAATAACAATTAAAGCAAGAACAAAAGCCAGTATAAAGTTAAAGAACGGACCGGCAAAAACTATTGCCATTCTTGCCCATATTGATTTTGAATTAAAAGAGCCTTCTTCATTATTGTCCTCATCTTCCCCTAGCATGGCACATGAACCACCTAAGGGTAAAAGTTTAAGGGAATATCTTGTTCCGCTTTTTGCCACATGGCTGTAAATTCTAGGTCCCATTCCTATGGAAAACTCATTTACAGTAACCTTATTCTTTACTGCCACAATAAAATGTCCAAATTCGTGAATTAAAACTAATACACCAAAAATAATTAAAGCTATAACAATTCCTATAAATGTCTGCATTCTTACCACCTGTTCTCAATAAGCTCATATGCCCATTGTTCTATTTCTAATATTTCACTTACTGAAGGATTTTCCTTAACCTTATGATTTTCCATACAATACTGTATAATATCAGTTATTTCCAAAAATCCTATTTTCCTATCAAGAAATTTCGCAACTGCTTTTTCATTTGCCGCATTAAATACTGTAGGCATTGAGCCTCCAATCCGTCCTGCCTCATATGCTAACTTTAATCCGATAAAATTATCTGTATCAGGATTTTCAAAGGTAATCCGGGCTATCTTTCCAAAGTCTACCCTGTCACCGGCTAAAAATCTTCTTTCCGGATAGTATAGTGCATACTGAATAGGCAGTCTCATGTCAGGTGTACCTAACTGTGCTATAATGGCACCGTCTTTAAACTGTACCATGGAATGAATAAGACTTTGTGGCTGGACTACTACCTGAATATCATCAAAATCCACGTCAAAAAGCCACTTTGCTTCAATTACCTCTAATCCCTTGTTAACCATTGTAGCTGAATCGATGGTAATTTTTCGTCCCATAGTCCAGTTAGGATGCTTAAGGGCATCTTCCACCTTTACATCCTTCATCTGTTCCCTTGTTCTTCCTCTAAAAGGTCCTCCGGAAGCAGTAAGTAATATTTTATCAATTTCTTTTCTGTTTTCACCGTTTAAGGACTGAAATATGGCACTATGCTCACTGTCTACCGGCAAAATTTTTACGCCATAATCCTTTGCTGCCTGAATTACCAGATGTCCTGCAGTAACCAGTGTCTCCTTATTTGCCAGGGCAATGTCCTTTCCTGCCTTTATTGCCTCTAATGTAGGACGTATACCAATCATTCCCACAAATGCCGTTACAACAATATCGGCGCCTTTGTATACTGCTGTCTCAATTAATCCGTCCATTCCTGCTACTACCTTTACGGAGGTATCAGCCACCGCTATCTTAAGATTAGCTGCCGCCTCTTCATTGTATACGCATACTATTTCCGGATGAAATTCCCTTATCTGTTCTTCTAATTTTTGTATATTTGAGCCTGCTGCAATGGCAACCACACGCAAATCATCATTGGCTCTTACAATGTCAAGAGTCTGAGTTCCTATGGAACCTGTAGAGCCTAAAATTGTAATATTTTTCATTAATTCTCCTTAAAAAATCTGTACCAAAATCCATATAACAGGTGCTACATATATAACACTGTCAAATCTATCCATTATTCCGCCATGTCCCGGAATAAGTCTGCCATAATCCTTTATATCATGATTTCTTTTAATGGCCGATGCTGCCAAATCTCCCACCATGGATATTAAAGCACCTACTGCACATATTACTGCAAAAACTATTACAGGATTATTTATTGTAATCTTATCTGCAAAAACTGAAGCATATACTGCCCCTAAAACTGCTGCACCAACAACTCCGCCTATAGCTCCTTCTATTGACTTTTTAGGGCTAAGCACCGGTGCCATTTTATGTTTTCCAAAGGCTACTCCTGCCAGGTAGGCACATGTATCACTGCCCCAGGAGCAAAGGAATATAAGCCATACGGTATAAGCACCATTGTCTCCTGCCCTTACATTGTAAATATATGACAACATAACACCTGCATATAACATGCACATTATTGCATTGGAAATTTCCTCTGTCTTATATTTCGGGAACATAAATACATACTGTGCCAGAAGACACATAAGAAATACAATTATAAGTATAAGCATGTTTTGTGTTTTTCCCATGAACAAAAGCCCATAGTAGATAACTACTGCCACATATCCCGTAATTCCCGGAAGTTTTTTTTCAATTCCAAGAACCCTGTATAATTCGTATACTCCCACCAGTGATATCAACATATTAGCCACCAACAAAATTATTCCTCCGGGAATAATGGTTGCCAGAATAAGTGCCACTAACACTATTCCACTTAATAATCTTGTCAGAAAAGATTTATTTGCAAATTTACTTAAAATCATGGTTATGCCTTAACTCCTCCAAATCTTCTGTCTCTCTGGTTATACTTTACAATAGCCTTTTTCAATTCTTCCTTATCAAAATCCGGCCACAAAACATCCGTGAAATAAAATTCCGTATATGCTAACTGCCACAAAAGGTAATTAGATAATCTTATTTCACCGCTGGTTCTGATAAGTAAATCCGGATCCGGTATTCCCGCCGTATCAAGATATGAACTAATAAGATTTTCAGATATATCCCGGGATTCTATAACTCCATCTTTGACATCCTGTGAAATTTTTGTAACAGCACGCCTTATTTCATCGCGGCTACCATAATTAATGGCAATAATAAAGTTAATTCCCTTATTATCCTTTGAACATTCTTCTAATTCATTAATTCTGTCAATAATATCATCATCTAATCTTGATTTATCACCTATGACTCTTACCTTCATGTCGTTTTTGTTGGCACGTTCAATACAGTCTTTTAAGTAATTTCTTAAAAGCTTCATTAATGCCTTAACTTCATCTTCCGGTCTGTTCCAGTTTTCCGTTGAAAATGCATACATTGTAAGATATTTAATTCCCATGTCATGAGCATCTTCAATTATTTTTTCCACATTTTTAGCCCCTGCTGCATGTCCTGCGTTTCTTGGAAGAAAACGCTTTTTCGCCCATCTTCCGTTTCCATCTAAAATAATTGCAACATGCTGTGGAATGTTAAGTCCCGTAATGTCTATTTTTTCAGCCATACATTATCCGCCTTTCACTAAATTAACCTATGTAAAACAATATCTTTGACAGTGCAAAGAATAGAGGAAACAATAGTCCCCTCTATTCTCTGTAAGTGTGTATAAGCACATATATTATACTGTCATTATCTCCTGTGACTTTGCATCTATGGCATCATCAATTTTCTTTACATATGCATCAGTAGATTTCTGAACATCATCCTGATATCCTTTAATTTCATCTTCTGATATTCCATCTTCCTTGCCTTTTTTCTTAACGGCTTCAATGGCATCTCTTCTAATGTTTCTTATGGCAACCTTAGCATTTTCGCCTTTTTTCTTAACATCTTTTACTAATTCTTTTCTTCTGTCCTCTGTAAGTTCAGGAAATACAAGACGTATAAGCTTTCCGTCATTAGTAGGTGTAAGTCCTAAATCAGATGCATTAATTGCTCTTTCAATATCCTTTAAGAGTGATGCATCCCAAGGCTGAATGCAAATCATCCTTGCCTCCGGAACAGATATGTTACCTACCTGCTGAAGAGGTGTGGGTGTTCCATAATAATCTACCTTAACTTTATCTAAGATATGAGGATTTGCTCTTCCTGCCCTGATTGTTGTGTATTCCTCTTTAAGATTGTCTAATGACTTCTCCATTTTATCTTCATATGTCATTAATAATTCTTCCATTTTATCTATTACTCCTTTAAAAATATGTTTTATTATACAGTTATTTTAGTGCCGATTTTTTCTCCTGATACGGCTTTATTTATACTGTCTTCTTCGTTAAGTCCAAACAAAAGCATTGGCATTTTATTTTCCATTGCCAAAACACTGGCTGCTAAATCAATAACACCTAATCTGTCATCAACTATCTTAGAAATAGGAAGTTCATCATATTTCTTTGCATCAGGGTTCTTAGCCGGGTCGCTGTCATATACACCGTCAATGGCCTTTGCTCCTAAGATACAATCTGCTTCAATTTCAATTGCTCTTAAAACCATGGTCATATCTGTTGAGAAATATGGATGTCCCGTTCCTCCTGCAAAGAACACAACCTTTCCATTATTTAAATCAGCTACTGCTTCATCCTTTGAGAAAAGCTTTGTCCATGTTCCACAGGCAAAAGGTGTATATACGTTAGTATCCATACCTTCTGTTCTAAAGATTTCTGATACATACATACAATTCATAATAGTAGCTAACATACCTATTCCATCTGCCTTAGGTCTGTCAATCTTATTGCTTGTTCTTCCTCTCCAGAAGTTTCCGCCACCAATAACAATAGCTACCTGTACTCCTTTGTCCACAATAGTTTTAACCTGCTTTGCAACTGCCACACAGGTTTCTTCATCAAAGCCTGTTTTCTTATCACCTGCTAAGGCTTCACCGCTTAACTTAAGTAAAACTCTATTCATTTTATCTTCCTCTTTTTTTCTGTTTTTATTAGTCGCAATAAGGTGCTTTGTGCACAAACTGCTTCCAATTTTAATCTAGAACTAGAATAACATATAAAGTCAAAAAAATAAAGAAGTATCTTATTTTAAAATGGTTTCCAAATTAATTTTCACCTTATTAAGATATTCTGCTTCATTAGCCGTTGTTATTCCACAAATTTTAATAATCGTTTTCTCACCTTTTATCTTATCCTATATATGAAAACATTTCTCTATGTTCTTATTTGAGCCAAGAACCAGCATATGACAACCTGCAGTTAACACCATATCAGGAGTAATATTTATATCCAGACGTCCGTCACGTCTAATTGCCATTATGTTTATACCAAAACGTCCTCTGATATCTATTGCACTTACTGTTTTGCCATCCCACTCATTAGGGATTTCGATTTCAAATATTGAGTATTCCTTCCCTAATTCAACATAGTCAAAAATATGGTCGGAAGTATATCTTATGGCACTCCATTTTGCCAACTGTCTTTCTGGATACACCACCTCATCTGCCCCGTTTCTTAACAAAAACTTTGCATGTACATCTCTTGCAGCTCTTGAAACAACCTTTTTTGCCCCTAATTCTTTAAGAAGTGATGTGGTTTCTAATGAACTTTGAAAATCATCACCGATACAAACCATACATACATCGTAATTTCCTACACCTAAAGATTTCAGGAATTCCTCATTGGTACTGTCACCAATTACAGCATTAGTTACAAAATCCAATACTGCATTTACTCTATCCTCTTTTTTATCTACTGCCATAACCTGATGCTTTAATTCATACAGATTTTCAGCGATATGTCTCCCAAATCGTCCAAGTCCTATTAACAAAATTGATTTCATAATCTTCTCCTATCCTACCATTATTTTTTCTTCCGGGAATTTTGCCACATCTTTTCTCTTACTTGATACTGTAGCAAAAATCACTGTGAGACCGCCAACTCTTCCAAACAGCATAAGCACTATAAGAACAATTCTCGAAATCACACCTGTATGAGGAGTTATTCCAAGAGTAACACCTACCGTGCATACTGCAGAGGCCGACTCAAACAATGTATCAATAATATTAAATCCATCCACTGCACATATTATAATTCCACCCATAAGAAACAAAAAGCTGTAAAGCAGCAATATGGCTGCCGCACTTTTTATTACCTCTTCAGCAATTCTTCTCCTAAACAAATGAGGGGATGATTTTCTTCTAAACACCGATATTGACGAAGCCAAAAGTACCGCAATGGTAGTTATCTTCATTCCACCTGCAGTAGAACCTGTAGCACCACCTACCATCATTAACACAATCATAATTAACTGTCCTGCCCCGGAAATCTTAGTTAAATCCACAGTGTTAAATCCGGCAGTTCTAGGGGTAACTGTTTGAAATAGAGATGCCAATGCCCTGTCTGCCCCTGACATATGCCATTTTGCTCCTGAAAATTCACAAAAATAAAAATAAACAAAAGGAATAACTATAAGTCCTATGGTTGCTGACAAAATAACCTTGCTTTGCATTCTATACTTACTAAATTTAAATTTGTGTGTTCTAATATCATCCCAGGTCATAAAGCCTATTCCACCCAATAAAATAAGAAGCACAATAACTAAATTAATTACAATGTTGCCGGAAAAAGATGTAAAGGATGAATACTTTTCATTTATTCCCATAAGGTCAAATCCCCCATTGCAAAATGCTGATATTGAATGAAAAATCGAATACCATATTCCTTTAAGTGCCCCCATTTTAACGGCAAAAACAGGGTACATTAAAACCGCTCCCGTTAATTCAATTACAAATGCCATTTTAATGATAAATCTTGTAAGCCTTACTATTCCCTCAAGCTTTGGTGCAGAAATTGCCTCCTGCATAACTGTTCTTTGCATAAGACCTATTTTTCTTCCTGACATGGCGGCAAAAGCTACCGCAATGGTAACTATTCCCATTCCACCTATTTGTATAAGAAATAATATCACTGCCTGTCCAAAGTCTGACCAATACGTCGCCGTGTCCTGAACTACTAATCCCGTAACGCAAACTGCCGATGTTGCCGTAAATAATGAGTCTAAAAAGGAAGCCCCTTCTCCACTACGTGTAGAACACGGTAGCATCAGAAAAAGACTTCCTATAATAATCATTCCTACAAATCCTAAAAGTATAAATTGTGCCGTTGATAAATGTATACGTCTCTTTTCCATAACTATCTCCTAATCATAAAAGATATTATACATCACCGGTATTTTTTTCACAACTCTATCTTTTGAAACTCCATACATCCCTTGAAAACAATATTAATATAGGGTATATTTCCAATCTGCCGGCTAACATATCTATTATTAATATTATTTTTGAGAAATCACTAAATAGTCCAAAATTACATGTAGGGCCTACCTGATCAAGTCCCGGACCTATATTGTTAAAGCAGGATAAAACAGCCGTAAAATTAGTAATAATTGAAAATCCATCCACTGCTATTAGCAAAAAGCTTCCAAAAATAATAATAAAATATGTTGCCACGTAAATATTGATTCCGCTAATTACTTTTTCATTTACAGCATTTCCATTGTTTCTTATAACTTCAACTTTATTTGGATTTAAGGTCTTTCTTATTCCACGTCGTATGCTCTTTAACAATAGCAACAACCTTCCACACTTAAATCCGCCGCCGGTACTACCTGCACATGCTCCAATCATCATTAACACAACTATTATTGATTTAGAAAACTCAGGCCATTTATCAAAATCTACAGTAGCAAAACCCGTAGTTGTAATTATACTGGCTACGGTAAAAGCTGCATGATGTAAAGCTTCCCCAATACTTCCAAACATATGGTAAATATTAATGGTTATAGCTGTAATGCTTGCAACAACCAATCCTAAATATAATCTAAGTTCCCCATCCTTTAACACTGTTTTAAATCTTCTTAACAAAAGAAGGTAATAACAACTGAAATTTACACCAAACAATAACATAAATATGGTGCAGACATTTTGAATGTAAGGACTATATCCTGCCATACTGTCATTTTTAATTCCAAATCCACCGGTTCCTGCTGTTCCAAATGCCGTACAGACTGAGTCAAACAACGACATTCCTCCTAACAGTAAAAATATTACATTAATTACTGTAAGTGCCATATATAACATATATAATATCATTGCCGTGTCACGCATTCTCGGTGCTAATTTTTCCACATTAGGCCCCGGGCTTTCAGCCCTTAATAGATGAAGAGTAAATCTGTTACTTCTTCCATTAGCCGGAGTAACTGCTAGCAAAAATACCAGAACTCCCATTCCACCTAACCAGTGACTGAAACTTCTCCAGTAAAGCATTCCTCTGGACATAGTTTCCACCTCAGGAAGAATTGAGGAACCTGTAGTGGTAAATCCTGATACCATTTCAAATAACGCATCAATAAAATGTGGAATTTCCCCTGATATATAAAAAGGGAGACATCCTAATAAACTAATGGCTATCCAGCTTAAACCTACACAGGCTAAACCTTCCTTTACAAAGAAACGCTGTTTTGCCTTTCTTCCCAAAACAAATAACAATGCTGATACAGCCATAATAATTAATATACTAAGGACAAAACTTATAAATGCCTTATACTCTTTGTCAAAGACACTTATTAACATTGCCGGTGTCATAAAGACCGCTTCAACTGCCAATATTTTTGAGATGAAACGACCCATAACTTTATAGTTCATTATTACTTCCTTTCATTAATCAAAAATATCATTAAGCTTATGTATTACCGCATCTCCCGTAGCAACTACAATAACTGTATCTCCCACTTCAAACTTTGATTCACCATCAGGTATAACTGTTTTTCCTTTGTGAGTAATACATACAATAAGTACATTTTTTCTTACTTTTACATCTCTTAATGCCATTCCGCAATTTTTAGTATGTTCGTCAGCTAAAAATTCCAAAGCTTCCACCTGTCCGTCAACTATACTATGAACTGAAATTGCCGCTCCTGTCTGTGCCTCTAATGCTCTTACATATCTTACTATGGTATTGCAGCACAATTCTTTAGGACAAACCACGCTTCCTATTTGCAAGCTGTCCTGTATATTACTTTTTTCAGTATGGGCAACCTTTGTAATAACCTTCGGCACTCCACTGCTTTTAGCATATAAGGAAATAATAATGTTAAGCTCGTCCATACCTGTTAAAGTAATTAATGCATCACAATTTTCTATTCCCTGACTTTCTAACATAGTTCTTCTGCTGGCATCACCATTGATAATAGTTGTCTCCGGCAACATTTCCGCAAGATTTCTCGCTCTGTCGGGATCCTGTTCAATAATCTTTACAGACACTCCCGTTCCTTCTAGTTTCTTTGCCAAATAATAGCTTACTCTTCCACCACCACACAAAATTACATTTTTAATTTTATGGGTAATAATACCAAGATTTTTCAATAAAATACTCATATTGGTGCTTGGTGCAGTAACGTAAATACGGTCACCTTCCCTTAAAATAAAGTTACCATCCGGTGCCACAACAACACCATTTCTTCTAACTGCGCAAACCAGTATTTTACACTTAATTATTCCGTACAGTTCATTAAGGGAAACATCTTTAAGAACAC
>NZ_HF991872.1:203499-221523 GCF_000432355.1 Eubacterium sp. CAG:161
AATTCCACAATTTCAACTTTTCCCTTTGCAAAGGTATCTCTCTGTAAAAATCCCGGATATTTAAGCAATCTCTCTATTTCAATTGCTGTCTGCTTTTCAGGATTAACAGCCAAAGATAACCCAAATTCTCCGCTCATGTTATAAATCTGTTCACTATATTCCGGATTTCTTATTCTTGCTATTGTATGTAATCTGTCATTCATCTTATGTGCTGTCATACAAGATAATAAATTAATTTCATCTGCTCCGGTAGCTGCAATAAGCAAGTCTGTTTTTTTGATTTCAGCCTTATTCAATACTGACATTAATGCACAGTTTCCCTGAATTGCCATAACGTCATATCTCTCTAAGCTTGCCTCTAATACCTTTGGATTGGAATCAATTAAAGTTAAATCACACCCTTCTGCTGACAATTTTCTAGTCAGAGTTGCGCCAACTTTTCCATCTCCAGCAATAATAATTCTCAATTATCTATCCTCCCATAAAAGAACATACTAAACAAAGTTATTATAACCCTTATGTGTAGAAAATCAAGTAATGATTATTTCCATGGTATTTATATTTACTTTACATTCTTTCCTGCATTATATCTTGATAAATTAAAACTCCTTATTCCACCGTCTTTGTATTTTTCTAATTTCTTATAATACCTCTTTTTGTTTAAATATCGTGTCACCTTCTCATTTTTCTCATCCAAAACCGCCGGCACACTGTCTGCTGAAAGATTAATGATATAATCCATATCCACATAAATATTTATCTCATAAGGGTCATCATTTTTATTCTTATCCATAATATATTGACACTGGGATAAATTGTATTTAGCTATAATATAATCAACATGACTAAAGGACAAAACAATAAAACAGCATATTACAACTACCATTGAAAAGGAAAATAAATTTAATTCTTTATGGAAGTTTTTAATGACTAATCCCAGCATAACCATACCTATAACAACTAACAGCCACAATACAAAAATCCTTGAAAAAGTGAGACCATACTCTTCTATGTACATTTTCATTCTGTATTCGCTGGAAAATATCATTATAAATGTACACAGGCATATTACTCCCGAAACCACCTTCATGAATTTATTTACTTTTACAAATTCCATGGTAAGCAGTATAACAAGAACATTTACACAACTTAAAAACAACAGCTGGAAAAATCCCTGTCTGGCATATTGTGCATATGTATATCCCTGAGGAAGACTGCCTCCATGACCAAATAGATATACCACCTGTATAGTGGCAAACATCACATAAACAACAGCTACCATTGACATAATTATATTAACGGGAAGTGCAGCCATCTTGTTTTCTTTTTCATTTATGTATACTTTTCCATTTTTCACATAAAAAGAAAATGCATATGCCAGGGCATAAGATACAATTATCATAATTACTATTCCGGTTAAATTAAGAATAAGAGTATCTAATTTAAAAATTTTAACTATCATGTTTCTAAAAACACTATCTGCACTGGCTAGGATAATGGTTACCATCATTACAACAGGCAGAGCACAGCCTACACCAATTAATATGTATTTTATATTTTTATTTCGGTCTTTATCCATTTTTAATGCTTTTATTCCATGGGTAAAAGGCTTTGACAGTTCTCCTATGCATCCAAATATACACTGGCACACAGCCATGGATTGAATGCACATTCCCAGTTTTTTTATGTCAATAAACATATATATCATATTTACTGCTATGGCTATGAAAATCACCATATAGTTAAAAAACAGAATACTCTGATTATCCGTAGTAAAATTTGAAATTCCAAGAAGTATGATTACGCAATCATAAAAAATATTTATTGGCTTTTGCTTTTTTTCATATTTACGTGCCACATACGCAATATAAATTACCGTTGCCACTGTCCACAGCACATTGGTAATTCCCGAAAAATTCTTGTAAAGGCAAAAAGTAAGTACCACTGCATATATAAATGACGATAATCCCAGCACCTTAAAATCCTGTTTTTCTTTCTCTTCCATTTCTTTTCTCATATTATTTTCCATAAATTAATCCTCCACAAACTGTAATATATCTCCCGGCTGGCACTGTAAAACCTTACATATTTCATCTAATGTTGAAAAACGGATTGCTTTCGCCTTATTGTTTTTAAGAATAGATAAATTTGCCTGAGTTATTCCCACCTTTTGGGATAACTCCGTTAAGCCCATTTTCCTTTGTGCCATAACCACATCTAAATTTATTACTATAGCCATCGGGCACCTCCTATATTGTTAAATCATTTTCCAGTTTATAAGTTACGGCCTTGTCAAACACCTGTGCCAGTACACGGCTAAATAATCCTGCAATTATAAAAACCATCATTATCGCCATAGTGGCAAGGGTTATGTTAAATAGGCATTTCACTGCCATAAAAAATACAATTTCTACACTGTATATGGACATTTTTTTAAGACTTGTCACGTTATTTCTAACAAAGCAGTCATCTGCTATTACGGTTTTAAACATTTTTCTTAACTCCCATACAATCATAAGGGAAAATATTCCACAAAGCCCCAATACCACACTGTTTTGCCATATGTACTTTTCTATTCCCGGCTCCACATATTTTCCATATGTTTTCAGTAGAAAAGGTAATGTGGCTGTGATAAGTATTCCTAAAACAAACATAATATCAAGAACAGCCTTTGTAAATCTGGTAATATTTAACTTCATTTTGTCCTCCTTTTAAAGTTTTAATTTACTGGTATCCTTACAATTCATAATAATCCTCTAATGTATGAAAGTCAATATATTTTTATCGTTTTTCAATAAATAATTATTGATATTAGAAAAAATTAACGGATTTACAACGTTTTTCTTTATTACTCAATCATGTTTTTGCACTAATAAAATACATTATTCCTGTATATACCAATAAAAATCCTCACAAAAAATAACAGCCTTCTAATATTTAGAAAAGCTGTTATTTTTTACTATAGATTATTTTTTTATTCTGAATGTAGCATACCTTCCCCTAGCCTTCACATCATAGTCCACATATATTCTATACTTTCCCGGTTGCAGGTCTTCTTTATTATATGCATATGTAAGATTATATGTTTTATATGCCGATGACTTTTTAGGAAGTACATACGCTATGCTATTAAAAGCTATTTTACCACCATGTCCATACTCAACTTTCCGCCATTTTCCATTAACATATTTTTTGATAAAGTATACCTCACCATAGTATTTTTCCCGGTTAGTTTTGTTAATGAACTTAACCTTCACCTTTACCGCTTTCTTTGTGCGTTTCACCTTAGCTACCTTTATATAGGCTTTAGGTTTCTTTTTTCTTTTAACCTTTTTCTTTTTTGTTGTGACAGTAACCTTTTTACCTACAGTATTATTTGCTGAAACATTCCATATTGGTGCCACTGTAGTTACCATGGTAATTACAAGCATTGTAACAATAAATTTTCTTATTTTATTCATCCACTGCTTTCCTTTCTTTCATTTCTATCTATAATAATCCTTAAAAATATTACTTTGTTAGTTGTTTACAAAATTTATTTTCACTGGTAAATTATACTGGTATTTATATTAAAGTTTAAGGAGCAAATATGATTAATTTAGATAAAACAAAAATTATTTTAGCATCCCAATCTCCCAGAAGATGTGAACTTATGAAGCAGGCAGGTTTTGAATTTGAAATCATAAAATCAGAGGTTGATGAGAAAATCACTAAATCTATCCCTTCCGATATTGTAAAAGAACTTTCCCTTCAAAAAGCTGACGATGTTTTTAACAAGCTTATGTCTCATATAGATTTTTCTCTTATGGCTTTTGAAGATTTGTCTTTTTTAGTTATTGGTGCCGACACCATAGTTACCAAAAACGGTAAAATAATGGGAAAACCTAAAAACTTTGAAGAAGCATTTTCAATGATTAAATCCATTCAGGATTCAACTCATAAGGTTTATACCGGAGTTACATTAATAAAATATGATTTTAATACAAAGCATAAAGAAATTTACTCATTTTTTGAATCTACAGATGTTACTTTATATCCTATGACAGACCTAGAAATAAGCAGCTATATTTCTACCGGAGATTGCTATGACAAAGCCGGAGGATACGGTATTCAGGGACAATTTGCCGTATATGTAAAAGGTATCAATGGAGATTATAATAATGTTGTGGGACTTCCAATTGCCCGCCTTTATCATGAGCTTAATTTAATGAAATAAAAAATCCCCTATAGCCATATTTAATTAAATTAATACGACTATAGGGGGTATTTTTTATATATTATTTGTTATACAACTGGAATTCATATAGCCTTATTGTACCTGCACTATCTCCCGGATTAAATATTTTAATCTGAACGTAACGTGCTGTCTGTGTACCAATATTATATGATGAAACCGAATTATTGTTGTTATTTTGATAATCAACAGATGTCCATGTCTTTCCATCCTCTGATACCAATATTTCCCACTCTGATGCATTAGCAAAATTTTCTTTGCTTTGTGTATTGTATATTGTGTATGTATTAAACGTCTTCTTACTTCCTAAGTCAATTTTAACTGAATGCATTACACCGTTAAATGTTGATTCGGAAGAACTCCTTGAACACCATTTCGTATCAAGATTTCCGTCAATTAACTTTTCAGCTGCTTCATTTACATTTGTCTGACCTGATGTATGAAGAATTGACGCTCCACTACACAAGTTGTTTCCACTTGTAACAGCTGTATCCAGCTTTGCGGCTTTTTTTGAGCCATGAGTTTTAGGACCAATCATAGGATAAGTAGGATTATCAACACCTGCTATTCCTTCTGTTATCCAGTTATCCTGATAATATCTGAATCCTGTAAATGCCCATGTACCATTCTTCAATTCTTGCACATATTTAAGACGAAGTGACTCAATACAGTCATATCCTGTTATCTGATATACCAGCTTGTTCCACGGTGTAGATGTGTTCTTTGGATTATCATCATACTGTGTTCCCTTATTTGTCTTTAACATATTATTTATGCTATCAATAAGTCCTAATTTTACAGTTCCGTCAGATGACTTAGTTGTAGGATATTTTGCATCCATATATGCAAAGAACCATTTGTTATTGCCATATGCCTGATATCCCCAGTCCTGAAGGGATGTATCACTTGCCTGGTATACCTGGACATTGTCTTCAGTTGCCCAATGGTAATAACGGAATCCACCATAGTTCGCCATATTTTCAACCCACCACGCTGAACCGGAAGATGTAACATTTCCGTACTGCTGTGCTGCATGAGTAAGCTCGTGAGAGAAATATCCTATACCTACCGGATTAGAATTCATCCAGTCTACTGAAATTACAATGGAATTTCCCATAGTGTATGCAACTCCGTCATAACCCTTATCTGCTACTATAAACATTCTCTTAGGTTCTGAACCTGTTCCCCATCTTGTATACTGACGTGGATAAACCTGATAGAATAAATCCTTAAGGTTCTTCTTATAGTTTGTTGCAGTAACCTTATCCCAGTCTCCTGTGAAAATAGCTTCGAACTCATTTTCCAATAATAATGCACATCCTTTTAAGCTAATTTCCGATAATTGGAATGAATTTCCATATCCTTCTGTTACTGTTAATTTAAAATGTTTATATGAGCCAACGTTATCTACAATGTATGTATAATCAGCATAATTTACATCCATTATTCCACTGTCATTTACCCTGTCAATTACATCCCAGTTATTTCCATCATTTGAACCATATAACACCCATGATTTTATTGAACGGTTCTTATATGTAGCGTTATCATTGGCAGTTGTTAAAGTATAACTATACAATGATGTGCTTTCCTTCATTGTCCACGCTATTGAACATGGTGTTGCAGTATTGGTAAATAATTTTGTTGATGTATCACCGTCAAAAAGATTCTCAACACCTTCATTTCCATTATATCCTACAACAGTTGTAGCTGATGTGTTAATTCCACTTATATGGTCATCTAAATCAACACCAATGTTTTCTGTTTTCTGAACAACATCACCTTTTATGTATATTTCTGACAACTGTGAGCCGTAATACAACTTTCCATCATCACCACTGCTCTCAATTCTTAACATAAAGAACTGACATGCTTTTTGAGCATCAGTATCATATGAGTATCCTTTGTTATTTTCATGACCTATTCCACCATTGTCCACTGCATCAAGCTGTACCCAGTCAGTACCGTTTACAGAGCCTAACAATTTCCATTTATATGGATTTCTATGTGGATAAGTAGCTGCATCACCTGCTGTTACTAATGTGTAGTTTCTGATTATGGTAGCACGTTTCATTTTCCATGCGATGGAAATAACCGGTGCATCCCCTGTAAAGAATTTTGTATTTACATTTCCATCAAACAAGTTATTTATTCCTTCATTGTTAGAAGTATTTCCTTTTGTAGATGAAAATTCCGTATCAATTCCGTCAATATATTTATTAAGGGAAATATTTGATGCCACCTCAGCATCAGCACCTTCACTTTGAACTCCCGGTTTCTTATATGTAGTACGATCTACTTCAGCCTTTGTAGTTGTTTCCTCAGGCTTTGCTGTAGTCTCCGGTTCTGTCGGTTTCTCAGTAGGTGCTACTGTAGTATTTTCCTCAGCCTCTGCTGTAACAATAGTATTTCTATTCATATAATCCACCTTCTTATATGAACTGTCTACAACAGAAAGAATACTATCATACAGATACTCATGACCTCTCATATTACTCATAAGATTTCTGTTATAAAGTTTTCCTGCTACGTCATATACAGACATTGTGCTTATATTGCTATAAACATAACTGCCATCTTTTAATTTAGCATATGCCCTTACACTTATGCCCTGTTTATAAAACTCTGCATTTTTTATAAATTCCATTGTAAGACAGTAGCTTTTTGCATTATCCAATGAACTGTACTTTTTGCCTGTCTCTCCCAATGGTGTTGCTGCATATGAATGAACTGTAGTATTTAAGCTTCCTACTATCATTTCATCTTCTGAAACCGAATCGGTAAGTCCGTATACCAATCCTATTTCATCTGTTTTATCTGTTTCCGATACAGAGTAAATGGTTCTAAATGCTTCTAACATTGCACTTATCTGAAAACCATTTATTTCAAGTTTAACATTACCCGATGCATACACATCTTTAGGCATAGTTATTGGCTGAACCAATAGCACTAACGCCAAAACAAAAGATATCATTGCTTTAAATTTCTTTGTTATCGACTCTTTTTTCATAATACCTCCTATTGATATTTTAATATATTAACTTAATTATTGTTTGTTTTTTTGTATTTTTCAAGTATCACTATTTTTTATTACGGTTCTATTTTTTAGCATAAAAATAAAGTTACAATTTAAGCCTGTTAAATGCTTAAATTGCAACTCTATTTTTATAACATCAATTGATATTATTTACGCTTATAAGTTCTGAAATAATACTCCAAATCGAAATAAGTATTTTCTTCACTTTCTTCAACCATTTCCCATTCATCCGACATTTCATCTAAATTAGGTATGAAAGTGTCTGCTGCATATTCATAGTCAACATAAGTAACATATGCAGTATCACAGTATGGAAGCATCTGTTTATAAATGCTTCCTCCACCAATTACAAATACATCTTCAGTATTGTATTTTTTAGCTTCCTCTAATGCCTCTTCTATAGAATAAACCACTGTAGCCCCGTCTACCTTGTAATCTTTTTCAAGAGCAATTACAATGTTCACCCTATTTTTTAATGGTTTTGAATTAGGAAAACTTTCTAATGTATTTTTTCCCATAATAACAACTTTTCCTGTTGTTGTTTCCCTGAAAAATTTCATATCATCAGGTATGCTTACAAGTAAATCATTTTTGTAGCCTATAGCCCAATTCTTATCCACTGCAACAATTAAATTCATTTTGTTCCTCCTAAACTGCAACAGGTATTTTTATCTGTTCACCTGTAACATAATCTTCTAATTTTAAATCATCCACCGTAAAATCATAGAAATTCTTAATTTCAGGATTTATCCACAATTTTGGTGCCGGATGCTGCTCTCTGCTGATTAATTCCTCAACTAAAGGAACATGTCTGTCATAAATATGAGCATCAGCTATTACATGGACAAATTCTCCCACCTCCATGTCATTTACCTGAGCCAATATGTGAACCAAAGCTGCATACTGACAAACATTCCAGTTATTTGCAGTAAGTACATCCTGGGAACGCTGATTTAACATACCGTTTAATACAAGTTTCCCTGTTTCTTTATTTTTCGTTACGTTAAAAGTCATGCTGTATGCACATGGATATAAATTCATTTCAGACAAATCCTGATGTACATAAATATTTGTAAGTATTCGTCTGCTGTAAGGATTGTTCTTTAAATCATAAAGAACTCTGTCTACCTGATCCATATCACCTTCCTTATAGTGATGCTTAACACCTAACTGGTAGCCATATGCCTTACCTATTGAGCCGTTTTCATCAGCCCATGCATCCCATATATGGCTGTTTAAATCATTTACATTGTTAGATTTTTTCTGCCATATCCACAGTAACTCATCTAAGCAGTTTTTGAAACCTGTTTTACGAAGAGTTATTGCCGGAAATTCCTTCTTTAAATCATATCTGTTTACGACCCCGAATTTCTTTATGGTATATGCAAAAGTACCGTCCTCCCACTTTGGTCTGACCTTTTCACCCTTTGTGTCTATACCGTTATCAAGAATATCTCTGCACATATCAACAAATACTTTATCTGCGTAACTCATTAACTTCTCCTCTTATTTCTTCTTTACCTTAACTGTCTTAACCTTAGACCAGCTGCCATATTTCTTTGATTTACCTGTTTTACGGTATGCTCTTGCCTTAATATAATATGTCTTTTTAGCACTAAGCTTCTTTATTACAGCCATGTTTTTCTTAGTATTAACAGTTTTTGTGACTTTCTTTTCAAATTTCTTTGATGTAGAATATTTAATCTGGTATCCTGAAGCTGCACCTACCTTTTTAAGTGTAAGTTTTATGCTCTTATTGTTTTTAGCCCTTACTGCTTTCTTAACAGATGTTTTTCCCGGCTTTATATATATATCAGTATACTCTGCTTTTACACTTGCCGTGATTTTTGCCGGTAAGTCATATGCTCTTGCAGTATATACATAACCGGTTTTGCCCTTCTTAACAGATTTTCCATTAACTATGAACTGGCTTATATTAACTTTCTTATCCATTACTGCTGCTTTCAAGGTAACTGTATCTCCCGGCAGATAATAACCCGTACCTTCTACATAAGCACCAAACTCAGATGTATCTTCAACATAAACCGCCCCGGAATCTATCGGAATACATAATATCTTTGCATCATCCTCATAATCATCTTCATCATAAAAATCTTTATTTGACAGCTTGCTTTTATTAGACCCAAATTCTTTACCTTCGTCATCAGCCATTGCAAAACCATATACAACGTATAATTTATCTCCTGCTGTTGTAGCATATAAATTATCAAATTCAAGATTTGATGCATTAAGTGCATACTTTGAAGCAATAAACTTATCCTTTGCAATATTATATGTGAAAGTATCACCTAATGAATCTACACGTAAGTTTGTATATATGATTCCACCTTTTACAAGACCAATTTCACCCATTAAAACAGCAAATTTTTTATTCTTGCCCTCAATTATCTGGGTATCAATTGATTTTCCAATAGTTGCTTTTGACTTTGTCCATTTTGTTCCATCATATATCAGGTTAGCCGGAACATTCATTGTACCATTTGAACCTAATGTAACAACAATCTTTTTACCTACCTGGATAGCCTTTGAATATGCTCTGCCCTCCGGTAAACTCTTTGCAGAATACCACTTCTTAGATGCTGTTGAATATTTCATAACTGTCTTTGAAAAATTATCATCTTCATCAGTACCGCCCATTAAATAAAGTTCACCATTATATGAAGCCAGTATAACTCCATTTAATCCTTCTTTTTCCTTAGGCATATTAGAAAGCTTCTTCCAACCCTTTTCATTATCATAGTACGCCAAAATAGTATTTTGTGCAAAGCCTTCGTCAAGAGTTATACAACCATAAACAACACCATTAGAACATACATAATCTGTTTCATTATAAATCGAAGCAGTTGCGGCATTTTCATATTCTTTTCCAAATACATCTGATGAAAAACCAAACGTACCGTATCGCCAGTAAAAGTCATCCTTACCTGTATCTTCGTCTTTGTATTCCACTCCTTGTGACACTGTACCTTCCCCATCTATATATATCAAATTTCCACCATTAGAAATCATTTGTCCGCCATTTAATTCTGCATCTACAGATGGTCCCACGTTGAAACCGGTACCGGTAGCAAAGAAGTATTCTTTTTCATATGAACGCTCACCTTTAACCAGTTTTATCTTTACTGACTTATTCTGATATGATTTACCATCAACAAGAATTGTCTTTCCATTATTTGATATTGTACTTATCTTTTTATCATTAATATATACTTCAGCATTATCTGTGTAATAACCGGATATTTCTATCTGTTTTTTACTGTTAAACTTAATCTTGTCTATAGTCATAGTCGGATTACCTATTTTAGATAAATCAAGTACTCCGCCTGTTAATATCCTGCCTTCAAAATTTTGATTATTTCTTGCACTTCCTAAAATTCTTGCTTTTATCTGGAGTGCATTTTCATTTGTATATGCATTAGCCACTGCTGCAACAGCACCTGTAACATATGGAGTAGCCATAGATGTTCCATTGTAATAATCATACATACCAAATTCATCCGGTGATACATTTTCCCTGCTTATGCCCCAATTGTCTACATAAACAGTAAAATCACCTTCCTCATATGAGCTAACACATAACAATATTACATGTTGTTCATCTTTTTTGCTCTTTGATGATACCTCTCCTGAAAAATGAGACCAGTAATTACCGTTTTCATCTATATAAGCACTGGCAAACACTCCATCTTCAAGAGTATCTAAATCACTTATATCCACTTTTCCGTTTTTGTCTAATTTACAATCTATGGCATAAATTACCGAATTGTCACCACCTAACCAGTCATCATTTGTTGCCTTTGGACCACTTACCTTAACCATAGCACTGGCTGATGTACCTGTATCTGATGACTTCATTGTATATGGAAGGCACATAAAATACATTCCATCTTTCTGTGCACCTTTTATTTCCCATTTAAGTGATTTGTTGTTATAAGACTTTTCTCCAAAATACTCACTATTTGTAGTTGATACATTCATAGTTCCATCAGATTCACTTAATGTTCCGTAAGCCACTTCATTATTTTCAGGTGTAGCTACCATCTTTCCTTCTTCATTAAAAACATTCAAAATGCTTTCATTATCAAAATTAACATATGTACTACATAATTTATCTTTGTTATCATATATTCCCGGATTAAAGCAATTATATGAAACTGTTGATAAAATATCAGCACCGGGAGCTGCTATGTCAACGCTCTCTGTTCCATAATTTGAAAATCCTGCCAATTCATCCTTTTCATTAGAAGCTGCAACGGAAATTATATATGGACTATCTATAGATGAAGGATAATTATTCATTAAGTTTTCATCATTATCAGAGCCATCATTTCCTGCTGCACATACAGATATAGCGCCTTTCTTTCCTACAAGCTCAATAAGATTTTTTATAATTTCATCTTCTTCATCTGCTGAGCCACCCCAGGAATTATTTACAGCTACTACATTTACACCTAACTGCTGTGCCTTGTAAATATAATTGTACGCTCCTATGGCATCCATTCCACTTCCGCTGCCTTCTTCATTGAGAGTTTTAAGTGCCATTACTTTTATATTGTTACTTTTAGCAATTCCGGCAATTCCAACTCCATTATTTGATTTTCCTGCCGCAATTCCGGCACAATGTGAACCATGACCGTTATCATCCATAGGGTCTGTGTCATAATTAACAAAATCATAGCCGTGCTCGCCATATAATTTTCTGTTGTTATAAGGATTATTCCAAACAATATCTTTTAAATCTTCATGTTGGTAATTAATACCGGTATCAACTATTGCAATTACTCTTTCCTTATTGTCCTTATTATCTAATAATGGTGTGTCTGCATTTACATCAATGCCCTCTGTACCGTTATTCTGTCCCTTATTGTCAAGTCCCCACAAATACTTATAGTAACTGTCATTGTAGTCTGATGCTTTTATTTTATAATTTGGTTCAGCATATTTAACGTTACTTTTCTTTTTTAAGATACTAATTAATTCCTTGGTACTATACTTATCAGACTTAACTAATGACACTGAAAATCCATTGTCACTAACCTTGTTAGCCGATTTTGCATTAACTGATGTATCTGAATTAAAAACATATGTTTCTACAACTTCCATATCATCATCTGCAATGTTGCTGCCGGCACTTCTTGTTGACGTTTTAATGTTTCCATACATAACAATAGCCTGACCCTCAACATAATTTCTGCTGCTCTTTACTGCTTTTTTCTCTTTGGTTACTTTCAAACTTTGATTTGCCATAGTTGGCACTGCCGTACATGTCAAACACATTGCAAGGGTCAATGCCATGGCTTTCTTCGCCATTCTTTTCATATTCACAATCTCCTATCTCTTGTTTTCCACTATTGTGGGTTAATTTGTACATTGGGGAATTTTATTTCACACCACTTAATATTATAGCATATATATTTTTACCTGTAATCCTATAAACGAAAAAATCTGCTTTTTATTTCAAATTTTTTAACACTCCGAAAGTATACCCCATTTCTTCCCATTTGCTAAGCAATTCATCTAATATTTCTCCATTTGTTTTTGATGTGTTATGTAATAAAACAATTGCCCCCGGATGTATCCGTGATAACAATTTATCAAATGCTTCTTCTTTAGTAGGCTGGGAATCCCTGTTCCAGTCCACATATGCTAAACTCCAGAAAAATGTTTTGTACCCCATTTCCTGAGCCATTTTCAAATTATCCGTATTGTATTTTCCCTGGGGAGGTCTGTAATACTTAGTCATGTTTTTTCCCGTTATACTTTTATATAGCTCCTCCACCTGTACTACCTCATTTGCGAATTTTTCTTTATCCATTCCTACAATGTTTGGATGATTATATGTATGATTTCCTACAGTATGCCCTTCTTTCACCATCCTTTTAACTAAATCTTCGTTTTCCTTTAAAAAATGGCCTACCACAAAGAAAGTTGCCTTTACTTTATGCTTTTTTAATGCATCTAAAATAGCAGGCGTGTTTCCATTCTCGTATCCACAGTCAAAGGTTAAATATATTTCTTTTTTATCCCCGCTTCCTATATAGAAGGCATTATATTTTTTCATAACCTCCGGTGATTCCGTTCCCGTAGGCTGAGTTCCACTTTCTCCAAATCCCAGTCCCCAGTTTTCACCATTTTCAATAACATTACTAGCAGGTAAAACCTTTTCTTTTACCAGCCCCACGCCTTCTCCGGCAAAGAAAGCTATGGCAAAAATACCAATAATAAACAGTATTCCTTTTAACCCGCTGCCTCTTTCGCCTTTTAATATTTTTTTTATCATACCCTATTCCTGAAAATATATTTACTTAATTATATGACGCCAGTGCTGAAAGTATAAATTCTATCCTTTATTTATCTGCAGGGAATACAATATTTTGCTGTCTTCTTGCTTCATCCATAACCTTAATGCACATTACGGAATACTTTATATGTTTGTCAGTAAACTCACCTTTATTAATAAGTTCTGCCCATTCTTCTGCCTCATATTCCAAATTCAAATCCTTACATGGAATATTCTCTATGTTTTCTTCATAACCATCATTATATATTATTTTGATTTTTCTCGGATTTGGTATGTCCTCTATCAATATAGTTCCTTTTTCTCCCTGAATCTGGCTTGGAAGTCTTCCATTGGTAATCTTGGAATAGGAAATATCTGCTATCATACCGTCATATGCACAGGTTATTGTCCCCTGACCGTCTATACTGTCAGGAAGCATGGTAGCTGTTGCCTTTATTTCATCCGGCAATCCAAATAATTTTACTAACGGATGGACGCAATATACTCCAATATCCATTAATGCTCCATTAGAAAATGACGGATTAAAGGCATTTTCAATTATTCCGTTCTTGTATTTATCGTACCTGGATGAATACTGGCAATACTGAAACTCCACTCTTCTTACAGGCTCTATCTTTTTCATTGCATCTTTTATTGCCAAAAATCCCGGTGAATACACTGAACGCATGGCTTCCATTATAACCACATTGTTCTCTTTAGCTAACCGGCATAACTCATTAAGTTCTCTTAAATTGCTGGTAATGGTCTTTTCTATCATTACATGTTTTTTGTTTTTTATCATAAGCCGTGCCTGTTCATAATGCAAAGAATTAGGACTTGCAATATATACCGCATCTACATCCTTTGATTTTGCTAATTCTTCTAAATTACCAAAAATAAGATTTCCATTATGCTCTTTGGCAAATTTTTCTGCTTTTTCAATGTTTCTGGAATATGTTCCGTTATATTGCAGCCCCTCTACCTGTGCCGCACATTTTAAAAACCATTCAACCACAAAATTTGTACCTATTGTTGCAAATCTAATCATATGTTATCCTCCAATAATTGTATTAAAAATGCACCATATTTCTATGATGCTTTTTTAATTATTTATTTTAATCTCTGTCTCACTATTTCATATGCCAAAACCCCTGCTGCTACCGAAGCATTAAGAGAATCGATATCCCCAAACATTGGCACCTTTGCAATAAAATCACATTTTTCCTTTACAAGGCGGCTTACACCTTTTCCCTCGTTTCCTATTACCAGGCCTATTGGTCCCTTTAAATCAAGGTCGTACATTGTTGTGCCATCCATATCTGCACACACAAACCACAATCCCTTTTCTTTAAGTTCCTCAATGGTTTTGGAAATATTTGTAACCTTTGCTACCGGGGTATAATTAATGGCTCCTGCTGATGCCTTAACTACTGTTGCCGTAAGCCCTGATGCCCTGTGCTTTGGAATAATAACTCCGTGAGCCCCTGCTAAATTAGCTGTTCTTATAATTGCCCCTAAGTTATGCGGGTCTTCAATATCATCTAAAATAATAACAAAAGGCTGCTCACCTTTATCCTCTGCCTTTTTTAAAATATCCTCAACTGACCCGTATTCGTAAGCTGCAATATATGCAATGACTCCCTGATGTTTTCCTGTTTCTGACATCTGGTCAAGTCTTTCTCTTTTTACATAGTTAATAACAGTACCCTGCTTTTTGGCCTCCCTAAGCACCGTATTCATAGAGCCTTCCTTACAATGCTCTAAAACAAAAAGCTTGTCTATGGTTTTACCTGCGCGAAAAGCCTCAATTACGGCATTTCTTCCCTCTATTACAAATTCCTCGTATCTCATTATAACCTCTTTATACTTCTTTAATATTATCCTGCTTAAAAAGTTCTATACCGGTTTTCATAAGCTCCATCATTCTGTCTGACTGTCCACTTAAATAAAGCCAGCCCATAAGAGCTTCAAATCCCGTTGCTACCCTGTAATCTGACATAGAGGCATTTTTTGCTCTTGTAACAGCCTTTGCGTTACGCCCTCTTTTATATATGGACTTTTCCTCTTCTGTCAGCATATCCATTATTAAATGAATCATTTTTGCCTGACTTTGTGCCTTTACCAGTTGGGAAGATGCCTTATGTATTTTGTTTACCTGTCTGTTAGCCTCATCTACAATAATGGTTCTTACTACAATTTCGTAAATGCCATCTCCAATATAGGCAAGGGTCAAAGGAGAATAATCATTTACATTAATCTCCTTTAACTCCATCTTCTTTCTAATTATTCCAAACAAATCCGGTTCCATCATATATTTCCTAGTTTCTGCTCCACTTTGTTCCTTCTCTTGTATCCTTAAGGATAATTCCCTTAGCTGCCAGTTCATCACGTATGCTGTCTGCTAATGCAAAATCTCTGTCTTTTTTAGCCTGGGCACGTTTTGCAATCATTTCTTCAATGTAGCCCTCATCCCCTACTTCCTTTTCTTCCTTTTCAAGGATGATTCCAAGAACATCACAAAGCCTGCTTAATACATCATATAATGACTTGGCAAATTTTTTGGATGAATTATCACCTAAATTACTGTTAGAAAATTTTACAAGCTCAAATACTGCTGTAATGGCGTTTGCCGTATTGCAATCATCATCCATTGCATCTTCAAACTTAGTTACAAATACCTTTGCATCATTTAGCAGTTTCTCTTCTTCCTGAGAAATAGCACCAGCTTTTCCATTAGACATAACTTCCCTGATTTTTTCTCCGGCAGTTACTATTCTCTCTAATCCATTCTTTGCTGCTTCCATTAATGAATCGCTAAAGTTAAGGGGACTTCTATAATGGGCGCTAAGCATGAAAAATCTAAGTACCTGCAAGTCATATTTTTCTGCAATATCTCTTACTGTAAAGAAATTTCCAAGAGATTTTGACATTTTTTTATTGTCAATATTTAAAAATCCATTGTGCATCCAGTATTTTGAAAAGCAACATCCGTTAGCTGCCTCGCTTTGGGCAATTTCATTTTCATGATGTGGGAAAATCAAATCCTCACCACCTGCATGGATATCTATTTCGTCTCCTAAATACTTTTTAGACATTACTGAACACTCAATATGCCATCCCGGTCTTCCCTCACTCCAAGGTGATGGCCATGCCGGCTCTCCCTCTTTCTTTGGCTTCCACAAAACAAAGTCTAAAGGATCTTCCTTTGATTCCTCTCCTGCTACCTTAATATCTCTGTGTCCTGCCTCTAAATCATCTATATTCTTCTTTGATAATTTTCCGTAATCACTAAACTTTCTTGTTCTGTAATAAACAGTTCCGTTAGAATCATATGCGTAACCCTTGTCAATTAACGTTTTAATCATATCAATCATGCCATCAATTTCCTGAGTGGCAAGTGGATGTGTTGTAGCAGGTTTAACATTCATTCCTGCCATATCTTTTTTACATTCTTTTATATATCTCTGGGATACTTCCTCAGCGGTGCTTCCCTCTTCAATTGCCTTTTTAATGATTTTATCATCTACATCGGTGAAGTTAGAAACATAATTAACCTCATATCCCTTATACTCTAAATATCTTCTGAAAGTATCAAATATAATCATAGGTCTTGCGTTTCCTATGTGTATAAGATTATACACTGTAGGTCCACATACATACATTCTTACCTTACCTTCCTCTATAGGAACAAATTCTTCTTTTTTTCTCGATAATGTGTTATAAATCTTCATTTTGTACTCCTTATCCATTAAACGTAATCATTTATAAAAAAGCTGTCTTTTCTACATACTGCCGGCAATCCCGGAATCAACTTATACCCAAATATATGTGCAGTAAGTTCGCCTATTCCTATGTCAAAATCAGGCTCACCTTCTATATCCCCTTCAGACTTCTTTTCTAATTTTATACTTCCATGTTTTTGTGTCATAACAAAATAACCGTTATTCTCATCTAAAATAGGATCTGTTATTTTAAACACAATCTCATCTATGTTTTTAAATTCAAACATCCTTAGGGTTTTTCTTATATTTATTATTCTTGCCATAACATATGGCTTTCTTACATCACTTTCCCAACTTAAAGATTGTATGCTGCTATCTAAAACTTCCTCAAATATTTCATGGTCAATCCATATTCTATATCCCACAATAACTTTATTTTCCACGTATATGTCAATATGTCCGCCTTCAACATCTATAAGTTCTTTTATTCTTTTGAAATACTCCACATCCTTTGACACTACCACGCTATACTTATTATAGGCTGTTGACTGGGCAAAAATTGATAATTTCACCAAATCACTGTTATCTGCCTTTCTTAATATAAGTGAATGAGTTGCCTTCCTCCTATGCTCCGTAGGAGTTATCTCAAATTTGTCCATAACATAATTAAAGCCAAATCTCTCATATATGGCGGCATTATTTTCATCTGATGGAATAAGATAAGTAAATG
>NZ_HF991872.1:221531-223421 GCF_000432355.1 Eubacterium sp. CAG:161
CTGATGGAATAAGATAAGTAAATGCATCCATGTTTTCGTACATTTTCTTTAAAACTTCATTGAAGATTTCGTGCATATAACCTTTGTTCCTGTAGCCTGCAAATGTCCCCACTGCGTATATATACATTACATTGGTCTTAAGGGAACCCACAACCAGATTTTTAGGGATAAGGTGAAGTGCAGACACAATTTTCCCATCCTGCTCATTTACCACCACTTCATTATGTGGCAGACACTTTGAAAAATAATAATCAGTAAATTCTTTTCCATCCTCACTGAAACAATGTTCATAAAGGGGTCTGATATTTAGTTTCTCAAAACTTTCCAACAATCTAATCATATTAATAACTCTCTCTTATTTTTGAATTATAGTATATTTTTCAATCATATATATAGGATTATATGACTCCTTTGACTTTCTTAGTCCATCAAGTCCCATATCATCCTCGCGGTTTACTTTTCCTGCCATGGGGAAAACTTCCTTTAAAAACTCGCTACATATATACTGATACAATCCTCTTATGTTATGGTCGGCTTTTTCCACCGGTATATACACCATGTCCTCTTCTTTATAATAATTTCCAATGGTAAACGCCTTTAATTCGCCATCAATGTAGACACCTGCCATCTTATAATCCAGATATTCCTCATTATCCAATAAAAACTTTACACCCTTTGCTTCACTATCAATAAATTCATGCTCCTGTGAATGCTCCTTGGTTATTTTCCATTTATCAATAAAATCAAGAATCTCTTTTTCGTTATTTTTAGTTAATATTTTAAACTCATATCGTCCCTCATAATCCCTTTTAAAAGCATTTAAATGATTTTTCTTGCCATGATATTTTTTACCGCTGAAAGTTCTTAATTTTTCAGCATCATATATATAATCAAAATATGTCCTATCAGGGACTACCACGTATTCATCCTTAGGTAAATCAAGAATCTCCACTGCCTCTTTATCCACCACATACATAGTCAGTTTCTTTTTCAGGCAATTATTAAAATACTCCTGAGTTTCTAAAAAACACTCCCTTAAATCCTCATTTCTGCAACAGGGAATGGCTGAATAAAACTGTCCATCCTCGCTTTTCGCCACCCACATAAGTCCTTTGTCGGTAGTAAAATACTTAGTAGGGTAACAATTCTCCCATAGATATAAATCCAAAAGATTGCTGTCTGCTGCCTGAGGTCTTCTCATTCTGTAATATTTATCAAGTAATTTATAATCTTCAACTTTAATAGTTTTTAAATTATACGTTTTCATTTAAACCTTCTTCTAATAAAGCTATAGCCTGTGAGGATATTCCAAGACCTTCACCTGTAAATCCCAATCCTTCCTCAGTTGTGGCTTTAATACATACTCTGCTTTCTTCGATATTTAATGCTTTGGCAACATTTTTTACCATTTCATCCCTAAAAGGTGCAAGCTTTGGTTTCTGGCAAATTATTGTTGCATCTATATTTCCAATCTTAAAATTATTCTCTCTTAACAATTCCCCTACGTGATGTAAAAGTTTAATGCTTGATATTCCCTTATATCTGTCATCCGTATCGGGAAAATGCTTTCCTATATCCCCTAATGCTGCAGCTCCTAACAGAGCATCCATTATGGCATGAACTACCACATCTGCATCTGAATGTCCTAACAAACCTTTTTCGTATGGAATATCAACTCCTCCTAATATTAATTTTCTATCTTCAACCAGCTTATGGACATCATATCCCATTCCTATTCTCATGTGTACCTCCATAGGGTAATACCCGAATAGTTAGTATACCACAGTTTCTAATTATTATAAAGAAAAAAGTACCGACTATTCGGTACTTTCTCATCTAATAGCGAGAGGGGGATTCGAACCCTCGACACCACGGGTATGAACCGTGTGC
>NZ_HF991872.1:223445-256838 GCF_000432355.1 Eubacterium sp. CAG:161
TCTAGCCAACTGAGCTATCTCGCCAAATATTAAATTCGCATCTTTTGAAAATGAATGGGACCTACAGGGCTCGAACCTGTGACCCCCTGCTTGTAAGGCAGATGCTCTCCCAGCTGAGCTAAGATCCCATACAGAATTCAAACTGCCTTATTAATATATACGTTTATCCAATTATTGTCAAGCACTTTTTTTATTTTTTTAAAATTTCATTGACAATTGTATTCTCTTCCTCTCTTTATCAACACTTAATACCCTTACATTTACCACATCACCGACAGACACTACATCCAATGGATGTTTTATATATTTATCACTCATTTCTGATATATGAACAAGTCCGTCCTGATGAACTCCTATATCTACAAAGGCACCAAAATCAATAACGTTTCTCACTGTTCCCTTTAATTCCATACCTTCCTTTAAATCATCAAAGTCTAATACATCGCTTTTTAGTATCGGCTTTGGCATTTCATCTCTTGGATCCCTTGCAGGGCGTTCCATTTCCAATATCATATCCTTAAGAGTGATTTTATCTGTTCCTATTTCTTCAGCCACACTATTATAATCCTTAACATCCTTTGAGATTTTCACCTGTCCGGATATAATATCTGATGTAGTATATCCGTATTTCTTAAGAAGCTTCTTTGCGGCAGCATAGCTTTCAGGATGAACACTTGTGTAATCTAAAGGTTCTATGCCGTCTCTTATTCTCATAAATCCCGCACACTGTTCAAATGCCTTTGGCCCTAATTTTGAAACCTTAAGCAATTCCTTTCTGCTGTTAAACTGTCCGTTTTCTTCTCTATATTCCACAATATTTTTTGCCAGAGTTTTGTTTATTCCTGAAATATATTCCAAAAGGGGAGCTGATGCAGTATTTAAATCAACACCAACACTGTTGACACAATCCTCTACTACGTTTCCAAGGGTTTCTTCTAACTTTTTCTGGTTCATGTCATGCTGATACTGCCCTACACCTATAGCCTTTGGCTCAATTTTAACCAGCTCAGCCAAAGGATCCTGCAATCTTCTTGCCATAGATGTGGCACTTCTTTGACCTACATCAAAATTTGGAAATTCTTCTGTTGCCAGTTTACTGGCAGAATATACGGAGGCTCCCGCCTCATTTACAATAACATATTCTACCTTTGTAGGACATTCCTTAATAATATCCACAATAATTGCCTCTGATTCCCTTGATGCTGTTCCATTTCCAAGGGATATAAGACTAACATTATATTTTTTTATTATATCAAGAACAGCTTTCTTTGATTCTTCCACCTTATTTTGCGGTGCTGTAGGGAAAATAACTGTAGTGTATAATACCTTTCCTGTAGTATCAACCACTGCCAGCTTACAACCGGTTCTAAATGCCGGGTCCCATCCTAAAACATTTTTTCCAATAATAGGCGGCTGCATAAGCAATTGCTTTAAGTTCTCACCAAATACATCAATTGCCCCATCTTCTGCTTTTTCCGTCAGGCTGTTTCTTACTTCACGCTCAATTGCCGGCTTTATAAGACGCTTGTAACCATCTTCCACTGCGTCCTTTATAACCTGTGTAAAATCAGACTGTTTTGTTATAACCGCCTTATTTAATGCCTTTATTATATTTTCATCAGGCATTTCAACCTTAACATTTAATACCTTTTCCTTTTCTCCGCGGTTAATTGCCAGTATTCTATGTCCTGGTATTTTATTTACTCCCTCAACATAATCGTAATAATTTTCATATGGTGTTTTTTCTTCTAGATTTTTAGCAACAGACACTATTTCCCCATGTTTCATTACTGTATTTCTAATGGCATCCCTAAACTCTGCATTATCTGAAACTGATTCTGCAATAATATCCTTTGCTCCCTGAATTGCATCATCAACGGTTTCCACGCCTTTTTCTTTATTTACAAAAGCCTGTGCCTCTTCCTGGGGAGTTTTACTGCTTATCTGTGCCATAAAAATCATTGCCAAAGGTTCTAATCCCTTAGCTTTAGCTTCCGTGGCTCTTGTTTTTCGTTTTGGTCTGTAGGGTCTGTATATGTCATCCACTTCAACTATTGTCATAGCCTTTTCTATTTTTTTCAAAAGTTCAGGAGTCATTTTTCCCTGTTCCTCAATGGAAGCAATAACTGTGTTTTTCTTTTCCTCTAAATTTCTAAGATATTTCAATCTTTCATCTAAATCTCTTAGCTGTTCGTCATTTAATTCTCCCGTAACCGGTTTTCTGTATCTTGCAATAAAGGGAATTGTATTTCCTTCATCTATTAATTTCACTGCTGCCTCAACCTGCCATAATTTTACCTTTAATTCTTCTGCAATAATCCCGTTTATGTTCATCTTTAACATTTCCTTCCATTTTGGTCATATAATATATTGTGTATAACTTTGTATTTTAACTAAATACCTCTTTATTTTTCATTTTTACAATGTTATACTTTCCGTTGTATGTACTTTTTTACACACATACTTATTTTAACAGATAATTTTATTTTGTGTAAAAAAAATAGAGAGTTGGCACTGATTTATACTCTGAATTACAAATAAAAAACAGAAGGTTTCTTATGATTAAATTAAAGAAAGAACTTCGTAAATATAAGCACATATGGCCGGTTATGTACGTGTTCATCTATATGCCCTGGTTTATTATGTTAGAAAAGAATATATCGGCAGATTACCCGGGACTACATATTTTACATTGTCCCCTAGATGACATGATTCCTTTTTGTGAATGGTTCGTTATACCGTATTTGTTATGGTTTTTATATGTTCCGGCAGTTTTCGTTTTTCTGTTTTATCATTCCAAAAACGAATTTTACAGAATTTGTGCATATGAATTTACGGGAATGACAATTGCACTTTTGGTATGTACCCTTTATCCCAACGGTCTTGAACTTAGACTTGATAATGTGTCTAGAAGCAATATATTAATTGATTTGGTACATTTTTTATATGATAAGGATACACCAACCAATGTATGTCCAAGCATACATGTTTTTGCCACAATAGCAACTCATATATGTCTGGTTAAAAGCCCTCATATGAAGGAGCTGATACCGCGACAGACAATTAAACATCTGTCCCTTATACTATCTGTACTGATATGCTTATCTACCATGTTTTTAAAACAGCATTCGGTAATTGATGTTATATGCGGTATTCTTTTAGCAACGGTATTGTATTTTGTGGTATTTAAATGGTGGTTTAGAAATGTAGATTTTCCTACTCCTGTGGTTAAAGACCCACATCAGCATCAGGTTTTATATTTTCTTAATAAAAGAAGAAAAAAATAAGGGAAGGCACGTTTTTTGTGCTTTCCCTTATTTTTTAGTTAAATCCTACAAACTTGTTTGCAATCTTATATCCTATAACTGAAATCTGTCGTCCTGCCTTTCCCGGTAAGTTCATTGTTCTTCCTAATATCGATTTCCTTACCTTTTCATAAAGTCCAGGGTTGCTTTCCTTAACATCCTTCCACAATTTTTCCTTATCATCAAGTCTTTGCTTTGAACCTTCCCTGATAGATAATATGGAAGATACACACATCATCATATCAAAGTAATGAACCATTGCCTTATCAATGTTTTCATGGTCAATTTTTGAATTATTGTAAATTTCAAGCATTAATCTGGTAACACGATACTGCTGATCTAATCTCTTTATCATAATTGATTCCTGAACAGACTGATCATCTCTTCCTATAAAGTATTTGTAAAGACATACATCTAAATAATAAATATTCTTTACATATGGCAGTGGCTGGAATACATAAATATTATCAACATAAAATGTATGCTTCGGAAGGACCATTCCACATTCCCTTAATATTTTTGTACGGTAAATTACTGAATGCATTAAAAGATACTGTGTCATGCCGAATTTTAATTCATCCCATCCAAACATTCTGTTAACAGGCATTGCACTTTTGTATTTCATGATTTTCTTGTGCTTTGTTCCCTGCTTGTCATACATAAAGTTAGATACTAACATATCAAGACCTGCATCCTTTGATACCATATCTTCTAATAAATCCAGCACCTTCTCTAATGCTTTTTTTCCTAAGCAGTCATCACTGTCTAACACCTTAAAATATAATCCCGTGGCATTTTTAATACCTGTATTTACTGCTTCTCCATGTCCACCGTTTTCCTGATGAACAACCTTTATAATGTCAGGGAATTTTTTCTGGTATTTGTTGGCAATCTCCAGTGTATTATCACTTGAGCCGTCATCTACCACGATAATCTCAACTCTGTCGCCTCCTGTTAAGGCACTTCTTATGCTTTTTTCCATATATTCACTGGAATTATAGCATGGTATAGTAACTGTTAATAACTTCATTATTCTTCTCCTTAAATCTCATTTTCTTTTTTGGCATTTATTGCCACCGGGTTTACCTTATTCCATATAATAACTCCAAACACAGCTGCTAAAACTCCCGTTATAAATATGAAAATTATAAGGGATGAAACATATGATAATGTATCAATGTTTAAGCTATCTACTGTAGGTGTATCTGATGATGTCATGGTCATTATAAGGACTGACAAAATATTTGCTGACATATGCAACATTATTGGTGCCACAATGGATTTAAACTTCTCATACACAAACACTGCCACTATGCCAATAATAAATGCATAAGGAGCCTGAACCCAGTTGCCATGGAACACTCCGAATAATGCAGCTGAAAGTATTGCCGCTGCAATGGTTCCTGTCATTTTTTTCGTTCTTCTGTATACAAGACCTCTGAATATAAGTTCCTCTACAATAGGTGCAACGATTCCCGCTGTCAACAACTGTATCAGAAATCCGCCTCCCTCAATTATCTGCTGGGTATCTGTGTAGCTTTCTAACATAAACTTAGGCATTACAAGCTGAAGTAATGCTACAAAATAGTTAGCCCACAACATATTAAATGCTCCAAAAGGAATTATAAGTAAATATTTCAAAATATTATTTAACTTATATTTTACAAAGGTACCATTTCTTCTGTCCTTATTATTGTCACGAATATAAATAAATATAAGTATCGGTGCTGTTGCAAGTCCTGCTAACAATGTCATTGACAAAGCCTGACTCATGGTTGCATTCATAATAAAGTCATATAATTGTGCCTGATCAGTAGCTCCATACCTGGAAATACCCAGCACTGCCACCGCAATCATAAATATAAATTCAACTGCAAAGGTTACACCTAAATACAGTAACATAGGATAAATAAGCCCCCATATACGACCTATAGTTACCCTTTCTCTCTTTTTACTATCCATCTGTTCTCCTCTCTATACCTGTGTAATTTAATTAAGCAGAAAGTCTGCTATTTCTTTCGTGGAATCTAAAACCTTAAGTGCTCCTAACTCAAGCATTTCTTTTTTGTTGCCATATCCGTAAGAAACACCTAAAGAATCAATTTTCATTAAATTAGCACCGATTATATCAAATTTAGTATCACCAATCA
This sequence comes from Eubacterium sp. CAG:161, assembly GCF_000432355.1. Lineage (NCBI taxonomy): Bacteria > Bacillati > Bacillota > Clostridia > Eubacteriales > Eubacteriaceae > Eubacterium > Eubacterium sp. CAG:161. Next base: position 228,901 of record NZ_HF991872.1, read on the forward strand.
TTATATATTTAGACCTGTCTTTATTTTCTATTTTTTTAAATAAAGCCTCTAACACTGACTGTTTACTTTGTCTCGGTCCTATAAGGTCTGCTCCCATAATTTTATCGAAATAATCATAAATTCCTAAATATCTCAAAACTTCTTCCGCCATAGCCTGTGGCTTAGATGTGGCAATGGCCAGATACTTTCCTGCATCCTTTAATCTTTTAAGCATAATGTCTCCATCCTTGTATAACGAAGTTTCATATATGCCTATAGGTTTATATCTTTCTCTGTAATATTCCACTGCTTTAGCAGCATCCTCATCTGAAAAATTATAAGCATTTTTAAACTCTTCCTTAAGAGGTGGTCCTACAAAATGCTTCAAATCATCAGGTTCCTTATTTATGCCAAACTTAGACAATGCATACTGGGCCGATTTAGTAATTCCTTCTCCTGAATCACTAAGAGTTCCGTCTAAATCAAAAATAATCACATCATAGGTTTTCATAATAAATCCATCCTGTTAATTTAATCACGTAACAATCATTATATCTCAAATGACACTTGTTTTACAACCATTTTTGTTTTATACTAGTAAAAGGTATGGGGCACTATAGGTGTCAGTAATAATAAATATTATGAGAGGTACATAGGAATGAGTCAGGCAAAAGTTGATCGATACAAACAGGAAAAGTACAATCGTAAGAATAACAAAAAGAAAGGCAGTGCAAAGAAAATATTATCTTATGCCATTGTTACTCTTGTAGGTGTTGCTTTTGTTGTATATATCGGCTATTCAATAGCAGTTGCCACAGGTATGTATACACCACCTGTTGCTACAACTCACGTTGAGCTTAGCCAGTCTGAATTAGAAAGCCTTAGAAGCAAATTAATACAGAACGGCGACAAGAATGTCAAAGGTGATACTTCCGTTGATACAACTACTGCATCATCAGAAACTACATCTGAGAAAGCTACTGCTGAAGAATCTACAACTGTAGAAGAAACTACTGCTGAAGAAACAACAGCACAGTAGTTTAAACTTATAAAAACATCCCAATGGATTTTGTGTTTTCACTAATTTCCATTGGGATATTTTTATTACAAATTAATATTTACATTCTATCCGGTGCCTTAAATCCAAGTAAATCTATACATGTTTCAAGAACTTCCTTTGTAAGGGTAATAAGAGCAATATAAGATGCCTTCTTATCACCATCTTCTTCTGCTAAAATCTTTGTTCCATGATAAAATCTGTTAAATGCGTTAGATAAATCATAAACATATGAACAAATCTTATGAGGCGCCAATTCCTTAGCTGCATTTTCAATAACTTCGTTTGCCTTTGCTATTTCAAGCATTAACTGAATCTGTTCCGGATTGTCATAAGCCTTAATTGTTAAATCACTTATATTTCCATTTTCAGCCTTATACTTTTCAATAATAGACTTAATACGGACAATTGTATACAAAACATATGGTCCGGTATTTCCTTCAAAGGATGCAAAACGGTCTATATCAAAAATATAATCCTTAGATGCCTGGTTAGACAAATCACCATACTTAAGAGCGGCAAGTCCTACTATTCTTGCAGTTTCCTTTGCCTCTTCTTCACTAACTGAACGGTTTTCCATGATTTTGTTATAAACTGCATCATTAATCTGGGCTATGAGGTTTTCAAGACGCATTACGCCACCTTCTCTTGTTTTAAACGGCTTTCCGTCCTTTCCATTCATAGTACCAAATCCAATAAATACAAGCTCTGTTTCAGGCTTTACAATTCCTGCCTTCTTTGCAACGCGGAAGAACTGTGTATAGTGTAAATCCTGTCTCTTATCTGCTAAATAAACATATTTGTCAGGATGAAAATCCTGTTCCCTTTGAACTAAAGTTGCAATATCAGAAGTAGCATAAAGTGCTGCTCCGTCTGATTTTCTTACGATGCACGGTGGAAGTTCCTTGCTGTCTCCTTCCTCTGCTATATCTACAACCAAAGCTCCCTGACTTTCATATGCAAGACCTTTGTCAATTAAATCCTGAATTAGACCCGGAATATACGGCTGGGCATCACTTTCACCTTTCCATAAGTCAAATTCCACATCAAGATTATCATAATTCTTTTTTAAATCTGCCTTTGAAATTTCCATTATATGCTTCCAGATAGCTGTGTACGGTGCGTAACCTGTCTGGAGCTTTAAAGTAGCTTCATGAGCTTCTTCCTTAAAAGCTTCATCTTCCTTTGATTTTTTGCTGGCACAAGGATAAATTTCCTCCAGCTCTGTTATGTCAAAAGGTGCTTCTTTTGGATATTCCCCTGTATAATTTTCATCAAAATATACTAGATCCGGCTTTCTGCATTTAAGCTCTGTAATTATAAGCCCCATTTGAAGACCCCAGTCTCCTAAATGAACATCACCTATAACCTTATTTCCCATATATCTGGTTATTCTTTTTACACTTTCACCAATTACTGCTGAACGAAGATGTCCTATATGAAGAGGTTTTGCCACATTAGCTCCACCGTAGTCCACAACAATAGTCTGTTCCTTTTCATTTTCACAGCCTAATTTCTGTGCATTTTTCATTTCATTAAGGTACTGCGCAACAAATTCATTATTTAAGTTCATATTAATGAAACCGGGATTAACTGCTTCCACTAAAGAGAACATTTTGCTTTCCTTAATTTTTTCCACAACATCATTGGCTATCATAATAGGTGCCTTATGGTATAACTTAGCACCTGCCATGGCACCATTACACTGGTACTGACATAAGTCAGGTCTGTTTGATACAACAACTTTTCCTAACTTTTTGTCGTACTGACATTCTTCAAATGCCTTTTTAATTTCTTCCGTAATAAGTTCAAGTATTTTTTTCATGGTTATTAACTCCGTCTTCTAATTCTGGTAAACATATTAACATTTTTCACCGGGACAATAACTTTTCCGGTGAAATTATAATTCTACTCCATTTAATTTCAAAAGTTCTCTTGCAGAATCTACTGAATCCACTCCTGTCTTGTTCTTAATTGGTGCAAATTCTTTTTCTCTTACTACTTCATAGGCTAAACAGTTATCCATCATATGAACCATATCAAGAACCAATGTTTCAAATTTATATCCGTTTTCTGTTTCCGGCTTAATCTTTTCGCCTGCTTCATTTATATATGGAACCTTCTTCTTTACAACATGAACTACTAAATTGCTGTTAAGGTTCTTTTCCAAATCTTCCATGTTAAAGAGATAGTTTAAAATAACACCATACTTATATGCTAAATCTCCATCCTCTTTCTTCTGGTATCTCATTTCTTCTGTAAGTTCATAGTATTCTACAATAGATGGCTTTCCGTCTTCTAAGCATAAAACACCTACTTTTTCTTCCGGTGTAGCCTTTGATACAACCTTTGAAGCTGAGCGGTATCCACCGTCAATCATTGCACCTACAAAGCATGGATCAGCCATTCTCTGACATACATTGTCAACAGCAAATACGTTAATGTATTCAACACCTGCTTCTTTAGCCTTCTTTGCAAGTCCTGCATTTACAAATGAAATAAACCATCCGCCGTTGCCGTTTGGTGATGTAGACACTCTATCCTTATCCTCTAAGTAAATCTTTCCTTCAAAGGATGCTGCCGGTGCCATTTCCTGAACAAAGAAATCAACATAATTCTTGTTGTAACCAAAATAATTCTTTTCTTCAAAGAATTTAATTGTGTCATCATTGTTCTTCTCACTGGTCATAATGTAGAGAGGAACCCATGTGCCTGACTGGTTTACAACATCCATAAGGTTATTAATTAACATTTCAAAAATGTAAACATCCTTAGTAAGTCCTATATTGTACATTCCCTTTGGCTTGTCTGAACCAAGTCTTGTACCCATACCACCTGCTAAAAGAAGTGCTCCTACCTTTCCTTCTTTAATAGCTGAAATACCGATGTTAGTATATTTTTCTTTATTCTTTTCTATATCTTCAATGGTTACTGCTGAATCAAGGGGTGTAATAACACCCTTCTTTGCCTCTGAATTGTCTTTAATTAAATCAAGAAGACTAAAATCAATTCCTTCAATCTGCTTTAAAAGTGATGCCTTCCGGTCATCATTTAATTCATCATAGTACCTTAATAACTGTTCCTGTCCATATTTTTCAAGTAACTCTTTAGCCTTATTATAATCCATTATCTTCCTCCTGTTATCTGCTAAAATGCAAATTATATTGTGGTATAAACCCTTTTCAATTTACCACATATACTACTAGCATAAGTTATTTTCTATTATTATGCAAGTATAATGTTATTACCTGTATACAAAACCACAGTAAAAATGACTGCCGTGTGAGACAGTCATTCTTCTATGCCATTTTAATTACAATGTAGCTATATCTACTAATGTAAGATTTTCCTTTGCATCGCTTTCTAAGCTTGTAAGTAAAGCATCCACCGTATCTAAGCTTGTAAAACAGTTTACACCGGTTTCTATAGATGTTCTTCTAATAAGGAAACCGTCACGGCTCTTATCTCTTCCCTGAGTAGGTGTATCAATTACAATATCAATCTTATGTTCAAGAAGCAAATCCATTACTGTTGGTGCTTCCTGATGTATCTTATTAACCTTTATTGCATTTACTCCGTTTTCACGAAGAACCTCTGCTGTAGTTCTTGTAGCATATACTTCATATCCTAATTTTTCAAAACGCTGGGCAAGTGGAACAACTTCCTGCTTGTCTGCATCCTTAACTGAAATAATTATTTTCTTATGCTTTGGAAGTACAACACCTGCTCCAAGGAATGCCTTATACAGTGCCTCATTAAAGGTCTTTGCAATACCAAGGCATTCACCTGTTGACTTCATTTCAGGTCCAAGACTTGTTTCTGCTCCTCGTATTTTTTCAAATGAGAATACCGGCATCTTTATTGCATAATAATCTGCCTTAGGCTGTAATCCCGGCTTGTATCCTAATTCTTTTATCTTGTGACCGATAATACATTTTGTAGCAAGTTTTACAATTGGAATACCTGTTACTTTGCTAATGTACGGCACTGTTCTTGATGAACGAGGATTAACCTCAATTACATAAACCTTTCCGTCACATACAATAAACTGAATGTTTATCATTCCCTTTACATGAAGTGACATGGCAAGTTTTCTTGTATAGTCTTCAATTGTATCTATAATCTTTTGTGACAATGAATATGCAGGATATACTGAAATACTGTCACCTGAATGAACTCCGGCTCTTTCAATATGTTCCATTACACCTGGAATTAATATATCTTCTCCATCACAAATTGCATCAACTTCCACCTCAGTACCCTGAAGATACTTATCTACCAAAATAGGATGATCCTGAGCTATTCTGTTGATAATTTCCATAAATTCCTCAACTTCCTGGTCGCAGGTTGCTATTTGCATTCCCTGTCCTCCAAGAACATACGAAGGTCTTACAAGTACGGGATATCCCAGTCTGTTAGCTACATTCTTAGCTTCTTCCGCAGTAAATACAGTTCCCCCTGTAGGTCTTGGAATCTTGCACTGTTCAAGAATTTCGTCAAACAACTCTCTATCTTCAGCGGCATCAACATCCTCAGCCTTTGTACCAAGAATAGGAACCCCCATCTTCATAAGAGATTCTGTCAGCTTAATAGCTGTCTGTCCACCAAACTGAACTACCGCTCCATCCGGTTTTTCAATGTTTACAATGTTTTCAACATCTTCCGGCGTAAGTGGTTCAAAGTAAAGCTTATCAGCTATATCAAAGTCAGTTGAAACTGTTTCAGGGTTATTATTTACTATAATTGTTTCAAATCCTTCTTCTTTAAATGCCCATGTACAATGTACAGAACAGAAGTCAAATTCTATACCCTGACCGATACGGATAGGACCTGAACCTAAAACCAATACCTTCTTTGGCGGGTTTGTTTCAACTGATTCATTTTCCCCTCCATATACTGAATAATAGTATGGAGTTGCTGCCTTAAATTCAGCAGCACATGTATCAACTATCTTATATGCAGCCACAATATTGTTATCGTAACGCATGTTTTTAATTTCTTCTTCGCTTTTTCCTGTAAGTCTGCTAATTACAGTATCAGGGAATTCAATTCTCTTTGCTTCCTTTAACAGTTCCGGTGTAAGAGGCCCGTTCTTTAACGCATTTTCCATTTCCACAATAATGGCAAGTTTGTCTATAAACCACTTGTCTATCATGGTAACTTCATGAATGTGGTCGTAACTTACACCACGTCTTAATGCCTCTGCAATAACCCAGATACGTCTGTCATCAACTTTGTGAAGCATATCTTCTAATTCTGAATCACTTAATTTTGAGAAATCATAATCAAGAAGACATTCAACATGCTGCTCAAGTGAACGTATAGCCTTCATTAAAGCACCTTCAAAGTTGTTACAGATACTCATAACCTCACCGGTAGCCTTCATCTGGGTAGTAAGCTTTCTGCTGGCTGTAATAAACTTATCAAATGGAAGTCTTGGGATTTTTACTACACAGTAATCCAGTGTAGGCTCAAAACTTGCATATGTTTTCTGAGTAATTGCATTCTTAATTTCGTCAAGAGTGTAACCTAAAGCAATCTTTGCAGCAACCTTGGCAATAGGATAACCTGTAGCCTTTGATGCTAATGCTGATGAACGGCTAACTCTAGGGTTTACCTCAATTACGCAATACTCAAAGCTTTCAGGATGAAGTGCATACTGAACGTTACATCCACCTGTAATGTTTAATTCATTTATAATGTTAAGAGCTGATGTTCTAAGCATCTGATGCTCTTTATCTCCTAATGTCTGAGACGGTGCAACAACTATACTGTCACCTGTATGTACACCAACAGGGTCAATATTTTCCATGTTACATACTGTAATGCAGTTTCCTGCAGAGTCACGCATAACTTCGTACTCTACTTCCTTCCATCCTGCAATACATCTTTCTACTAAAACCTGACCTACACGGCTAAGTCTTAATCCGTTTTCAAGAATCTCAACTAATTCAAACTGATTGTGAGCGATACCACCGCCACTGCCACCAAGGGTATATGCCGGACGAAGAACTACCGGATATCCAATCTTGTTGGTAAATTCTATACCGTCTTCCACATTTTCAACAACTAAAGACGGAGCACATGGCTCGCCGATTTTCTCCATTGTTTCCTTAAATTCAAGACGGTCTTCTGCTTTCTTAATAGTCTGTGATGTTGTACCTATAAGTCTGCAGTTATGTTCCTCTAAAAATCCCGTTTCAGCAATTTCCATGGCAAGGTTAAGTCCTGCCTGTCCACCAAGGGTTGGAAGAATACTGTCAGGTTTTTCTTTTTCTATAACTTTCTTAAGTACCGGCACTGTAAGAGGTTCAATATAGACCTCATCTGCAATATCCTTATCTGTCATAATTGTAGCAGGGTTTGAGTTAAGTAATACTACTTCAATGCCTTCTTCTTTTAAAGAACGGCATGCCTGTGTTCCGGCGTAATCAAATTCTGCTGCCTGACCTATAACAATAGGACCTGAGCCAATAACTAATACTTTCTTTATTCTGGTATCTCTAGGCATTTTTTCTCACCTCCATCATATTGATAAATTCATCAAAAAGTGTATCCGAATCCTGTGGTCCCGGACATGCTTCCGGATGGAACTGAACCGTAAAAATATTCTTATTAATATATCTTAAACCTTCTACTGTCTTATCATTTACATTTACAAAGGCAACCTTTGCCACATCCGGATTAATAGTATCTCCATCTACCATATATCCGTGATTCTGGGATGAAATATAAACTCTTCCTGAATCTATATCCTTAACAGGATGGTTTCCTCCTCTGTGTCCATATTTCATTTTCTTTGTATCTGCCCCTGTAGCTAAAGCCATCAGCTGATGACCTAAGCATATGGCAAATATTGGTATATCTGTATCATATAACTTTCTAATCTGTTCAATTTGATAAACGCATTCTTTTGGATCTCCCGGTCCGTTTGATAACATTATTCCGTCCGGATTAGCTGCAATAATTTCTTCTGCAGGTGTATCACATGGATAAATTGTAACATTGCATCCTCTCTTATTAAGGGACTTTGCAATATTATTTTTAGCTCCAATATCAAGTAAAGCTACGTTAAATCCATCACCCTTTAAAACTTTTTTCTCTGTACAGGATACTTTCTTAACAACTCCTGTAACTGTATATTCTTTTATCTTAGGTAATACCTCGTCTAAATTATAATTTTCATTAGTGGTAATCATACCGTTCATTGTACCCTTTTCACGAAGAATCTTTGTAAGGGCTCTTGTATCAATGCCGGCGATTCCCGGAATATCATGTTCCTCCAAAAAGTGCTGGATGGTATCATCACTTCTGAAGTTACTTGGCATACGGCTTAATTCATGTACTATGTAACCATCAGGCCATGGTTTAAGTGATTCCATATCTTCATGGCAAATACCGTAATTACCAATAAGCGGATATGTCATGCATACTGCCTGTCCTGCATAGCTGGGATCAGTAAGCACTTCTAAATATCCCCACATTGAGGTATTAAATACTATTTCTGAAATAATTTCTTTTGTAGATCCAATAGATGTTCCTTTAAAGACTGTACCGTCTTCTAAGATTAGAAAAGCGTTCATAAATGTATTTCCTTTCGTAAGTTTAATTTAAGATATATATTCTTTTGTAATGTGCATAACTTACCTATGCACAAATTGAAAATATTATAGCAGAAAAGCATTTTTTATACAATACTATTTTACTATATAAGTTTTCTTTTTTTGATTAACAAAATAATCTATTAACTCCTCATAGATTTCCCTGCCCTCCTCTTCGGACAGACTATCTACAAATTCGTCAATGTCTTCAATATGTTCTTCTTTACCAAATAATATGTAATCTGCAGAGACTCCAAACTTTTCGTTTAACGTTTTTAGCATATTTATGGTTATTGCCATAGTTCCTGACTCAATTTTTTTATAGGCAGAAAGAGAAACATCTAATTCATTTGCCATTGCAGTCTGAGTGTAGTCCATACCATTTCGTATTTCCCTAACCCTGTTTCCTGTTTCTAAATTTCTTTTTCTCTCTTCTGACAGCATAATTTATCCTTCCTGTATTTCCATGTCAAAAACTACTGTTTATCATCACATACCTTTTCTTCTAATTTCTTATAATCTGAAATCAGACTATGTAACTTTTTCTTTTCATCTTTGCCCAAATCAAACACAAACTTCCTGTTATCAAGGGTTATTTTTATATTTACGTTTTTACTTTTGACTATTTTTTCAAATTCGTCAATGTTCTCTGTGGAAAACGCCATTGCATTATATGTATTCCCATCATCAGCACTTTTCTTTTCATCCTTAAATATATTAAACTTAAGGCTTTCTTTGTCTGATAAAATGGTAAATTCCTTTGAAATTTTGTCATCTTTTATATCGGAAACATTATAAAATCCACCAAATATTATTCGTGGGTCTAAATAATACTCTCCATCTTCGCATGATACATAAAATCTGAAATACAGGCTAAATACCTCTTCTACACTTTCACCTCTGTACATGGGAAATTCAAATCTGTAAAATTCCTTTTCCTGCCTATTTCCCTCCAACGCACTGTCATTCCATATTTTTTCGATATCTTTTCGCTGCAATCCTATTTTACTGCTTTGTATGGTAGATGTTTCCTTAGTGTTTTGATTCTCATACTTTGTGTAATCTTTGCTGTTGTTTTCTTTTATTCTATACATTATTACCAGTGCCATAATCAAAATTAAAATGCATGTCATGACAATTGTAACTGCTGTTTTTTTCCTTTTATCCAAGGTACCCTCCCTGTATTGTAAAGCATATTTTTTAATTTAAGGCATACCGTTTTATGTGCCCGAACATAATTATTATATATCTTTTTTCATATGCTTTCAATAAAAAGGGAGGATACCTTCAGGCATTTTCGAGAAACTTTCCATTGCCTTATCATTCATTGCCAATTCAAATCCCAATCCCAAAGGTATTTCTTCTTCACTATTTTTTCCATACTCTTCTATAATATTCCTGCCGCCTGAAGTATCATGTATATGACTCCCACAATCCAGCTGGAAAATATTCCATACAAAATAACCGGCCCTGCAATGGTAAATATTTTTGCTCCAACACCAAATATCTGCCCTTCTGCCTTAAATTCAATTGCCGGTGCCACCACTCCATTGGCAAAACCTGTTATGGGAACCAGACATCCGGCTCCCCCTTTTTTGGCTATTTTCGGATAAATATTAAGACCTGTTAAAATAACACTTTCTAAAATAAGCACCAGTGTAGTCCAGGCTGCGGCATCCTCTTTGTTCATTCCAAAGTAAGTAAATATTGCCACCCATATCTGCCCCATAAGGCAAATAATTCCCCCTATCCAGAATGCATTAAACACATCGGTAAACAACTTATTGTCAGGAGTTATCCGCTCAACATATTCATTATATTTTTGTTTTCTTTCTTCGCTTTCCATTACTTTCCCCTTTATGCTTTCATTAATGCTATTTTTTAACCCATCCGTTAGTGAACTGAATTATTGCCGCCGTTACTTTTCCCACTGCCACAGCTAAGATAATATAACTAAGACCTATTCTCAGTTTCACTCTTCTGGCAAAAATTGCCGTGGCATTTAATGCCTCAGCTAAAGATATTGCAAGACATCCTACAAAGATTCCCTGAGACAGTCCTATTATGGGTTGTAGCACTGCCGATACCGTTACCGGCATATGAAGTTTTACGGAAAATACCCAGAATATATTCCACAATGTACCTCCTGCCACAACTGCTGTCTCATATTTAGTAACATGTTTTCCGGTATGGGTTTTCCCTGCCATTCTGGTTATAACACCGGTGGAGGCAATAAGGGCAAATACCGCTGCTGAAATTACACTGCCTCCTCCAAATGCTGTTAGTCCCAAAATTATATATTTCCACCACGTCATTTTACATCCAACTTTCCATCCTGTCTGTTATGCCCCTCAATTAAAGCCTGATTAACATCGGTTTCATATTTTCGCATTTCAACCTCAATAGGCGTTGGATCCTTTGACAACCTCTTTAGCCCAAAATGGTTATAAAATACAAGGATTCCTACCCCCAATCCCACAGAATAGCATAATTCCATTAATGATTTTCCGGTATTTTTGTCTCCCGCCACTAACTTGCAGATTTTTTCAAACATTCCTTCCACTGAAACGTCATTGTTAAATGACATTATGGAAAAACCTGCTCCGAAAAACAAAAGTACACATATTAAAATAACCTTAATAATTTCCAGATATTTTTTCCCTGCATATGCCTTTTTAAATTCAATAATGCAGTCTGTTTCACCAACACTTTGTACATCAACATTTTCAAAGGTTTCATCCACTATTTCAAAAATTTTCATTATAGAAACAATATATCTTTTTTTGCCATTGGAATGATCAGTTAAAAGCTTAATGGGCTTTAACCTGTTTACCACTGACATGTTCTTACATTCTAATTTTGCCACATCGCCAATAGTTACATCTTCGTGAGTTACTTCCACGCACTGATCTAACTTTATATATAATGTATCACTCATGCCCACCTCTAAATCATAACTGCCGTTTCAGTTTTTTCTGTTTCCTTCGCCTGAGAGCACAAATAAACACCAATTCCTGTAGCCATTATGATGGCAGCCATAATAATTATAACTTTAAAGATTTTCATACCTGTCAAATCCTTTCTATAATTGTTTATGACATACATTATATCCAATGAACACTATATTATTCTAATTTATCCAATTTGTTTTTTTAATTTTTCTAAAATTTTCTTTTCAGTTCTTGACACCTGAACCTGAGTCATTCCCACTATATTTGCAATTTCCGACTGGGTTTTATTTTGAAAATATCTTAAAATAATTATTTTTCTGTCTGTATCTTCTAGGGTCTCTAACAGCTGTTTTACCATTATGCGGTTAATAACCATTATCTCATGACTGCTTTCATCCTCTATTTTTTCCAATATTGTCTGCTTTTTATTATCCCCGGTATCGATTTCCTTATAAATAGATTCCACTTCTCTTGATGCATCTAATGCAGTTATTATTTCCTCACAGGTTAAATCACATACTTTAGACAATTCCTCCACCGTAGGTTCCCTGTTATTATCTTTTCTGAATTTTTCCGTTTCTAAATAAATTTTCAATTGATTTTCTTTTATGGTTCTGCTTATTTTAATAATGCCATCATCTCTTAAAAAGCGTCTGATTTCTCCTGCTATCAGTGGCACTGCATAGGTGGAAAATGCCACTTTAAAATTAACATCAAACCTGTCAATTGCCTTAAGCATTCCTATACAGCCTATTTGAAATAAATCCTCACTTTCATAGCCTCTGTTTAAAAATCTCCTGACAATGCTCCAGATAAGACCACTGTTTTCTAAAAGTACCTTGTCCCTTGCTGCTTTATCTCCCTTATGAGCCATTTCTATTAACGATAATACATCCATTATCAGATTTTTTCCTGCTTTGTTAATCTCTTTGTCATGGAAACCTTAGTACCACGACCTTTTTCTGACTCTACAATCAGTTCATCCATAAACATTTCCATAAACATAAATCCCATTCCGGAGCGTTCTAACTCCGGTTTAGTTGTAAACAACGGCTCTCTTGCTTTTTCTATGTTTTCAATTCCAACACCTTCATCTTTTATTTCAATTTTTATGGTTGTATCTGTTTCGTATGTACTATCATTTTTCTTTATTTTATTTGTAAGCATGTTGCACTTCATGTATACAGTTCCCGTTTTTTCCCCGTATCCGTGAATTATTGCATTAGTAACTGCCTCTGAAACAGCAGTTTTTATGTCATTTATTTCTTCGATTGTAGGGTCAACCTCCGTGAGAAAGGCAGCCACCACCATTCTTGCCAGACTTTCATTTTGTGACTTGGCATCAAACGTAATGCTCATATTATTCTCCATACTTTCCTCCTAATATCTGGATAAATCCGGTGTTATTGTTTTTTCAACAATTTTGTACAAACCTGAAATAGTTAATATTCTGTCAATAGAATTATTAATATTAGTAACAGTAACTTTACCGCCCCGGTTTTTAACTAACTTATACCGTCCCATAATAACCCCGATTCCTGAACTGTCCATAAATTTTGTTCTTTTAAAATTAAAAATAATGTTTTGAATTTTGTTTGAAATAATATACCAGTCCGACTGCTCTGTTATGATTTTTGCATTATGATGGTCTAATTCTTCCGGTAAATAAATCAACAGATTTCTTCCCCTTACTTCATATAAAACTTCCATTGTAATCCCCCTTAAATTTTTATAAACATGGCTCAATACCTGTTTTACCATAACCAATCGAGTAGGCTGACTCCTACCCGATTTTAGCTAGCGGACATCTCAAAGCATAGCTTTTCGATGTTCTTACGCCCGGCAAATAATATTTCGTGCGAGCACGATATTGCTTGCCGGGCTTTTGCTACAAAAAGAGAACCCTTTTAAGGTTCTCTTCTTTAGTATTTTTATATTTTATTCTGAACTTCCGCCGTCTCCGTTATTACCGCCATTGTCTCCGTTATCACCATTGTTGCCGTCATCGCCGCCATTGTCTGATAACATATTTCTTGCTCTATCTGCGTATTCTGAATCTCCAAAATCATCAACGATTTTCTTGAAATACTTATTGGAGTTAGTTGTATCTCCCTGCCTGTTATAGGCATAGGCTAAGTAATAAATCGCTTTAACGTTGTTTTTATTTGCCTCAATACACTTTGTAAACTGTGTTATTGCTGTTTCGTAATCTGCACTTTCGTAGGCGCTCATACCTGCATCAAAAGCTGAATTTTCCACTCTTGATGACAACTGATCACTTAATGACTTGTACACCGATGTAAATGAAGCTGATTCCATCTTCATTTTGCCATCAACCTTTTCTAATGACTTTGCACTATTGTCGTAATCCTTTGCTAAGTAATACTGTACTGCCTCTAAAAGATTACTGTAGTTTGTGCTTAAAGTATTTCCCGTGCCAGTATACTGGGCAAGACTCGTTTTAAGCTTGTCCCTTTCCTTCTTTATTGTATCCACCTGATCCTGCAATTCGGAAATTGTAGAATTTTTTATAGCAATCTTTTGATTATATTCAACCTTTGTGTCATTTACTTTATCAGAAATGCCTGCAATTCTTGCCGGAGTAACAATAAAGTAAACCAATGCTGCGCCAAGCAAGACACCTATTATTATGTGTAAAATACTTTGGGCACTGCTAATAGCCTCTTTAAAATTGTTTTGTGGAACAATAACATCATTTCCACTTAAGTAAGGTCTGTCAACCATTACACCTCTTAAGCTTCGTCTTCGCTCCATTCTCCTGTCAGGATCATTTTTCTTTTCATCCTCCATATACTCGTTAATTTCTCTTAAATAACGGATACTTAAAGGATTGCACTTGTCAATTTTAAGAGACTTCTTTATTGTTCTCTTTGCTCTCTCGTACTGACCGTTTTTGGTGTAAAGTAAAGCTAAAAGCTGATAGGCCTTTATCAGATTAGGATTCTGATTAAGGACTTTCTTAAGCTGAATTATAGCCATGTCGTCAGTTCCGCTCTTGGCATAATTAAGAGCTACATTGAACTTCTTTATAGTATGATTCAACTCATCTACTTTTCCCTTTTCCTGCTGTATAGCTACAAGATATCGGTCTGCCGGGTTGTTATCCGGCTGAATGTTGGTGCTCATAACCCATTCGGAAAATGCCTGAACTGTCTCTCCCATTTCAAAATACACAAGTCCTAAAAGATTTCTGGCATCAATATTACGTTTGTTTAACTTAACACAACGTCTTAAGGTATCTGCTGCTCCGGCTAAATCTCTGTTTCTTGCCTTTGTAAGACCCACGTTGTAATATGTGTTGGACAAACGCACAATTCTCTTGTAGACGCTTACATCCATACCACAGTGACTGCAATAATCACTGTTAGTAAGGACATTTCCACAATTATAGCATATCATCTGTTAAATCCATCCTTTGCTTATTTGTTCTCGCCCTTTAGTTCCTCAACCATCTGTATCATAACATCAGTAATATCTGATATATTGTTGTTATAGATGGCGTTTTCTGCCTCTTCTATTTCAAGGCTTGGATGAAATTTTTTGATTTCTTCTTCAAAATTAATCATATCCTTCTCCTTATTTTTCTAAATGGGAAAGCTGTCCCTTAACCTGTTCCATCATCTGTTCATATTTAGCCTTCTTTTCCTTCTCCTCATTTATTTTCTTTTCAGGAGCCTTACTTACAAAGTTAGGATTTGAAAGCATTCCGTTTACTCTTGCAAGTTCCTTGTTAAGGCGTTCAACTTCCTTATGAAGTCTCTCAATTTCCTTTGCAATGTCAACAAGTTCGGCAAATGGCATGTAAATAGTAGCCTTTGGAATAACTACTGATACAGCGTCATCCTCAATGCCTTCCTTATCACTTTGAATAATAACCTCACTGGCATATCCTAAGGTAGCAAAGAATACATTTCCCTTTTCAAAGATTTCACGTACAGTTGCATCATCAGATACAACAAATACTTTTGCCTTCTTGCTTGGTGCAACATTCATCTCTGAACGTATATTTCTGATAGAACGTACAGCTTCCTTAATAGTTTCAACTGATGCTTCTTCTTTTTCAAATGTGTTTTCTTCTGAATACTCAGGCCATGATGAAATCATAATGGACTCTTCATCATCCTGAATATTACAGAATATTTCCTCTGTAATAAATGGCATATATGGATGTAAAAGTTTTAATGAGTCAATTAATACTTTCTTAAGTGTCCATAATGCAGCCTGTTTTGTATCATCATTATCATTGTACAATCTAGGCTTAACCATTTCAATATACCAGTCACAAAATTCTTCCCAAATAAAGTTGTAAATTTTGTCAGCTGCTATACCAAGTTCAAATTTATCAAGATTTTCTGTCACATCTTTTGCCAAAGTGTTAACTTTTGATAAAATCCACTTATCTGCATCAGTTAAGTTTTCAGGTTTCTTACCTAAATCAATATTTTCTTTAGGAAGATTCATCTGGATAAATCTTGAAGCATTCCAAACCTTATTGGCAAAGTTTCTTGATGCCTCTACTCTTTCCCAATAGAATCTCATGTCGTTACCAGGTGCATTTCCCGTAATAAGGGTAAATCTTAATGCGTCAGCACCATATTTATCAATAACCTCCAATGGGTCAATACCGTTTCCTAAAGATTTTGACATTTTACGTCCCTGTGAATCTCTAACAAGTCCGTGTATCAAAACTGTATCAAAAGGTACCTCTCCTGTATGTTCAAGTCCTGAGAACATCATTCTCATTACCCAGAAAGGTATAATATCATATCCTGTTACTAATGTATTAGTAGGATAGAAGTAATCCATTTCTTCTGTTTTATCAGGCCAGCCCAGCGTACTAAATGGCCATAATGCTGATGAGAACCATGTATCAAGAGTATCCGGATCCTGTCTCATTTCCTTACCACACTTAGGACATACTGCATGGTCTTCCTTTGTTACAACCATTTCACCACAGTCATCACAGTAAAATGCAGGAATCTGGTGTCCCCACCATAACTGACGTGAAATACACCAGTCACGGATATTTTCAAGCCAATGGAAATATGTTTTATCAAAATATCCCGGTACAAACTTAGTGTCACCTTTTTTAACAGCTTCTATTGCAGGCTTTGCCAGCTCATCCATCTTTACAAACCACTGCTTTGAAACTCTTGGTTCAATAGTTGTATGACATCTGTAACATGTACCTACATTATGTTCATGGTCTTCAACCTTAACCAGATATCCTTCCTTGTCTAAATCTTCTACAATTGCCTTTCTTGCTTCATATCTGTCCATACCTGCGTACTTAGGATAATCATCAACAATCTTAGCATCGTCTGTTAAAACATTAATAACAGGTAAGTTGTGACGAAGTCCAACTTCAAAATCGTTAGGATCATGGGCAGGTGTAATTTTAACTACACCGGTACCAAAGTCAATACCTACATAGTCATCGGCAATAATAGGGATTTCTCTTCCAACTAAAGGAAGTGTAAGCATCTTTCCTATTAAATGTTTATATCTGTCATCATTTGAGTTTACTGCTACTGCTGTATCACCAAGTAATGTTTCAGGTCTTGTTGTAGCCAGCTGGATATATCCTGAACCATCTGTTAAAGGATATCTTAAGTGCCAGAATTTACCTGCCTGGTCTTCATATTCTACCTCTGCATCTGAAATAGATGTAAGGCAATGAGGGCACCAGTTAATAATTCTTTCACCCTTGTAAATCTGCTTTTTGTTATATAAATTAACAAAAACTTCCTTTACCGCCTTTGAACAGCCTTCATCCATGGTAAATCTTTCTCTGTCCCAGTCACAGGATGAACCAATCTTTTTAAGCTGTGAAACAATACGTCCGCCGTACTGCTTTTTCCACGCCCATGCTCTGTCTAAGAATGCGTCTCTCCCAATATCTTCCTTGGTAATGCCTTCTTCACGCATTTTTTCTACAATCTTAGCTTCTGTGGCAATTGATGCATGATCAGTTCCCGGAAGCCATAAGGCTTCATAGCCCTGCATTCTCTTAAATCTAATCAAAATATCCTGCATTGTATTATCAAGGGCATGTCCCATATGAAGCTGTCCTGTAATATTTGGAGGCGGCATAACAATAGTAAACGGTTTTCTGCTTCTGTCTACTTCTGCATGGAAATATTTCTTTTCCTGCCACTTTTCATAAAGTCTGTCTTCAATCTCTGCGGGATTGTAATTCTTTTCAAATTCCTTCATTGTTTTCTCCTATTCTGTAAGATTATGAAAAGAAAAAGAGCAGCCATGCCACTCTTTTCTTTTGTATAGTAACCGGTAGCACACAAAGGGCGAATATATCGCGGTACCACCTTTCTTTATCACTTATCTTATCCTGTAACGGGGATGAAACGTCTGCGGCTAATTGGATAATCCATTTTTTACCACGGCTGCTTAGAAACTACCTTCACAAATACCTTCCTAAGAGGCTTCCACCATCCCTCTTTCTCTATAAGGGGTTATCTGCTACTCCTTTTCCTCAACGCATTTAAACATATAGTCAATGATAAATATTTTATTTATGTTTGTCAACATCTAATATCAGCAAATTAACTGTTTATTTCCACAATATATTCTTTTCTGCACTGAGTTACAAACATATCCTCATTTTCTTTTTTCCACTCTGACTGTATATGCACTTTTCTCTTTATAAGTTCTGCCCTAAGTCTGTTAATAACCGTATCGCTTACCTTATATTTTTCCTTATCTATGTTAAGTCTCTTTTCATTATCACTTAACAAATCACATAGCAAAACCGACTCTAAGGACTCGTTGGACTTATTTAACCTGTATGCACATCTAAAGGCTGCTGCTCCATGTTCATATTCAAACAATCTTGCATATGCTACACCTAAATTGTTGTAAACATCTCCGTAAAATCTTTCCGGAAGTTCTGTGTTTATAGCCTTGTTAAGAATACTGTTATAGTAGTTAATTGCCATGTTATATTTGTCTGTATCCATAAGTATGTCCGCCTTCGCCTTTATTCGTTCAGCTGTTGTTTTTGAACAAAGGGCAACTAAATGATTTTCCAGTTTTTCTGCTTCTCTTTCAGAATAATATCCGGAATTTTTAATAACAAAGGCAATTTTTTCTCCCAGTTCGCCTTTCTTTGCTATTATCTGCTTTAACCCGGAAGCAATGGTTGTCTGCTTTAGTTCATTTTCAATATAATCAATTAATGTATCACTGAAAAAGGTATCATCTATTAAATACAGATAATTGTACAAATAATAACTTAACTCCTCAATTGAATATATGTTTTTGTTGACTTCCTTAATATAGTATGGTTTCTCTGTATGTATCGTACACAAAGTAATATAATTCATGACGTCTCCTCTTAAAAGTTCTATAAAGTAATTTCTTTTTTAACTGACATTCCTGAGGATTTAAAGAATTCTCCAAATCCTAAATCCTTTATTTCTATTTCAAAGGAATTTTCAGAAAGATATCTGAAATTTATTTCAAGTCTTGTGGTATTTGGCGGTCTCTTAGGAAAATCCTTTAAATCAATTTTGAAACTTTCATTGGCATGATTCATAATGTCCTGAATTTCAAAGGAAGCCTCCGTAGGTTTTTCCATTATACACTCAGCCTTTGATTTTGCCTGGTGCCAATACTCTCCAATGTTTGAAAGGGTAATGTAACTATCATGTTCCTTATATTTAACAGCCATAACAATTTTAACTCTCGTACGTCCCTTACAGGAAATAAGATATTTATCAAGAACCGGTACATAGAAAAATTCTCTTGCGCCATAGGCTGCCCCTTTTACTATAAGGTTACTACCTTTAAAAACCCTTCTGTTTCTGCACAAAACAGATAAGGTTTTCTGCCATCCGTCTACATAAAATCCTTCTCCTGAAAGAAAAACTCCTGACACAACATGTTTTTTAAGCTGTTCCTCCAAAAATTCAGAAAGCATTTCATCAGCTCCAAGAGGCTCTCTTGTAACTAAATCCATAGTGAATAAATTGCTTAAATCCGTCATTCTTACATCTGCCACATGAGGCTGTCTTCCTTTTATAACATTTAATCTTCTACATGAAAACTCATGTTTATCCAGCTGCAAAAACAAAACATTATTTATCCATATATCCTTATTCTGATTTAAAACATAGTATACAAAGCTTTCTGAGTGACTTATTACCTTTATGTCTTTTTCATTGTATCCCAACTCAGTAAATACCTCCAGCAGTCCCTTTATAACCTGAGGATTTACCTGATTTACAGTTACAAGAATATTTTTTATTAAACGTCCGTTGCTGTAATTAACCGCTAATTTAATTAGATATGACATAAATGTGGAAACTGCTTTTTTTGCCTCATCAGCATCATTTTCACTGTCTTCGTTGAATATTTCCGGAAGATTTTTGTAAACTTCGCTTTTTTCAAGTCTTCCTTTATTAACTGCCTCATCGCCTGCTGACCATTCATTCAATTCACTGTTGTAGCATACAACGGCGGGAATCATATAATTATCCTCTGTTCCCACACTTACGGACTGGGGATTTCCATCATTATCCAAATATGCTATCTGTGCATAGTCCATAGAAAAATCTATTCCTAAAATCATTCCTTTTCCCAAAGCCTTGTCCTCCTAGTACCAGCTTAATTTCCGATGTAATTTATAAAAGCTTAAAGATTTCTTTGCCTGCTTCCTTACAAAGAGCATATGACTGCATTATCTCCCTTGCCGCATCCTCTCTTCCTAAAGCCCTGCAAATCATCATTCCATTTATCATTCCAAAACGTGACTCATCGTTGTAAATATTTTTTTCTGTTATTCTTACGGAATAATTATCCACTACCTTTCCATCAGGGTCTTCATCTGAATACTCCTTAATGCTGTAGTCAATTTCTTCACCATAAAACATAATTATTTCCTTAGTAAATATTCCCTGATAAATGCTTCCCATTTCTTCCGTAACTTTCTTTGTACGTCCCTCAGGAGTCTTTATGCTATAGGTAATATCTACCCTGTGTTTTGGATTTGTTCTAAAATCAATTATGGTTTTGTCCACAAGATTAAATGGTATCTTAAACCACTTATTAAACTTCTTATAAAACTCAAAATTAATATTATTCTTTGCCAATGTTTCTATTAGTGACTGAAGAATCTTAATCTGTCTTTCAGTGAGGCTTGTTTTTTTAGACATAGCCTCCACAAAAGCAATACTACATATAACCGGTGTGTTTAATCCGTTGTCATATTCCTGCTCAAGAATTTCCCACACCACATCCGGACATTGCACCTTCTTAATAAAGTAGTTGTATGTCACATATGTGTAAAATGCCTTTCTTATAACTGTAGATGTTGCTTCTTCTAAATAAGACATATAAATATCATATATTTTGTTTTCTGTATTTCCTTCAAAAATATACTGCACCAAGAGACGTTCAGCTATTGTATTATCCTTTATGCCTTTTGCTTTAATGGCAAGGTACAACTGGTAAAGTTCAAGACTTCCTGCCTCATAGTATTTTCCAAGGAACCTTAATACTCCCTCATCCCTGCATCCGTTTCTAAATGCACTGGCACACATTTCTTCCACATAGTCATTTGGGTCACATTCAGGATTTGCCACTAACTCTATGCATACCTTTTCTAACAGGGAATTGCTTATTCCCTTATAACCATACTTTGCCATATACGGATAAATCATTTCCATAAAGTTCTTTTCAATCATAACTTCCATTACTTTATTTCGTGATTTAACATCCAGTGAAGCCATATCAATTTGAAGAAGATAAATATCCAAATCTCCTTTATCGTAGCCCTTATAATAATAATCCACAATAAACTCAATCAGTCTTTGCCTAAATTCCTCAGTAAGTCCCGGTGCACCCACCATTGCCTTTAATTCAATAAGCTTTCCCGGATTGTCTGCAGGATTTCTCATGATTTTTTCAATGTCACATAATTCTGTTAAAAGATTGCTTCCCACCTTTGAAACCGGTGCCGTTATTTCCATTTTTGAGATTTCATATTCCACATCTGAAATAATTCTTCCCCTTTTGTCCATAAATACAATAACCGGATTATCTGTATATAACTGAACATACGCCATTCCGTCTATAAAGGACACTGTCTGGAAATCTTTTATTTCTTTATGATTTACAATAACATGCTTTATTTTCCTGTTATTAACCCTGATACAATAAGTATGGAGAACCTTAGCCATATTATCACCTAAGTTTCCCACAATAAAATCATCATTTAAAATTCTGTTGTATATAACTCTTAAATGACGGTTGTTATTGCCCTTCATAAGCTCTTCTGTTACATATTTTTCCAAATCATTGTAGCATTTAGTATAAATTTCATCTGTGTCACTGAAATTAGTTACAAGATTTGCGTAAAAATAATCTCTGTTATACATTAAAGTATCAGTGCCATATGAAAAATACTTATATGCTGATTTTTCCAGCATATTGTAATTATCCACATCTATTGTGTATATATAATACTCGTAAAGATTAGTGATTTTTAATTCTTTTTTTACACCTTCACTTATCCACTTAGAGTATTCCTTGTTAGCTCTGTTTCCATTAATAATTGCACCACAAATACAGTAAAGTACATCTGTACTTTCAGTTTCCTCATATAACCTGCTTAAGATATTAATGTAGTTTTCGTTAAATTCCCTTTCCCTGCCAATAATATCTGCTGCCTGTTTTGCCAACTCTATTCCAACCATATGATGCTTGCCGGCAAAATTTAAAATCTGGATTTCAAATTTGTTAAGCATTCTAAAAAGTTCCGGCTGCTCATTAATAACCTTTGCTGCCTCATAATACATAATAGGGCTGTGACAGCCGTTATTAAACATTCTCTTTACTAATGTATATTTAAGGCTTGGATTTTCATCATACCTGTCATCCATGTAAAACAGCATCCATAAAAGCTGCCATTTGTCGTATCCGCCTTCAAAATAACCTTTTATTTCTTCCTTAACTTCATATGTGTAGGAAGCATCATTTTTATATATAGATTTTAAATATAAATAATAGCAATAATAAATTACAGACTTTTCATCTTTAATGGAAACAAGATTAGATGCCCTGTTTAAATATTCTAATGCCATTTCGTCATCATTATTAGTTATTCCCACCTGAGCCTTTGCCAAAACTCCAACAATGTCATTTTTATTAGCTATTAATCTTTCCTCAGCAAGATTTAAAAGATTACTTTTCCATTTTTTACCATCTATAACCCCGGTACGGAAATCCAGATAGTTTTTTACCATATTGATGGTACTTTTTTTGTTTTTAAGGTACTCATCAATACTGTCTTTCTGATTTACAATAACCACATCATACACCAGTTTTTCGTTAGAGCTTCTTAAAATAATTCTTCCGCAATTACTTCCTCCGTGAAGTCTTCCTGCATTAATGAGATACTGATATTCAGCAATTTTTCCGTTAAATTCATCTCCGGAAATTTTGTCCTTACAGCCATAGAAGAAGTCTCCCTGAACTTCCACGTCTATGTCCACGTAGCCCCAGCCGCTTCTTGAAATATTTAACACATCGCCATAGTTTTCTTTTATATCCGTATACTCTTTTATGGTATTAGAAATACTTATTTTCACTTTGTCCTTTAGTTTCATTCCTACTAAAAATTCCTCAAGAGCAATGTTTCTGTTAGTATTTCTCATTACCTGATTATACAAAGTAAGGGCATGGTCATCTTTTTTAAGGAAATATGTTTTAAATTCCTTTGATAAAAACAGCAAAAGTGCCTCATCATAGCTCACTCTTACAAGTTTCACAAAGTCCGTAAGAGCTGTGATTTCACCTATGGAAGATGTTATAACCTGCTTTTTCACTGTTATGCCAAAAGGAATGGCATAGTCCCCAGCAGTGGTTATTACACTAATGGTTCCGCTTATTACCTGTCCCTCATACATATTTTTAGAGGATACAACATATTTAACCTTATTGTTAATCCCATTAAACTGGTTGTTCTCAAATTCAATGTGATTGTCAGTGGAAAAAACAATACCTTTAACGCTCATTCCGTGCTTACCATTAATGGCAATCTCTCCGTATGTGCTTTCCCCCTGCTCTAATTCCACTGCTATTCTATTTTCAGATATTTCCGCATCCGGTGTTTCATACACCGCATTTCCTGATGCCAGTTTATCTATTAATGCCTTCAATTAATCAATACCTCTTATCTTTTTAAAATATTCTTTAACTTCTGCTTCATATCCTAAATCTCCCGGATTGTAAAACTTTGAACCTACCAGTTCATCCGGAAGATACTGCTGATTAACATAATGGTTAGGATAATCGTGTGCATATTTATATCCTATACCATGTCCCAGTGCCGCTGAACCTTTATAATGTGCGTCCATTAAATGCACCGGCACCTTACTGGTTACTGTATTTTTCACTGTATCCATTGCCTTAAATATGGCATTGTAGGCTGAATTGCTCTTCGGTGAAGAAGCAACATATATTACCGCTTCTGACAAAATAATCTGTGCCTCCGGCATTCCCACCTGATGTACCGACTGTGCTGCCGCCGTGGCTACAACTAATGCCTGTGGATTTGCCATTCCCACATCCTCTGCTGCACAAATCATTATTCTTCTCGCTATGAAGTCAACGCTTTCTCCTGCATACAGCATTCTGGCTAAATAATACACTGCCGCATCCGGGTCTGAGCCACGCATGCTTTTTATAAATGCAGATATTGTATCATAATGGTTGTCCCCTGACTTGTCATATCTTAATGCTCTTTTTTGTATACACTGCTCTGCCACATCTAGTGTTATATGTATCTTTCCATCTTGGCTTTTATCAGTGGTAAGGATACCTAATTCAACTGCATTTAGTGCTGTTCTTGCATCACCGTTAGATATTTCCGCCAAAAACCGTGCTGCATCTTTATCAATAACTCCGTTGTAAATTCCCATTCCATTTTCTTTATCTTCAACGGCTCTATATATTAACTTTTCAATATTTTCCGTGGACAAAGGTTTTAATTCAAATATAATTGAACGGGATATTAAAGCTGAATTTACCTCAAAATAAGGATTTTCAGTAGTAGCTCCTATAAGGATTATTGTTCCATCCTCCACGAAAGGTAAAAGATAGTCCTGCTGTCCCTTGTTAAATCTATGAATCTCATCTATAAACAAAATAGTCTTTTTGCCACTCATTGCCATGTTCTGTTTGGCAGTTTCCACTACCTCTTCCATGTCCTTTTTTCCTGCCACTGTAGCATTTAACTGTTTAAATTCAGCACTGGTAGTATTAGCAATAACCTTGGCAAGAGTTGTTTTCCCTGTTCCCGGAGGGCCATAAAAAATAACCGAACTGATTTTATCTGCCTTTATTGCTCTATATAGAAGTTTTCCCTCGCCTATAATATGCTCCTGTCCTACAACCTGCTCTAGTGTTTTCGGACGCAGCCTGCTGGCTAAGGGTGACTCTTTTTCACTATTTATATTTCTTGCATAATCAAATATGTCCATATCAAACCTCTATGGTAAATATAATAAATATGCTATTAGCCATTTGGGTTTATTGTATCACAAAACCCGGTATTGAGGAAGTGTCTTATTGTTTTTCCTTAAGTTGAGTTTATTCTATTTTTATGTTAAAATAGATTGTCATATTGTGTTTTTTTATGACAATTACTTAATTTTAATTTTAAAAAAAGGAGGGAAAATATATTGCTATTAAATGAAAATTCATTTGAGACTGAAGATAAGCTTACGGCACAAATTGAAAGGTACGCTGACCGTTGCGTAAACAATTCCTGCATAGATCCAAGTCTCTATGATGTATATAACGTTAAAAGAGGTTTACGTGAAAAAGGTGGAAAAGGTGTTCTTACCGGTCTTACTGAAATAGGTGATGTTCATTCATTTGAGGTGGTTGACGGTGTTACGGTTCCATGCGAGGGACAGCTGTTCTACCGTGGAATGAATATAGAAGATATTGTTAATGGATTTATTGCTGAGGACAGATTCGGATTTGAGGAAGTAACTTACCTGTTATTATTTGGCGAACTACCTAATGCAAAACGCCTTGAAAATTTCAATAATGTTCTTGCTTCATTTTGTAATCTTCCTTCATCCTTTGTAAGAGACATTGTTATGAAGGCTACAAGCAAGGATATGATGAATCTTTTGGCACGATGTGTATTGTCCCTGTATTCATGGGACGATAACCCTGATGATACTTCCATTCCAAACGTTTTACGTCAGAGTTTAAGTCTTATAGCAAGAGTTCCTCTTATTTCAGTATATGGATATCAGTCAATGAGGCATTATCACTATCATGATAATCTTCACATTATAAATCCTGACCCTAAGCTATCAACAGCTGAAAATATCTTAAGACTTTTAAGACCCGACAGCTCCTATACCAATTTGGAAGCTAAAATTTTGGATTTGGCACTTGTTCTTCATGCAGAACATGGCGGTGGTAATAACTCAACCTTTACTAACCATGTTGTATCTTCATCAGGAACAGATACATACTCAGCAATTGCCGCCTCTCTTTGTTCCTTAAAGGGTCCAAGACACGGTGGTGCTAATGTTAAGGTTAAGAAAATGTTTGATAACATGAAAGAAACTGTTAATGACTGGAACGACGATGATGAGGTTAAAAATTATCTTAAGGGTATCTTAGATAAACGTCTCTTTGACCAGTCAGGATTAATATATGGTATTGGTCATGCTGTTTATGCCATATCAGACCCAAGAGCCAAACTTTTGAAGAGTTTCACAAAAAAACTTGCCGAAGAAAAGAATCTTATGGACGAGTATCATCTTTATGAAAATGTTGAACGTCTTGCCCCTGAGGTTATTTCAAAGGCTCACAACAGAAAGAAAAGTGTTAGTGCCAACGTAGATTTCTACAGTGGATTTGTATATTCGATGTTAGGTTTACCTGATGAATTATATACCCCAATGTTTGCCGCCGCCAGAATGGCAGGTTGGAGTGCACACCGTATTGAAGAAATCATTAATGCCGGAAAGATTATCCGTCCGGCTTACAAGAACGTGGCAAAACCTACGGCATATGTACCACTTAACAAGCGATAAACAAAATATGACTTTAAATAATATACATTTTTAAATAAAATAAAGGCAGTTAGTTTAAACAAATTGTTCATTCTAACTGCCTCTATTCTTTCAGATTTAATTTTCAGCAAATTTGAATTTCTCTATTTTTAAAAGAATTTCTTCTTTCTCTTCTTCTCAGTTCCTCCCGGTTTTGCATCGTCAAACTCATGAAGTGTATTGCCTGAGATTTCATCAAATTTCTTAAGAAGCTCTTTTTGTTCTGAATTTAAGTGAGTAGGAACGTCAACCACAAGAGTTGAATACTGGTCTCCCTTTGTATTCTGATTGTGTACATTGCAAACGCCCTTTCCCTTAAGTCTGATACGTGTTCCTGTTTGTGTACCCGGCTTAATGTTAAATTTAACATCACCATCTATGGTTTTGACACGAATATCTCCACCTAATGCTGCCTGTGCATATGATATACGGGTATTGTTATACAAATTCATACCATCACGCTCAAAGTTTGCACTTGGAGATACACGAACATCAACTAACAAATCACCTCTTGGGCCACCGTTTGTACCCGGTTCCCCTTCACCTGTTTTACGGATTCTCTGCATATCATCAATACCTGCAGGAATATCAATAGTAACTTTCTTCTTCGTCTGTTTATATCCATTGCCATAGCAATCAGGACATTTTTCCTTGATAATTTTACCTGTTCCGCGACAATCAGGACATACCTGAGTACTTTGCATCATACCAAACATAGTCTGCTGACGTGAAACATACTGACCCTGACCATTACATTTAGGACACTTTTCAGGAGAAGTTCCAGGCTTTGCACCTGTTCCGTTACAGGTTTTACATATTTCCTTGTAATTAATTGTAACTTCCTTCTTGCATCCAAATACAGCCTCTTCAAAAGTAATTCGGATACCACATCTCACATCGGCTCCACGCATTGGACCGTTATTGCTTCTTGAACGTCCACGGCTTCCACCTCCGAAAATATCACCAAAGATATCACCGAATCCACCGAAAATATCACCGAAATCCATATTGTTAAAGTCAAAGCCACCTGCTCCGCCACTGCCATCAAAAGCCGCATGACCAAACTGGTCGTACTGCTTTCTCTTTTCATCATCAGATAACACCGCATATGCTTCTGATGCTTCCTTGAACTTTGCAGCTGCCTCTTCATTTCCCGGATTTGCATCAGGGTGATACTTTTTTGCCAGAGTTCTATATGCTTTTTTTATTGTGGCTGCATCAGCGTTCT
>NZ_HF991872.1:256850-262403 GCF_000432355.1 Eubacterium sp. CAG:161
TGTGGCTGCATCAGCGTTCTTGTCAACGCCTAACACCTCATAATAATCTCTCTTATCTGCCATAATAATATACCTTCCATCGTTAAAAAATAGCGTATCTTATTTCGTGGGAAAACCCGTCCGTTTGAAACGGGCGGGATTCTCCGGTAATAAGGGGCATCACCCCATTATATTTTTAATTTATACTTCTGTGAAGTCTCCATCAACCACATCGTCATCATGTGGTGCGGCTCCACCTGCATTCATGTCAGGACCTGCACCCTGTGCTCCTGCAGCACCCTGTGCCTGTTCGTACATCTTCTGGAATAACTGCTGTGCTGAGTTCATTAATTTCTCTTTTCCAGCCTTTAATTCCTCAACCTGAGCCTCTGTAGGTTCATTAGCACCAATTGCAGAAACTGTGGCCTTTAATGCATCGATGTCAGCCTGAACTGCCTGCTTATCACCTTCTGCTAACTTATCACCGGCTTCGCTCATTGCCTGTTCTGTCTGAGTAATGATAGCTTCAGCGTCATTTTTTGCATCAATTGCTTCCTTACGTTTCTTATCAGCTGCTTCATATTCAGCTGCTTCCTTAACTGCCTTATCAATATCTTCATCTGACATATTTGATCCGGCTGTAATTGTAATGTGCTGTTCCTTGCCTGTTCCAAGGTCTTTAGCTGATACATTAACAATACCGTTTGCATCAATATCAAATGTAACCTCAATCTGTGGAACACCTCTTCTTGCTGGAGGAATTCCATCAAGTCTGAACTGTCCAAGGGACTTGTTATCTCTTGCGAACTGTCTCTCACCCTGTACTACGTTAATATCAACTGCTGTCTGGTTATCTGCTGCTGTTGAGAAAATCTGGCTCTTCTTTGTAGGAATAGTTGTATTTCTCTCAATAAGTCTTGTAGCAACACCCCCCATTGTTTCAATTGATAATGAAAGTGGAGTAACATCAAGAAGAAGAATATCACCGGCACCTGCGTCACCTGCTAATTTACCACCCTGAATTGAAGCACCAATAGCTACACATTCATCAGGATTCATCTTCTTTGATGGCTCGTGACCTGTTAACTGTTTAACCTTATCCTGAACAGCCGGGATTCTTGTAGAACCACCAACTAATAATACTTTGCTAAGCTCTGAAGCTGTAATTCCTGCATCCTTTAACGCATTCTGTACAGGAATAGCTGTTCTCTCAACTAAGTCTCTTGTAAGTTCATCAAACTTAGCCTTTGTAAGAGTCATATTAAGATGCTGAGGTCCCTGCTCATTAGCTGTAATGAATGGGATGTTAATTTCAACCTGTGTAGATGATGAAAGTTTCTTCTTAGCATCTTCTGCTTCAGCTTTAATTCTTTCCATAGCCATCTTATCATTTGAAAGGTCAATACCTGTTTTTGACTTAAAGTCAGCTACCATATAATCCATAACCTTCTTATCAAAGTCATCACCACCAAGCTTATTATCACCGTTTGTTGCTAAAACTTCGATAACGCCATCACCGATTTCGATAACAGATACATCAAATGTTCCACCACCTAAATCGTATACCATAATCTTTTGTTCTTTTTCATTATCAAGACCATAAGCCAAAGCTGCTGCTGTAGGCTCCAAAGCTGCTGCTGTAGGCTCGTTGATAATTCTCTTAACATCAAGACCTGCAATCTTACCTGCATCCTTTGTAGCCTGTCTCTGAGCATCATTGAAATATGCCGGAACAGTTATAACTGCTTCTGTAACTTTTTCACCAAGATAGCTTTCTGCATCAGCTTTCAACTTCTGAAGAATCATAGCTGAAATAGCCTGTGGTGTATAAGACTTGTCGTTAATAGTAACTTTATAATCTGTACCCATATGTCTCTTAATTGATGATACTGTACCTTCTGCATTAGTTACTGCCTGACGTTTAGCCTGCTCACCAACTAATCTTTCACCATCTTTTTTAAAAGCAACTACTGAAGGAGTTGTTCTTGCTCCATCTGCATTTGTTATAACTGTAGGTTCTCCACCTTCCATAACAGCTACACATGAGTTTGTTGTTCCTAAATCAATACCAATAATCTTTCCCATTTTATTTTCCTCCTAAAATAACATAAAACTTTAGTTAATTTGCAACTTTTACCATACTGTGTCTAATAACAGTATCTCTATATTTATAGCCTTTCTGCAGTTCCTGAGAAACAATGTTTTCACCAAGTTCATCGTTTTCCTCATGCATTACTGCATTGTGAAGGTCAGAGTCAAATTCCTTTCCTTCGGCTTCAATAGCTGTAACTCCCATTTCATCAAGAGTTGAAAGTAATTGTTTATAAATAAGATTCATTCCCTGTCCTACAGGTGACTCTAAATCTTCTTCACTAAGTGCTGCAACTCCTCTTTCAAAGTTGTCTACTATAGGAAGTATCTTCTCTATAATAGATTTGGCACCTGTTTCAAACATTGCTGCCTTTTCCTTTTCGCTTCGGCTTCTGAAGTTTTGGAACTCTGCAAATAATCTCTGGTACTTATCATTAAGTTCCTCTATCTGCTGGTCTTTTTTGTCCTTCTTCTTTAAGCCACGCTTTTTTTTCTTATCAGGATTTTCATTCTTGTCTGATGCATCCTGCTTTTCCTCTGCCACATCCTGTGCTTTTGCATCCTGTGACTTTTCTTCTTTTTTAGATTCTTCCTTTACTTCCTCTGTAGTTTCTTCATTTGCCACATCTTTTTCAAGGTTCTCATCTAAATCTTTATTTTCCTTTTGCATCGGATAATCATCCTTTCTTAAAACTTTATACTAATTATCATCTTTAAAAGTCTCACTTAACTGTTCTTTAACAGTTCTTAAAGTTTCAACAACCTTTTCGTAGTCCATTCGCTTCGGTCCTATAATACCGATAGTTCCTTTAAATCCATCTTCAAGCTCGTATGTTGCCGTGACAACGCTACAATCCTTCATGGACTTAACCGGGCTCTCACTACCTATATATACCTGAATGCCTGTTTCCTCATCACTTTCATTAATAAGTTCCGTCAGCTGTGACTTTTCTTCTAATGTTGTAAGTAACTGGCTGGCTCTTTCCTTATCACTAAGCTCAGGATATTTAAAAATATTAGTGGCACCTGATGTGTAAATCTTCATCTGTGCCTCTGTAGCAATAGCTTCCGTAATGGTCTTTAACACTTCATTAACCAATCCCTCAAACTCTCCTGCCTGAGATGTTAATGTGGAAATAACTCCTAAGTTGATTTCTTCTAATGACAAACCTGCCAAAACAGTGTTAAGTGCCACATTCAGTCTCACTATCATTTCCTGACTAATCTGCTGTGTAATCTTTATAATTCTGTTAACTACGTGATTCTTGTCAGAAACAACAGTGCATAACAACTGATTTTCATCAATTACTGATAATTGAACAAACTTGATTTTATTCTCCTGAGACTTCGGTGCGGATACCATGGTGGCATAATTAGTATTATTTGCTAATACCTTTGCCATATTTTGAAGTAATGTCTCAACCTTATCAACCTTCTCAATTAACAAATCTTCTTTTTCAGTTACCTTCTTTTCTCTTTCATCTAACTCAGACATCTTATCCTTTAAGATATTGTCCACATAAAATCTGTAACCTTTATCTGTAGGAATACGTCCTGCCGATGTATGGGGCTGGATAATGTATCCCATCTCTTCTAAGTCAGACATTTCATTTCTAATGGTAGCTGAACTTAAATTCAAATCAGTGTTCTTGGAAATGGTTCTGGAACCTACCGGCTCGCCTGTTTCTAAGTAGCTTCTGATGATAGCATCTAAAATCTTTTCTTTTCTATCACTAAGTTCCATAAGCATCTCCTTTCTTTGATTTATTAGCACTCATTAGTTTCGAGTGCTAATATTTCATCTGACACTAAAATATCACTATCAAAGTACTTTGTCAACAATTTTATTAAAAAAGATTTGTTAATAAATTGTAAACATTTTTAACGCCACTATTTTAAGTTTTTCTTCTATTATAATAATGCACATTACCAATATATCTTAAAACTATAAAATTAATTTATATTTTTATATTGATTGTAGTGGAATCATGTGTTATTCTACTACCTATTGCAATTAATTATTGTGATTATTTTATACAGTTATTTATTGCTGTTTTTATTTAAATTATTTAATGAGATGAGGTTATTTTAATGGTTGCGGAAGGAAAACAGACTTTTAGAACAAAATATTTTGGCGACAAAGCTTTTTACAAAATGATTATGGCTATTGCACTGCCTATTGTTATTCAAAATCTTCTTACTAACTTTGTTGCTATGCTTGATAATGTAATGGTAGGAAAAATCGGAACAGACCAGATGACCGGTGTTGCCATTATTAACCAGTTATTTTTTGTGTTTAATCTGGCAGTTTTTGGTGGAATGTCCGGAGCGGGAATTTTTTCTGCCCAATATTTCGGTCAGAATAATCATAATGGTGCCAGAAATGTATTTAGAATGAAATTAATTATAGGAATATTTATTATTGCCATAAGCATGTGTGTTTTAATTATTCTCCACGAACCTTTAATTAATATGTTCCTGCATGAAGGTGGGGCTTCCGGAAATATCCATGCTACATTTAAATATGCCAGGGATTATCTATACATCATGCTTTTTAGTATTATTCCTTTTGTAGTGGCAAATTGCTATAGCACAACCCTTAAGGAAGCCGGTCAAACCATGGTTCCTATGATAGCAGGACTTTTAGCCGTTATTGTTGACTTTGTTTTCAATGCTCTTTTAATATTCGGTTTACTTGGTTTTCCAAAACTGGGAGTCATAGGTGCTGCCATTGCAACAGTTATGTCAAGATTTGTTGAATGTGGATATCTTATAATTTATACCTACAGACACAGTGATAAATATAGGTTTATTAAAGGTGTTTATAGCAATTTGCATGTGCCTTCCTCTCTTGTAAAAAAGATTCTTTTACGCGGTACTCCCTTATTATTTAACGAATTGCTTTGGGCCGCCGGAATAACAATGCAGACACAGGCACTTTCTACCAGAGGACTTTCGGCCATAGCCGGGCTTAATATTTCCAACACTCTTAATAATGTAGTTAATACATTTTTCTTAACAATGGGCATTGCCATTTCTATTGTTATTGGTCAGTTAATTGGTGCCGGCAAGCTAAAAGAGGCTAAGGAAACGGATACGAAGATGATCACTTTTTCTTTAATGATTTCTCTTGGAGTATCTGCCCTGTTGCTTATTGCAGCACCTTTGTTCCCACGTATATATAACACAACCGGAGAAATACGTTATCTTGCCACAAGATTTATTTTGGTATATGTTNNGATTTATTTTGGTATATGTTCTTGCCACACCATTTAACGCCTTTACCAATGCGGCGTACTTTACTCTTAGAAGTGGTGGCAAAACGGTTATGACTTTTATTTTTGACAGTGGTTTTATATGGGCGGTAAATGTACCTGTGGCAATGCTACTGGCACATTTCACTAATCTTCCGATTGTGTGGATGTTCTTTATTATAAGTATGCTTGATGCCATTAAATCTGTTGTGGGATTTATTCTTGTGAA
>NZ_HF991872.1:262467-267833 GCF_000432355.1 Eubacterium sp. CAG:161
TGAAATTTCATTTTTGTAATTTCACCTGCCCTGCCTATCTCCACAGCTATTCCGAAATTTCAATTTCAAACAATTCTTCTCCTGCCTGTACTGCACCTTCTTTTAGAAGTTTTATAGTCATCCTGTTATTCATATCAGTGCACAAAACCGGTGATACAATGGATGGAGCATTTTTCTTCAAATATTCCAAATCAAGTTTCATAAGAGTGTCTCCATATTTTACTTTGTCTCCGGCTCTTACAAACACATCGAATCCTTTTCCTCCTAACTTTACTGTATCAATTCCCACATGAATAATATAATTTAATCCATTTGAATCCTTTATTCCTATGGCATGCTTAGAATCAAAGACAAATGTCACTTCTCCATCTACCGGTGCCTTGACTATCGGTGCCCTTGGTGTCACCGCAGCACCATCCCCCATCATTTTTGAAGCAAAAGCTTCATCAGGCACATTTTCAATTTTATCCGCAAATCCGGTAATTGGACTTAAAACAAGAATCTTTTTCCCTCCGGATGTAATACTTGTTTCTTTCCTCGTAATACCATTCCCATTATTCTCATTACTTTCCATAGTACCATTCTTATTCCTCTCTATGGTATCATTCTCATTATTTTCTCTGATACTATCCTTATGGTTCTCCCTTAAAGCCTCCGTTTCTTTTCCTATGGTATCTGCTAAGTCACTTTCTAAAAATTCCTCAAAATCAGATTTTATTACCGTGACTTTTGGCCCGTATATTATTTGCACCCCATTGCCCTTGTGAACAACCCCTGATGCACCTGTCATTCTCAGAACTGAATCATTTACCAAATCGGCATTAAAAACCGTACACCTTAACCTTGTAGCACAGCAATCCACATCTGAAATATTGTCTTTTCCACCTAAGCCTTTGCAAATGGCAATAGACAATTCATTAGCGATTGCTTCTTTAGAGTCATCTCCCTCGTCACTTCCTGCTGTGCCTCCTGATTTACTTCCTACTACACCATCGGATTCACTTACTGCTGTATCTCCCAAATCAGTTCCTGAGCTGCCTTTCTTTTTTGCATCCACATCACTTCGTTTATATAATTTAACTTCGTCATCATCAAATCTTCCGGGAGTTCTTAAATTAAGTTTTTTAATAAGGAAACTAAATAAGAAATAATAAATTATGAAATAAAACACTCCTACAATAACAACCCATATCCAGTTTGTTTTGGCATTTCCCTGTAAAATACCAAAAAGGAAAAGGTCAATAAGTCCCCCTGAAAAAGTCATTCCTACTCCAACGTTAAAGAAATGCATTAATGCGTAAGCTAAGCCGGCAAAAACGCAATGTACTCCATACAAAAGAGGCGCTACAAATAAAAATGTGAACTCTAAAGGCTCAGTGATACCTGTAACCATTGACGTCAGTGCTGCTGAAAGTAAAAGTCCATATACAAGTTTTCTTTTTCTAGGCTGTGCCGTGCGATACATGGCAAGAGCTGCCCCGGGAAGTCCGAAAATCATAAGTGGAAATTTTCCTGACATAAATCTTGTAGCCGAAACTGCAAAATGAGTTACTCCTGAATCTGCCAACTGTGCAAAGAAAATGTTTTGGGCACCTTCAACAATACGCCCTCCAACTTCCATTGTTCCCCCAACAGCAGTCTGCCAGAAAGGAATATAAAATACATGATGAAGTCCAAAGGGAATTAACAATCTTTCCATAAATCCGTAAACCCATGTTCCGATGTATCCTGAATTAAGTACAACATTTCCTACTGAGTTTATTCCTATTTGGACCGGTGGCCAGATAAAATACATCAATATTCCCACCAAAGTGTAAACAAGTGCACTTATAATAGGTACAAATCTCGTTCCTCCGAAAAACGATAAAACCTGAGGAAGTTCAATTCGATAAAACCTGTTGTGAAGTGCCGCCACTCCCAGACCAACAACAATTCCACCGAAAACACCCATTTGCAGTGATGTAATTCCGCATACATCAGCCACTGCCCCCTGAAGCATATTTTCAATTCCACCATTTATAGATATAAGAGCACTAATTGATGCATGCATAATAAAAAACGCAATTACCGCAGACAGCGCCGCAACTTCTTTCTCCTTTTTTGCCATGCCTATGGCTACTCCAATGGCAAACAAAATAGGCAGGTTAGAGAACACAATATTTCCGGCATCGTTCATAACCTGAAAGATTCCGTGAAAAACTGTCCCCTGCCCCATGATTCCTTCTAATCCATATGTTTTAAGAGTGGTTTCATTAGTAAATGAGCCACCTATTCCAAGAAGCAAACCTGCTACCGGCAATATGGCTATAGGAAGCATAAAAGACCTGCCTACACGTTGTAATACACCAAAAATTCTGTCTTTCATATGACTCTCCTTTTTTTATTATTCAACATTATTTTGAACCAAAAAAGGAAAATCATACCCGATTTTTGCCAATTACATTTCTAAAAACTTTTTAATATTTTCAATATGCTGTAATCCTTCTTTTCTACCGGTCTCGTACAAAGCCTTTAACTTTTCCGGATCAGTCTCTGTCCTTTTAATTTTAATAGGATTATTTGGACGGATTACATATACCTGCTTTTTCTTCTCCATTTCCCTGATATCGTCAAGAGTTTTGTTGTACATTTCATGTCTTATTTCCATATCATGCACTAAATTAGGATATTTCTTTCCCATTTTTAACTTAATTAAAGGAAGAGCACTGCTTTTTTTCTTCCGATAACCATCATGCTGGGTAAGAATAATAACATTTCTGTCATATCCCATTTTCTGAAACTCATGAATAGGAATAGGATCAGCAATTCCGCCGTCTAACATCTTTTGTCCGTCTATTTCAACTATATTAGATACCAGAGGCATAGATGCAGATGCACGATACCATTCAACATCCACCCTGTCTCCATTAGGGCATTTGTGATAAACCGGCTTTCCTGTTTCAATATCTGTTGCCACGGCGTAAAACTCCATTGGATTTTCCTGATATGTTTTTATGTCAAAAACATCTAATTTTTCCGGCAACTGCCTGTAACAGAAATCTGCTCCATACAAATCACCGGTTTTTATCAGAGATCTTATTCCCACATATCGGGGATCTTTGGAATATTTTAAATTGTACCTGATGGTACGACCAATCTGCTTTGATTTGAAATTACAGCCAAAAGTAGCACCTGCTGAAACTCCTATGGTTCCGTCCACAGTAATATTATTTTCCATCATTACATCCAGAACACCTGCAGTATACATACCACGCATGGCTCCGCCTTCTAATACAAGTCCCGTTTTCATAACCGTCTCCTTCTTGTCAAATTGGTTCTTTGCCTACTAAGTAGTCATTTACATATTAATAGTTTTCAGGTTTTACCTGGAAATAAGACTGTGGATGTGCACAGACAGGGCAAACTTCCGGTGCTTTTTTACCGATAACAATATGTCCACAGTTTAAGCACTGCCATACGCAATCTCCATCCTTTGAAAATACCAAATCACCTTCAATATTTTCCAGTAATTTCTTGTATCTTTCTTCATGTTCTTTTTCAATTTTTGCAACACCGTCAAACAAATCTGCGATTTCGTTAAAGCCTTCTTCTCTTGCTTCCTTGGCAAACTCTGCATACATATCTGTCCACTCGTAATTTTCACCTGCAGCCGCATCCTTTAAATTCTCTACAGTTGATGGAATTGCTCCGCCATGTAATAATTTAAACCAGATTTTTGCATGTTCCTTTTCATTAGCTGCTGTTTCTTCAAAAATATTTGCAATCTGAACATATCCATCCTTTTTTGCCTTTGATGCGTAATATGTGTACTTATTTCTTGCCTGTGACTCTCCTGCAAATGCAGCCATTAAATTTGCCTCTGTTCTTGATCCTTTTAACTCCATAGTATTTCCTCCTAATATTTTAGATGTGCCCAACGACACACCTTATTTTTATGAGAATGCCCCAAACTCCTGTATTTCTAATTAATTTCAGGCATTCCACATTATGTGGTTATCCCACATTTTATTTTTATGCATATTCTGCATGTTTTCTAAATAATATAAAACCAGCTTTCATCCTGCTCTAAATCAGTTATTTCAATGCCTGAAGCCTCTTTTTTGTTTTTTCCGGTTTTGTAATTTAACTCCTGATTTTTGATGCTTACCCTGGTTTCCGGTGCAATGGAACTGGTGATAAATGCGTTACTTCCTATTACTGAATTTCTTCCTATTACGGTTTCACCTCCAAGTACCGAAGCCCCTGAATAAATAGTAACGTTATCCTCAATAGTCGGATGCCTCTTTACACCCTTTAATTTCTGACCGCCTCTTGTAGACAGGGCACCAATGGT
Source organism: Eubacterium sp. CAG:161 (assembly GCF_000432355.1). Classification (NCBI taxonomy): domain Bacteria; kingdom Bacillati; phylum Bacillota; class Clostridia; order Eubacteriales; family Eubacteriaceae; genus Eubacterium; species Eubacterium sp. CAG:161. The sequence goes on from NZ_HF991872.1 coordinate 266,801, forward strand.
TACTCCCTGATACACCTTTACATTATCACCAATGATAGTTGTTTCTCCCACAACTATTCCTGTTCCATGATCCATAAAGAAATATTTTCCAATAGTTGCTCCCGGATGAATGTCTATTCCGGTCTGACTGTGAGCATGTTCAGTCATAATTCTTGGAATAAGTGGTACCGACAGTTTAAAAAGTTCATGGGCAATACGGTTTATGGTAATAGTGTATAATCCCGGATAAGACAAAATTATCTCATTTCTGTTAAATGCCGCCGGGTCACCATCAAAAGCCGCCTGAACATCTGTCTCTGTATACTCTCTTATCAAAGGAATCTTTTTGAAAAACTCTAATGTAATCTTTTCAGCTTTTTCAGCCATTTCGTCTTCGTTTGCATTCTGATTTTCCGGCAACTGCCTAAGAGCTATGGCAATTTGTTTATTCAAATTAAACATAACATCTTCTAACAAAACCGTAAGTCTGCTGTTTAAATTATAAAATCTATAGGTTTTTTCCCTGAAGAATCCCGGAAAGACAATTTTCAACATCTTATCTAATATATCAACTATAACCTCCGTATCCGGTTGGTCAAAAAGTTCAATCTGATTGATTGTTCTGTCATCCTTATAGTCTTCCAACAATTCTCCAACAATATTCCTAATTTCTTCTTCACGTCCGTCTCTCATATATTTAACTCCTCGACTTAAGTTACTTTTATATAATACTAGCACAATTTTTGAAATATGTGTAACTCTTTTTTAGGTTATGTGTCAGGCTCGATGTTAGTTTCAATGGCAAGTTAGGATTCGTGCCGGGAATTAATCATGAAATTGTTGTTTTCCCGGTTTGTTTCTTTGGTTTCAGCCGGGGAAGAAACAATTCGTGCCAGGAATTCGTTATGAAATCCTTCTTTTCCCGGTTTGTTTCTTTGGTTTCAGCCGGGTAAGAGGTGATTCATGCCGGGAATTCATTATGAAATCTTTCTTTTACCGGTTTGTTTCTTTGGTTTTAGCCGGGGAAGGGGCGATTCATGCCAGGAATTCATTA
>NZ_HF991873.1:0-160 GCF_000432355.1 Eubacterium sp. CAG:161
AACCACCATATATCATATATTCCTCCCAAGCATCATCATAATCTCCATCGAAAGCCGCATAGAACTCTGCGAAGGACAACGGATATATTCTTATCTCATCTCCTCTGCCTCTAAATTCAGTTACAATATCGCTGGATAAAAACTTAGAGTTACTTCCAGT
>NZ_HF991873.1:216-12642 GCF_000432355.1 Eubacterium sp. CAG:161
TTCAGCACTTCCTCAAATCGTGACATAAACTGTACTTCGTCTAAAAGCAGATAATACTTTTGGTCATCTTTCATTGCATCTTTAATATGCTGGTAACACTTCTTTGGATCTCTTAGTTCCTCATTTTCAATGCCGTCTAAAGCAATCTCAATGATATGGTCATTATCTACACCACTCTCCAATAAATATTTCTTAAACAATACAAATAACAGGAATGATTTCCCACATCTCCTGATTCCCGTGATAATCTTTATCATCCCATTATCTTTTCTTATCTTTAACTGTTCAAGGTATGCATCTCTTTTAATCTCCATGAGTTTTACTCCTTGCTTTTGTGGATTTCCACATTTTTTAGTAATAACATTATATCTTACAAAATTTATTTAATCAATATCTATTACTATTTTATGTGTATTTGCACATTTTTATGCAATGGATTACCACAAAAACAAGTCATAATCTTATAATTTTCAATTCCGGTGCATTCACCACCATTTTTTTCAATTTCATCATATGAATTCTAAAACATCATCTCTATAATGCTCCGTTTGAAAAATAAAATTCAACATATATTATTCCTCATAAACTTCGATTTATCCATTCTCATATTTTATTTCTCACACAATAATACTTTTCAGCTTCTAAATTTCCATATTTAATATTTTCCATCTCTTCTAACATTTTAAAATTTACCCGTCTAATTCCTTATTATCGTTAATAAAACTGGAAGTTACTATTGCTTATTCTTTCTTCTATAAATTTTTCTTATAAACTGTTCATTATTTTCAGATGTTTCTACAATAGATATATTAAAATTATTGTCATCAAATTCTGGGAAAAAGGCATCCCCTTGCTCTACATTTATATTAATCTCAGTAATGTACATTACGTCCACTAGTGGTATGGCTTCTTTGTATACTCCATAGCCACCGGCTATATATACATCTTTTCCTTTTGCAAATTCTATAGCCTCTTTTACACTAGATGCTGTATGAAGATTTTCACCTATATATTTTTTAGTATTCGAAATAACTATCGTTTCTCTATTTGGAAGCGGGTGACCAATTTCATCGTATGAATTTCGTCCCATTATTACAACATTTCCTGTTGTAAGTTCCTTGAATTGTTTTTGTTCTCCCTTTATTTTCCACGGAATTTTTCCATTTTTTCCAATAACATTATTTTTTGAACGGGCTACTATTAAACCTATCATATAAATTTTCTCCTTATATAAAAGTTTTTACGAGACTAATTTCCCTGGTTTACCTTTTCAATATAATAATCCAATAATTGATATATCCACTCTTTTAAATTAGAAAAACGATATCCTATATTCTCTGCTTTTTCCGTATTTATACTATATTCAGGTTCCCCATTATAGGGTGCAGCTTCTCCATCATCACTTAAAATCGCATGCTTCCCTGTATTTTCTTCCACATAATCAATTATCTCCCGAAGTGAAATAGTACCTGTAGAACTTCCATTAATTGCACCTTTAATATCTTTATCTACCAAATATGCGATAAACTCTCCCGCTTCATCCGAACGAATATAACTCATTTGATAATCTATATTATCTATGTACATAGGCTCTGATTTCATCATATGCTCTACATAAAAAAGAAGTCTTTTTGTATAATCATCTTTTCCTATTGCAAACGGATATCTGACAGCAATCCATTTTTTATCTGAATATTTTTGCCATAATGCATACTCTGCCTGTCTCTTTATCTCCTCATATGGAAATTCAAATCTGTTACACCACACAAAATCATTAGAGTATCCATTAAAATCTGATTCTACAGTATTCATATGTTTCGGATTATAAACTGATGTACTAGACATATATATGTATTTATCACAATCAACATAATCCATAACATACCTGATATCATCCGAGCAATATGCAATCTTATCAATAACCACATCAAAATATTTTCCCTGTAATATCTTTCGCATACTCTCTTCATTTGTTCTTTCAATGATGATGCGCTTTACTCTGTCCCCGTATGAATCAGGTGTTTCCCCCCTTGTTGCTATTGTTATATCATGACCTTGCTCTAAAAGTTTATTAACCATATGTATACCAAAATATCTTGTTCCGCCTATTACTAATATGTTCATTTTCTTTCTCCTTGACTTATGCAACCATACTATAATTCACATTCTAAAATTTCATTTTCCGATTTAAAACCATTCCTTGTATACCAATCAATGGCCTTATCACTTGGCCATACAATAATATTTTCACATCTGTTTTGTTTCAGGTAATTTTTTATGTAAGATAATATTTCTGTTCCTATTCCCTGATTTCTGTACTCTTTTAAAGTGTATACATTTGTCAAATATGCTATATATGATTCTTTTTTATTAGGTTTTGGAACTTTTCTAATCATTGTTACAAACATTGCTGCAATTATCTGTTCATTCTTTTCCATTATAAATATTTTATATACACTCTCTGTTTTTAAAAAATTTACATATTCATCTATGAATTCATAACCATCTATTCCTGTGATATTATCCTCACCATATGTAGCATCATCTTCTTTTTTATGTCCCCATCTCATATGAGCTAACTGTAAGAAATCTTTTTCTGTACTAATGCCTATTGATTTCTGAAAATATATTATTTTCTTTCATCCGTAATTATATGCTCAATTCCTGAATGTTCCTTACTAAAATATTCCTTTAGAAAAGATGGAAACGCTTTGTATTTATCTAAATCTTTTATTGGTATCCAATGCATTGTTTCCCTTACTCCCTGGCTATAACTATCACTATTAAGCTGTTTTGTTCCTCTAGGCTTCATCAAATAGTACATTGATATTTCATGGCAATCCATTCCTTTTAAAGTTCCCTGATTTTCATTGAAGAAATTTTCGTGAATAACTGCAAGACGGTCGATTTCATATTCTACACCTGTTTCCTCAAGCACTTCTCTTTTTACTGCCTGCTCAGATGTTTCTCCAACATGAACTCCACCACCAATTGAGTAATAATAATCGTCTATTTCATTTCTTGCAAATAACACACAATCTTCTTCAATTATTATTGCTGCTGCACGATATCTAAACCATTTATTTTCTCTTGTAAATCCACAATCCTGCATATTCTTTCTCCTCTAACTCAGTGACTATATGTAATTTGTCTAAATCTTTCTTATAGGATGTCTAATAACCATTTTCCATTTTTCTGGGACAACCTTTCTTGCATCAGATAAATATATTTCATGATGTAATCTGTCCAAATTTCCTTTACGAATTACTCTTCCGCACATTCTATTTCATACTCAAAATATTTCTCCTGAAACTGTATTTGTTCTTCTATCTGTTCTTTAGAATATAATTTATCTTCTGGTGCCACAACCCATTTATCTTCAACATCATTTAACCTATGGATTATCGCAATTACTTTCCCTGTAAATTCTTCAACCGGTTTATTTACACCCAATATATAAGCATCCTGCTCTTCTCCATCAGGTGCCATTATTCCTTCGATATATCCATAATTTATCGGATAATAAATATCTTTATGCTTTGGGTGATATGTCCCCATTGGTCTATCAACCGTAACTTTTACAATCTTTCCTAACATATTATTTCTCCAAATAGTATTCGATATTGCAAATACTATGCAATTCTGCTTATTTTTAGATTCACAGCTCTTATTCTTTTATAATATTATCATATACATTTAGCTATTGAAAGAAAAAGCCGGTTTTGAATTCACAAAACCGACTTGCATATAATTCCTATTTTAAACAATTTATCGAAATCTCATTTAACTCACTTATTAATTTGTCATCTTGCAATTTCTTTACAATAGGCATAAATATTGCTATTGTTTCTTTTGCCCTTTTCTGCTTCTCACGTTCTTCCATATACTCTATAGTTCTCATATTATGAAGTCGTTCTGCAATCTTTATAACAGCACATTGTTCATCTTCAAGACCTACTTTTTCAATATCGTAGTCCTTTAATCTTATTAAAATCTTCACCACGCTATCAGGCAAATTTTCCTTTAACTCATCAATTGCTACATTAGTTTTTCTAAAAACATCGCAAAACATTCCTGCATAAATGACACTTTCTTCCGCTTCCATTTGCACTAGCAACAAAGATACATTTAATAAATGCGTTACATAATCATCACCCGAGTATCTTTTTCTGTCTCCATATATACTCTGACAGAAATTGTAGACCTTATTTAATTTTTGATTATCATATCCATGCTCTATCATTTTTTCGCACAATACTTTGAATAGTTCTTCTTTTGATAAATGTTCATCCATTATTTTATAAAAGTTGCAATTGCTCATATCTCTATCTCCAAAATGTATTATTTCTAATTTCATTGCATACAAGAGTGAAGGTGAAAAACCATAATAACTTTTGAAAGCTTTAATAAATCCGCTGTGCGATTCCCAGCCATATTCAATTGCCACATCGAGAATTTTGTTTCCATTTAAGATTTCTCTGGTTGCTTTAATGTGGTGGATTTTACTCCACCACACCACATCTACTTATTTCTGTGCAACGATTAAATATCTATGAATAGTTCCCTGCACTTTTCCATACTTGTCTATTATGTCTTGCATTTTTAGCAAATTCTCATAACACTTGCTCACTGAAAAATTTGGAAACTCCCACTCAATAATATGTGCAAACCATACAAATGCACCTATATCATAAAATGTTATAGGTCTGTATGTTTCTTCGGCTCTGATTATTTTAAAACCAGCCTCTTCAAACTTTTTCCTTTGAACCGTTAGGTTCATATTGGGAAATGGTTTGGGTATATCTGGTAAAACCATCTGAACTAAGTCACGTTCATTATTTTCTCCAACCTGCTCTGTTATAAAAATACCATCTTTTTTCAATAACCTATATATTTCATCCTGTTCAAATTCTCCATGTCGATTTATCATCAAATCAAACATTTCATCTTCAAACGGAATATTTTTAGGATTCGAACATTCTTTGAAATTAATACGTAGCGGTAATAATCTTCTTTTGCAAAGTTCTACATTTGGTTTATAGCCTTCCGTCACAGCCGTTTTGTCATATGGATGATTCAGAGATAACAAAAATTCTGCACCACCTGTATCGTAATCCATTATCTGCTTTGAATTATCAAGATAACTTCTTACAATTTCTTCATAACTCCAAAGTAAATCATTTTCTACATCATATCGTCCTTCAATATGCGAAAAATCCCACCCTTGAATCTGTGCAACCTCTTCTTCTCTTTTCCATATATTGTATAATTCCTTTTTATTCATATTTACTGCTTTCCTTTCAAATAAATTCATAAAGGGTGCAGTCCAACAACATAAGCTTTTGCCTCTAATTAACCTCGATACAATCTGTTGTCAGTTTTAGAACTGCACCGAGTATTTAATTCGTCTCATCACCTTAGTATGCTTCATTTATCTATCTCCTTAATTTATTTAGCAAATTTTCAGGCCATTCGTCGCCTTCATCTAAGTTATTATCCATAAGCCACTTTCTGATACACTCTCTGCAGCATGTAGCTGTTGTATGCTGAGCAACAAACACCGGATGTCCTTTTGTTGGAGTCTGCTTTCCGTCATTAGGAATAAATGCAGGAGCTTCTCTTTTAAAAATAATTTCAATATTATTCATATTTTTATGCTTCTATATTTGCTTAACATACAATAAACGGTTAATTCAAATAGGATTTTACTACCTCAAAAACATTCAAATATCCATTTGCATACATATGCACACCGTCAATTGCATACTCTGGTTTTTGTTCTCCATTTTCATTAACGAGACCTGCATTGCAGTCAATATAATAGCATTCATATTTATTTGCGATTTCTTTCAAATGCTCATTGCACATTCGAATATTTTCAGAAGTTCTAAGCTTCATCCATTGAATTGCCTCTTCTGTATGCCAAGGCAAATGTAAATTTGCAGGATAAAATGCCATTATATAAATTTCTGCATTAGGAATACTGTCTTTTGTAGTTTCAATAATTTTGCAAAAATTGTCCATCAGATGTGACATCCACTTATCTCCATATCGTGCTTCCGTAATATCATTTGTTCCTATATTGATAAATATCTTCGATGGTTCAAGGTCTAAAAGCAATGTATTAATGTTTTCCAAAAACTCATCTGTATTCAATCCACCAACGCCTCGATTATAAATTACCTCATCAAATCCTTTACTTCTTGCAATTTCACAAATAGGAAACTGTTCCATCAGTGATGAACCTGTAAAAAGAATTTTCCCCTTTAATATGTTCTGATTTAAATAATCAAAATTTTTAATTTTTATTTTCTGCTCATCATTCATAACAATACCCTTTCTTTTATAATTGTGTATGGTTGTTGATTTGACACCATCCTTATAAACCGGAATTTATCTACTTCAATACATCCACCCATTTATTATTTTCTTTGACAGATTCCGAATCAAATCTTTTAACTGCCTTGCTGTTGTTATCATTTAAAGCAACACCTCCAAATATGGTCTAAGTATATTTTCAACATGAAACAGGGCTGCGTATTTCATGAGCACACGCAAGTTTTTATCCTTACGTATGGCATATTGCTTTAATGCATCCTGAAAGACCTGTATTTCTATATTGTTCCTACTACGAAGCAGATCACAAATTGTCCGTTCCATATCATAAACCGGAACAGCATGCCCGAATGATGTCTGCATAGTTGTAATCCCTATTTCATGCAGTTCCTTTTTTACTGTATATACTTGAAAGCGATCTTCCTGCAAACGACTCGGATTATATCCGGTTCTTACCGTTATAGTGTATTTCAAAGGCTCTCTGTCTGTTAATTTATGAAAAAACAATGCATTTTCGTGAGAAAATACAGCCTGACCACAACGCAAATGTAAAATATACATAGCATCTGTCCACGTATCTGGTGATACATACATGCCATGTACAACTTGTTCTAATCCTCGTTTCTTCACATATGAATAAAACACAGATTTACTAATTCCATTATTTACAACTTGAAATGTCTGAATTGTCCCTCCACATTCACGCAACAACAAACTAAATTTTCTTAAAGATATTTCATCTTCCGGAAATTGCTGTAAAACAAGGTGTTCTTCCCTTTTCCAGAAATATTTAAATACATCCCCTATGGTATATTTGAATTGCTATCGTCTGAAAAAATCCGCTTTTCTTCTTTAAAATACCGCAATGTCAAATTTCTGATTTTCCATAATATCGTCACCTCTTTGCATATTTAATTATAATAAAATGCAACCGTGACTTGAAGTTACTATGAAATTTATTAGTAGTCCTTAACTTTTACCATATTTTCATAATATGCTGCATAATAAGACTTACTATTGTAATTCCACACCAACAGGATGCTCCCACCACAATTGGCTTTCCCCCTGTTTTTACCAGCTGTATCACATTACTGTTTAACCCTATTGCCGCCATCGCCATAATAATCATAAACTTTGACAATTCCTTGATTGGCTGGAACACTTCCGCACTAACTCCCATATGTATGCAAAGTGTGGTAATGATTGCTGCAATCACGAAATAAAGTATAAACATTGGGAATGCCCTCTTTAAACTAAACTTCGTGGTCTTAACGTCTTCTTTTGCACTCTTTTTAGCCATTATCAATGATAATCCCAGTGTAATGGGGATAATGGCAAGGGTTCTTGTAAGCTTTACCGTTACAGCCTTGTTCAAAGTTTCACTTCCAAGATTCCACATACTGTCCCATGTTGATGCCGCAGCTGTCACAGATGATGTATCATTGATTGCTGTTCCTGCAAAAATTCCGAATGCATCCCCATGTATTGTGTCAAAGCCAATTGCTTTTCCAAGCACCGGGAAAAAAATAGCTGCAATCACATTGAAAAAGAAAATAACCGCTATTGACTGTGCAATTTCATCATCATCCGCATCAATAACAGGTGCAGTTGCCGCAATGGCGGATCCTCCGCAAATTGAAGAACCAACACCTACAAGTATTGATGTGTTTGCAGGTACTTTGAGAGCCTTCCGCATTATCCATGAAATGATAAGAGATGTTGTAATTGTACAGATAATGATTGGCAGAGATTGCTTTCCTGTCTGAAAAATTACACCTAGATTCATTCCGAATCCAAGTAAAACAACCGCTGTCTGAAGGATTATTTTTGATGTCCATTTAATTCCCGCCTCGGCTTTCCCTTTGTCGTTCCAAAACATTGTAACAATCATTCCTGCTATAATTGCTGTCACCGCTCCTCCCACTACAGGAAATATTTTCCCAAGAAACCATGATGGTATAGCTATTACCAGACAGAGCAGAATACCACTCCAATTTTTCTTCACAAAATTCATTTTAAATAACCTCACTTTTTTTATGTAATAGATTGTATTGGACATACCAGCATCTTTTTAATATTGGATCCCTGTCTATTACTCTTTTCGTCCAAAGCCGCAATTTGCGACTTTGAAAATCTCTCCGGTAATTCTTCTTTATATTTAGCTGAAACATGAAGTCCTCCGGAAATCTACTAATATTCTACTTATACCTTACATAGTCTGTACACGAATATTTTCCTTTTCACCCCGCAACTGCATAACTGTAGAAACACGAATGTAAATATAAACCTTTGTTTTTCATTATTTATAATTTTTCTTCTTGACAATTTCACTAATAAATAGTACCCTTTGCATTAAGAAATGGGTTTTTGTACCGTACGTGCTGACTTGTCAGTAGCTAAGCGGGTTGCTCGTTTCTTTTTTTCTTTTGTGCATCCAGAGAATAGCCATCCACTTGCCTGCTTTTGACACTATTCCAATAGCATTGGTCTGTTCAATCCATTTGGTTGGCGTCATAACAAACCTGTTTAATCCTGCCTCACTTCTAACCGCCTCGAATTGCACACGGTTAAAATCCGGATTATGAAATTCTTCCATATCCAGTCTCACGTTCACACAATGCTTCGCCTCATAGATTTTGAACCAAAAGTGCCACTGTTTCCACATGCACGCTTTGACCAAACATGTCACATGGGGTTGCCTCCACCAGCTTATATCCCTTATCACTTAACCACTTAATATCCCTTGCCAAAGTAGCACTGTCACAGCTAACATATACAATCCTCTTTGGTGCCATTAAAACCATGGTATTAAGCAGCTTCTCATCACATCCTTTTCTCGGTGGGTCCACAACTATTACATCCGGATTGCATTCCGGTTCACCTTTATGCTTCTGAAAATACTCAGGAACCACATCCTCTGCCGCACCTGAAATAAAATCCACATTTTCTATATTGTTAATACGAGCATTGACTTTAGCATCCTCCACTGCCGGCTCCACAATTTCCACCCCAATAACTTTTCTTGCATTTTTTGCCAAAAATAAGGAAATGCTTCCTATTCCGCAGTACAAATCCCAAACTGTCTCACTTCCTGTAAGCTTGGCATATTCCATGGCTTTGGAATAAAGTTTTTCCGTCTGAACAGGATTTACCTGGAAAAATGACAAAGGTGAAATTCTAAATTTAACATCACCAATATAATCTTCAATATATCCCGGGCCGTACAGTTTTATAATTTTATCCCCTAATATTACGTTGTTTTTTTCCTTATTAATATTTAGGGAAATATCCGTCATTCCGGAAACTTTTAATAACTGCTCCACAAGGCGGTCAACCTGTGGTAATTTGTCACCATTTATAATAATGCAAACCATTACCTCACCGGTATGTTTTCCCTCCCTTATAAGAACATGACGCACAACACCTTTGTGGGTTACCTCGTCATAAGGTTTCACCCCTTCTAATGTCATATACATTTTTATGATATCCATTACTGTCTTGTTTACGCCGGTGCCTAACAGACAATCATTTACGCTAATAATGGAATGGGTTCTTCCGGCATAAAAACCGCTGATAATCCTACCTTCTTTGTCCCTTCCTACCGGGAACTGAGCCTTATTTCTATAGTGAAAAGGGCCATTTTCCTCATGTCCCTTGATACACAATTCCTCCATTCCCATAATAGGTTTCATGACAAAATCTTCCACTCCCCCAATACGCCTTATATTGTTAAATACCTTCTCTTGTTTAAATTTAAGCTGCTGCTGATAATTCATTGCCTGAAGCTGGCACCCGCCACAGCTTTTTGCCACAGGACATAACGGTTCCACACGGTATTTTGAGGGTTTGACTATCTCAACAAGTCTTGCAAAGGCATAATTTTTCTTCGCCTTCATAACCTTGACCTTTGCCACATCCCCTATCACCGTATCTTTCACAAAGAGGGTATAGCCTGAAACTTTGCCTATACCCTCGCCTGTTGTTCCCTGATCTGTAATTTCAATTTCTAAAACATCATTTTTTTTAAACATCCGCAATAAAATCTCCCAATTATTCTCCGGTTCTTCTTACATTAGTCTCTAATAACCGGTTATAACCAAGCCATGTATCAGACCCTGTAGTTTTGCTGCTATTTAGCAACTCCTTCATTGTTTCAAGCTTTGCATCTGTATTGTCTGCGAAATTAAGAGCCAACGCCTCTATTAATGCCGGTTTTTTAGGAGAACCATATTCCAATTCCCCGTGATGTGCCAAAATACAATGCTTTAATTCATTTGCCTGCTTTTGTGGAAATCCCGGAATAGTAGCAATAATTTTTGACACCATTTCCGAACCCATTACTATATGTCCCAACAGCTGTCCTGCGTCAGTGTAATCATTAGTAGGGAAGTCTGATAACTCATAAACCTTTCCTATATCATGACAAATTGCCGCTGTAATAAGCAAATCCCTGTTAAGAAGTTCGTACTGCTTTGTGTAAAAATCACATAATTTTGTCACTGACAAAGTATGCTCTAACAAGCCTCCAATAAATCCGTGGTGTACACTTTTTGCCGCTGAATGTTTCTTAAATTCATTTACAAAATCCTTATTATCCACGAATAATGTTGTAAGCAACTGCTTATAATATGTGTTATTAACACTGGCAACAAATTTAAGTAACTCTGTTAACATTTCATCAATGTTTTTATCAGTACATGGAAGATAATTAGAAGCATCCACAGTATCACTGTCTACTTTTCTTGCTCTTTTAATGCTAAGCTGCATCTGATTATTAAAAACCGTAATATCACCGTTTACCTCTACATAATCTAATGCATCAAAATCGTCAATTCCCATTGATCCCGGGTCCCATATTTTAGCATCTAACTGACCTGTTTTATCCTGCAAAATAACATTTTCATATTCTTTTCCTGTCTTTGTCATGGCAACGTTTTTCTGCTTGCAAAGATAAACCTCCTGAATTCTCTCCCCTTCTCTTAATGTCTCAATAAATTTCATATTATCCTCTTTCTATAATATAGTTGTTATGCCCTCTAAAAAATATATAAAGGGTTTAAAACCTCTTTACTTTTAATACCGGTATTTATTATAATTGATAATATGCTTAAATACAAGAATTGGAGAATTTAGTTATGAATGAAAAAGTGTTAAAAACACTTGAATATAATAAAATAATAAACATGCTTAAGGATGAAGCCGGCAGTGATTTAGGTCGTATGTTGTGCGGTGAACTTAAGCCATCTAATGACTTAAATGAAATCAAAAAAAATCAGTTAGAAACCGACGATGCCTTAAAGCGTATCTGGCAAAAGGGCAGTGTGTCGTTTTCAGGCATTAAGGACATTGGCGAATCCCTTAAACGTCTGGAAATCGGCAGTACCTTAGGGGTTGGAGAGCTTCTTAGCATTAGTTCTCTTTTAAAGGTTGCCCTTCGTGTTAAGACTTTTTCCAGAAACGAAGACGCAGAAAGGGACAGCTTAGATGATTTATTTGAATCCATTGAGCCTCTTACTAATTTAAATAAAGAAATTGAAAAGTGCATTATATCTGAAGATGAAATTGCAGACGATGCATCTTTTAACTTAAAAAATATAAGACGTCAGGTGAAAATCACCAATGACCGGATTCATTCCCAGCTTAGTTCCCTGGTTAATTCCCAAAACGGAAAAACCTACCTTCAGGAATCACTTATTACAATGCGCGACGGCAGATATTGTGTGCCTGTAAAACAGGAATATCGTGGAAATGTAACGGGAATCATTCACGACCAGTCTTCTTCCGGTTCCACACTTTTTGTAGAGCCTACGGCGGTTGTGGAGTTAAACAATAAGCTTAGAGAGCTCTCTGTTAAGGAAGCTGAGGAAATCCAGATTATCCTTGCCAACTTAAGCATATCCTGTGCTGAATACATTGACCAGTTAAGATGTGACTTAAAGCTTCTTCCATATTTGGATTTTGTTTTTGCCAAGGCTAATCTTGCCAAAAAAATGAAAGCTTCCATGCCGGAATTTAACAGCAACAGATTTATAAATATTAAGCAGGGACGACACCCTCTCCTTGACGGAAAGAAGGTGGTTCCTATTGATG
>NZ_HF991873.1:12675-18664 GCF_000432355.1 Eubacterium sp. CAG:161
TCACACTGCTTATTATTACGGGACCTAATACCGGTGGTAAAACAGTTTCATTAAAAACCGTAGGGCTTTTGTCTTTAATGGGGCAGGCAGGGCTTCATATTCCCGCTTTACCGGGAAGTCAGCTGGGAGTATTTAATGAGATTTTTGCTGACATTGGAGATGAACAAAGTATTGAGCAAAGCCTTAGTACCTTTTCAGCCCATATGGTTAATACAGTTAATATTTTAGAAAAAGCTGACTCGGATTCCTTAGTTTTATTTGACGAATTGGGGGCAGGTACTGATCCGGTAGAAGGTGCGGCACTGGGCATTTCCATTTTGTCATTTCTTAAAAATATGGGAGTTCGTACCATGGCAACTACCCATTACAGCGAATTAAAACTTTTTGCCCTTTCCACGGAGGGGGTACAAAATGCAAGCTGCGAATTTGATGTGGAAACCCTTAGACCGACATACCGCCTTTTAATTGGTATTCCGGGTAAAAGTAACGCCTTTGCCATTTCCCAAAAATTAGGACTTCCTCAATATATTATTGATGATGCCAAATCAAGAATTGATGCGGATAATGAACAGTTTGAGGATGTTTTGGCAGAACTTGAACAAAAGAAACGCCAAATTGAAAAGGACAAGGAAACCATTTCCGTATATAAATCACAGATTGCTTCCCTCAAACGGGACTACGAAATCAAGAACAAAACTCTTGATGAAAAGAAGGATAAAATTCTTTCCAAGGCCCGTGATGAAGCTCTTGATATTCTTAAAGAGGCTAAGGAAACTGCTGATGAAGCTATTAAAACCATTAACAAATACGGTAAATCCGGCAATATGAAGGAATTGGAGAAATCGCGAAGCAGCGTCGGTTCAAAAATTAAGAAAAACCAAAGCTCAGCTTCCATGAAATCTTCTAAGCAGAAAAAGACCTATAAGCCTTCTGACTTTAAGATTGGAACAGGAGTCAAGGTTCTTAGCATGAACCTAAATGGTTCTGTGGTAACATTGCCTAATGCCGACGGTAATTTAACGGTAAAAATGGGTATACTTAATTCTAAAGTTAATATTAAGGACTTAGAAATTATTGATGAACCTGATATTAAGGCACCGGGACTTAACCGCACCGGCAGTGGAAAGATTAAGATGAACAAATCCTTAAATGTTAAAATGGAGCTTAATCTTATTGGTAAAACCGTGGATGAGGCATTATTTGAACTTGATAAATATTTAGACGATGCTTATTTAGCACATCTTCCTCAGGTATATATTATACACGGCAAAGGTACCGGTACTCTCAGAAATGCCATACAGACTCACCTGAAAAAATGTCCTTATGTAAAGTCTTACAGAAACGGCGAGCACGGTGAAGGTGGCGCAGGAGCTACCGTTGTAGAATTTAAATAAATTGGCTTATTATCACAGTTTACAATTTATTTTAACTTTATTAACATTATTTGATTATAATTAGCATGATATTTTAGAATACCATAAACATATATAAAAAGCAGTTTACTGCGATTTCAAAGGGAGGATAACAAATGGCTGGCAAACAGAAAATTTTAATTGTTGATGATGATGAAAACATCGCAAACTTAGTATCTCTTTATTTAACAAAGGAGTGCTTTGACACACGAATTGAGCATGACGGTAATTCTGCACTGGTGGCTTTCAGGGACTACAAACCTGACCTGGTGCTTCTTGACTTAATGCTTCCGGGAATAGACGGATATGAGGTTTGTCGTGAAATACGAAAAACTTCAAAAACTCCTATTATTATGCTTTCTGCTAAAACAGAAGTTTTTGATAAGGTTTTAGGTCTTGAGCTTGGAGCAGATGATTACATGATAAAGCCTTTTGATTCAAAGGAATTAGTGGCAAGGGTTAAGGCTGTTTTAAGAAGATATACTGCGGCTCCACAGCCTGCTGTTTCTCCTTCTGAAAAGCGTGTTGAATACAAGGATTTGATTATTAATCTTTCAAACTATGAGGTTATTTATAAAGGAAAACCTGTGGAAATGACTCCTAGGGAAATCGAACTTTTGTATTTCCTTGCTTCTTCACCAAATCAGGTATTTACAAGAGAACAGCTTCTTGACCATATCTGGGGCTATGAATACGCCGGTGACACAAGAACCGTAGACGTTCACATTAAGCGTATCCGTGAAAAAATTGCCGACACAGATGAGTGGTCAATTGGAACTGTATGGAGCGTTGGTTACAGATTTGAGGTACATAAATAATCGGAGCGTACAATGAGGAATTCAATTTTAACTAAGTTTTTTGTTGGGTATTTTTCTTTTGCGGTACTTGGTTTTTTATTAATTACCTATTGGTCAACAAACCTTATTTACAATCATTTGCTTACTAACGATGCGTCGGAGTTACAGTCCTACGCTTCCATTGTGGTGGATAATGTCCAAAACGCCATTGGCGATTCTATGTATGATATCGACAATCCGGACAATTTCTTTAGTGATTTTAATAAGGTTTTAGACTGTAATCTTTTGCTGTTAGATAAGGACAATAAACTTGTTTACACCACTGATGACACAAAAGCTCTTACTAACGATGATGCCAATATTGTAATTAAAAATTTTGACCCAAATGAATATACCGGAAAAAGCTATAAAATAAACAAATTTTACAACATGTATAAAACAGATACTTTAAGTGTTGTTCAGGCCATAAGAAAAAATAATACCGTATTCGGATATGTAGTGGTTCATATGCCTACATCCATTATTAAACAAAGCAGTTATGACGTAACTCATGTTTTTTACCTGACTTATGCCATTATTCTGGCTTTGTCCCTGATTATCTTTTTTAACTTTATGTGGTTTATTTATTTACCGCTTAAGCAAATAAGATTGGCGGCAATGGAATATGCCCAGGGTAATTTCAGTTATGACGGCCTTATGGTTAGCAATGATGACGAAATTGGCGACGTGGCAAGTTCACTTAAGTATATGTCAAAGCAATTAAATAATTCAAGGGAATATCAGAAAACCTTTATTTCCAATATTTCTCATGACTTCCGCTCACCTCTTACTTCCATAAAAGGGTATATTGAGGCTATGATGGATGGAACCATTCCTCCTGAAGACCATAAGAAATATTTGTCAATTGTTCTTTCTGAAGCAAACCGCCTGGAGAAATTAACTACCGGGCTTCGTGAACTTAACAGCTGGAATACTACCGGCCCTGAACTTTTCTTAGAAGAGTTTAATATGGAAAGTGTGATTGCTTCTACTGTAGAAACTTTCCAGGGCAGTTGCGAAAAGAAAAATATTGAACTGATTATCCAGTTTCCTCCAAAGCACTACAACGTGTATGCAGATAAAGGAAAAATAGAACAGGTTTTATATAATCTTTTAGATAATGCCATTAAATTTAGTAACCCTTCCTCTAAAATTGTTATTCGTCTATATAATAAAGGGGATAAGCAATACTGCTCCGTAAAGGATTTTGGTATGGGTATTCCCAGCGGCAGCATTGATAAAATATGGCAGCGTTTTTACAAAACCGACTTATCCCGTGGCCGTGACAAAACCGGTTCCGGTATTGGTCTTTCCATTGTAAAGGAAATTATGCGTGCCCATAATGAAAACATAGACGTTATCAGTACCGAGGGAGTTGGTACGGAATTTGTTTTTTCCATAAAACATGCCAAATCTAAAACCCTATAGAATTTTATTTTGCCGGGGAGCTGTCAGTTTTATGCAGACTGACGTATTTCCCGGCTTATTTGTGCAATAAATTCAGAATTTGTAGGTCTGCCTTTCTTATAGCGTACACTATATTTGTCTTTGCTTCCATTATTATATGCATCCTCTACTGACCATGCCACCTCTATGGCATGACGTATGGCCTTCTCCACCCTTTGTGGCGTTGAATTATGTTTTTTGGCAACATCAGGATATAAAACCTTTGTAACACCTTCTAATGCATCTTCATTACTTATTACCTCCTTAACAGCGGTAATCATATATCTGTATCCCTTAAGTCTTGCAGGGACGCCTATTTCATTTAATTTATTTGATATAATTGTATCCATTTGTGGAATCGTACCTGATTTGGCACATATTGATAAATCGTCCGTATTATAATCCGGCATGCTTTTATTTTCTTTTAAGATTTCATTCATCCTCAAATAAACCTTTTTAATCTTTTCAGCCATAATATTGCAATCAAAAGGTTTCATTATTACATAATTAACACCCCTGTTTAAAGCCTCACTAATTAATATATCCTTATTTATGGATGTAATAATAATATACATTGTTTTAGAATTTTTAGCTGACTGCTGCATTTTTTCCAATAACGTGTACCCATCGTACACCGGCAACAATAATTCAAACAGAACTATGTCCGGATTATAGTCAGTGTACAACTCATACGCTTCCCTTCCATTGTCAGTTTCACCTACAATTTCAATACTTTGATCATCCTTCAAAGCTTTAACTAACTGTCTTCTTACTTCATTTTGTGCATCTGCAATAAGCACTTTAAATTTTTTCATTTTTCAAACCTTTCTCTTTCATAGACATTATTTTTCAGTCATATTCACTTACATTCCGTGAATACTCTATTATCATAACCCCCGCACTAAAACAAGAAAAGTTCCTTTATGGCACCTGATTCTTGTAAGTTGAACCACTAGTCGGTGCCATATATTACCCACCTTGACGTTTTTCGATTTTTTGCCTTATTTTATTTAGTGTTTTTAACACTATTATTTTTCTTCATCATTTTATTATATAGTGAAAAATTTATATTAAAATGCTAAATTTGTTAAATATTATGATGTTGCAATAAGTCATAAATTGTATTATTATATTGCTATAATCTTATTCAAAGGAGGCTTACAAAATGGCTTACAAAATTAACGACGGTTGTGTCGGTTGTGGTGCATGTGCAGGCGCTTGCCCAGTTGGCGCTATATCAGAAGCTGACGGAGTATTCGTTATAGATGCTGATTCATGTATCGAATGTGGAGCATGCACAGGTGCTTGCCCAACAGGATCAATCGAATTAGACGCTTAATTTAAAAACAAGCAGTTGCAAAACGATTATCGTATTGCAACTGCTTATTTTTTTCCCTGCCCCCGCATCACAGATGCGTTTACAAGTTTTTTTACTATCCTTACTGGGTTGTAACAGGATTTGTCTTTTCTCCAATATGTACCCTGTTTTTCTTTTCCTTTGACCCGAAAAAAAATCCCGGCTTTTTTTCTTTTCCTGAACCTGTTTTTTTCTGACTTTCCATTACTGTTTTTAATTGCTTTTTCTTACTCTTATCACTTTTCTTAAGCAAAAGCTTTTCTGCCTTTAATTTCTTCTTTCTTTCCCGTCTGCTCATTTGCTGTCTTGAGCGCATAACTTCGTCTAATTTTTTATAACGCTCTTCTTCTTTTTCGTCCTGAATCCGCATAAGATAATTCATTTCCTTTAAAACAGTTTCGCTTACGTGACCGCTTACTTCCTTTCCCAGTTGTGCCGTCTGCTGTTTCATTGCCTTAGCTACTACCTTGTCCATTATTTCCTGAAACTGCTCCATTTTACTTCCTGAAGGCTCTGAAACCTCCAGCCTTCTGTTTTGCTGCATTGCCGGTGTCATTATCATTCCCTTGTTTCCATCCTGCCTGTCCGGGTCGGTAAGCATCATTTTAATGGTTCTTAAGCTATAACCCTGATTCTTTAAATCTCTAACGTTTTTTAATAAATTAATATGATTTTCCGTATAATAGCGATGCCCCATTTCGTTTCTTGGAATTGACACATTAAGTTCTTCCTCCCAATATCTTAAAACATGAGATTCTACTCCCAGCATTTTAGATGCATCCGATATAATATATCTCTTTTCCCCCATCTCATCCTCCTAAAAAATAAAATTAAACATTTTCCATGCTGTCTGCCCTAAAGATTCATTCCAGCAATTTTGCGGGCAAATTGCATACTTTTTATTAAACACAAATAAATTATAAATCCATTATATTCCC
>NZ_HF991873.1:18671-22561 GCF_000432355.1 Eubacterium sp. CAG:161
TATAAATCCATTATATTCCCCCTTCAATACGTTCATTACCGCAAATATTGTAACCTTTTGCGGTAGTGTCGAGGAGGGCAGAAAAAAGGAGCTTAAAGCCAATGCCACTGACCTTAGAGATATTTTTCATAAAACATATCTATTCTTCACTGTTCCTTACAAAATCATACGTTACTTTCACTTTCTTAACGTTTTTTAATTTTGATTTCTTTGATTCAATAATATATGTGTTTGCTCCATATATGACCACGGCAGTTTTATATTGTCCCTCTTCCAACAAATCTCTTTTTTCAACATTTAAAGTGACCTTTTTGTCTTTTTTAGTTATAGAAAGAAGTTTATAACTAAAAAAATTTAAGTCAATATTTTCTGTTGCGAAAATCAATGCCTTCTTCTTAAAATATGATTTTTTGTATTTATTGAGTTTTTTTATATATTTTTTAGGATTATTATAATTTTTCTTTATGTATTTTTTTAATTTTACCAAATCTTTATATGATCTTATAATTTTCTTATAACTATTCTTATTGTTCGTATCAGAGTATTTACCGGATACACTAATTTTCTTACAAATATAACCATCTACATTTGCCGCTTTAACATTTACAGAACAGATTGATAAAACTGTCAATATAACCACAAAATATTTTAATCCCTTTTTCATATATTTAACCTCGTAATCTCCTCTTTCAACTTATAATTTCCTGAATTTTTCATAGTTAAAATAATATTTCATCCACGACAAATTAACATAATCCCTACCAAATTCCTGCATCTGAAACTTCATTAAACTTTGTTACTTAATACTGAATATGCGTAAGGT
This sequence comes from Eubacterium sp. CAG:161, assembly GCF_000432355.1. Lineage (NCBI taxonomy): Bacteria > Bacillati > Bacillota > Clostridia > Eubacteriales > Eubacteriaceae > Eubacterium > Eubacterium sp. CAG:161. Next base: position 19,495 of record NZ_HF991873.1, read on the forward strand.
TTTTTCATTGTATCTTAAAAGTCAATTCGTGTCAATTTTTCACTAGCCTTTTATTTTTCCGGTGAATTTTTTTAATAAATGTTTAAACATAACCAAAAAAGTTGTACTATAACAATTATAATTTGCTACAGTACAACTCCCAATGATTTCTATAAATAGTCCCCTAAATACATTAAATTTGCTCTTCTGCCTGTTCAGCGTCCTCAAATTTTGTAAACTGTGGTAACCAGACTAACTGAACCTCACCTACAGGGCCGTTTCTTTGTTTAGCAACATTTAAAATAATCCTATTTCTGTCTTCTTCCTTCTTTTCCTTATCATAATATCTTGACATAAGCATTACAACGTCGGCATCCTGCTCAATAGAACCGGATTCACGTAGGTCAGCCATAATAGGTTTTCTGTCTTCACGGGTTTCAGATGCACGGTTAAGCTGCGACAGTGCAATAACCGGCACATTTAACTCTCTTGCAATACCTTTAAGAGTTCTTGAAATTTCCGCAATTTCCTGCTCACGGCTTCCGTGAGGTGTATTAGTAGTCATTAACTGCAGGTAGTCCACTATAACCAACTGTATGTCTTTTTCCAGCTTGAACTTTCTGCACTTTGAACGCATCTCACCAATACTGATACCCGGTGTATCATCTATAATAATATTAGAATTTCCAATAATATTAGCAGACTCAACTATGTTAGCCCACTCATTATCACTTAAATCACCAATACGTATTTTCTGAGAGCTAACCATCGAATTCTGGGAAAGAATACGGTTAATAAGCTGCTCGCTGGACATTTCCAAACTAAAAATGGCTACAGGAATATTGTGCTTAACAGCAACTGTTTCCGTTACATTTAACACAAACGCCGTTTTACCTACTGACGGACGGGCTGCAATTAGAATTAAGTCTGACGGCTGCAAACCGGATAGCTGTGTATCAAGTTTCCTGAAACCGGTTTCAATACCTGTAATGGTGCCCTTGGTCTGGGCTGCCTGTTCTATCTTGTCAAAAACATTTAATACTATCTGTCTTACCGGCACATAATCCCCGGTATTACCTGTCTGTAACAGTGAAAAAATATCTCTTTCCGTCTCTTCTAATATGGCATCAAGAGGTTTATTTCCTGCATAACACGTATTTGCTATTTTTTCATTTGCCCTGATTAAATTTCTCATAACGGCTTTCTCATAGACAATCTCAGCATATTGTCTGATATTAGCTGATGTAGGAACCATATCAAGAATATTTCTGATAAAGTCAATACTTATTACCTCTGAAGGAACCTCCATTTCCTCTAACTTATTTTTGATAGTTACAAGGTCACATTCTTTTCCTTCATTAAAAATTTCAACCATTGCCTTAAACAATGAACCGTATTGTTTATTGTAGAAATCTGCATCAGAGAGTTTTTCCATTGCAATGGGGATAGCCTCCGAATCCATAATCATAGAGCCGATTACAGCCTGCTCCGCCTCATTGCTGTGGGGCATTATCCTTTTAACAACTGCCTCTTCCATTAATTTTACCTCTGCATGTAATCTAATTTATTTTGCCACTACTTTAACTGCCAAAGTACCTGTAACATCCTTGTGAAGCTTAATGTTTACATTGTATGTTCCAAGAGACTTAATAGCATCAGGAATAACAATTTTTTTCTTATCAATGTCCATGTTAAGCTGTTTCTTTGCTTCAAGGGCGATTTCCTTGCTGGAAATTGAACCAAATACCTTTCCTTCAACTCCTGCCTGGATTCTTACGATAATGGACTTATTTTTAAGGTCTTCAGCTAAAGCTTTAGCTGCCTCTAATTTTTCCTTTGCTACCTTTTCTTCGTTCTGTTTATGAAGCTTTAAATCGTTAAGATTCTTCCCTGTAGCTTCAAGTCCTAAATTTTTCTTTAAAATAAAATTTCTGGCATAACCGTCGTTTACTTCTACTATCTGACCCTTTTTACCAAGAGTTTTAACATCTTCTAATAAAATAACTTTCATTATATGTCACCCTCCTCTAATTTTCTTTCTATAATATCTTTTAAATGTTCAATGACTTCCTCTACGCTGCTATCCTTAACCTGGGCTCCTGCTAAGTTCATATGTCCGCCACCGCCAAATTCTTCCATAATAACCTGTACGTTTACTTTATCTACGGAACGGGCGCTAATATATATCTGGTCTCCATAAGGAGTAAACACAAAGGATGCTTTTATATCCTTTATATTTAAAAGTTCATTTGCTGTCTGAGCTCCAACGACAGTAGGCGAAGATACATCCTGTGCGTTACATACGGATATGGCATATTCATCCATAAATACTTCCGTATTTTCAATGGCTTTGGCTTTTGCCTTATAATCATTTAAATCATCTCTGAACATTCTGCGAACCTTTGTAATGTCGGCTCCATTTTTCTTTAAATAAGCTGCTGCCTCAAAAGTTCTTACACCGGTTCTGTTTATGAAATTGTTGGTATCAATCATAATACCGCCGTAAATTGCTTCTGCCTCTAGCTTGGTAAGCTTAACTGTTTCATTAATATATTGCATAATCTCTACAACCATTTCACATGTAGAAGATGATGATAATTCAATATAAGATAACTGTGCATTGTCAATAACGTCCGTACTTTGTCTGTGATGGTCAAATACCAAAAGACACTGGGAACGTCTTACCAATTCAGGATATTCCGTATAATTTGCCCTGCTTACATCCACCACAATTAAGGCATCATTTTTAGTCATTTTAAGGGCTGCTTCCTGACCTGTAATAAACATATCCTCGTCGTATATTTCCATTTCCTTAAAAGCTTCTACTAGCGGAACAACACTGCTGCTTACCTCACCTAATACAATGTGGGCATCTTTTCCTATGGTTTTTGCAATTCTGTAAAATCCAATAGATGCTCCAAAGGAATCATTGTCCCCAATGTGGTGTCCCATAATGTATATGGTTTCCTTTGTTTCAATTAAATCACGAAAGGCTGTTGCCTTAACTCTTGATTTAACCTTTGTATTTTTTTCAACGGACTTTGTTTTTCCACCGTAATAATAAACCTTGTTGCCATCCTTCAATACC
>NZ_HF991873.1:22587-76372 GCF_000432355.1 Eubacterium sp. CAG:161
GGTCGCCGCCACGACCTAATGCCATGTCAATGGCAGTTCCTGCCAGGTCATAATTTTCAACCAATGTACTGCTTCCCATACCTATACCAATACTTATGGTAATTGGAAGCCCGTTTCCAATATTAACCGTCTTAACCTCGTCTAATACTGAAAATTTATTTGTCTGCATTTTACTTATATACTTTGTCTTGAAAATAACGAAATACTTATCGTTTTCCAGTTTTCGCACAATTCCGTCATACTGGGCAAAATATTTATTAATTTTTCTGTCAATAAGAGCAACCAAAAGTGTTCTTCTTGTTGCCTCAATACTTTGAAGCACCTCGTCGTAATTATCAATATATATATGTCCTGTAACTAAACGTTCTTCCCTGTTTTCCTTAGTCAGCTGTCTTACGTGGGTTTCATCAAACATATACATGGAAATAAGGGTTCCGCTACTTTCAGACAAAGCCGCAAGAGGACTTTCCTCACTGTTTCTCATATCAAACAGCTTAAGAACTACTCTGTATTCTCCCTGTTCCATTTCCACGTCAAATTCATTTCTTCCACTTTCGTCAAACTCTAAATATTCCGGTTTAAAGCTTTCAAAAAGTGCCATTGCAGATTTGCTTCTTACATCTTTTCCCTTAAAAATATTTTCCATCTCAATATTAGTCCATAAAATCTTTCCATCCATGTCTAAAAGACTATAGGGAATTTCCATTTCACGAAGCATATGCCTTTGAACCTGACTGTAATCAGCCCCAAATTCCACCAGCATTTTCGTTATATTAGGTTTAAATCCTAAATATGCAATAACCGTTAAAACTAAATATACACCCTCGGCTAATGCCATAAAAATTCCGGCTTTAATATCCACTGCAAACATTACCACAGTAATAATTAACCAAAATGCATTGTAATAAGCCGGCCACTTAAGGTATTGCTTCATCTGACCCTTCAGTCGTAATCCTTTTCTTTTCTCTTTCATGGTTTCCTTATCCATATATCGCTCCATCACGCCTGTTTAACGCAGTTTACAATATTTTTTAAGATATTTGTAATATATTTTACGTCTCTTAATGCCTCTTAGTATACCATTTTTCCGTAAATAATAAAAGCATATAGTTTTGCAAGTGCAACTTATCCCTTTTCTAATTTACTTTTTTATGTTTTTGTCTTAAAATAATGCTGTAAATTAAGATTATGAACGGAGATTATTTATGTTTAGAGTTTGGGCAAGAACCTTTAAAAGTAACAAAATGCTTAAAAGCACCACAATAGAACTGGATATTCCTAACGAAACAAGAACTCACAAAGTGTTTATGGCACTGGAGCAGGTTTGTGAGGAATTTGATTTAAGCAATCCTATCTGGCTGGATACAAATATTAATGAATTTAAACGTATCGCCCGCACAAGGTTTTATTCTGACAGTTTTGTTGAAACTATAGATTTTGATTATTTGGATTTTTACGTTATAGAAGAGGATGATGTTTAGTACTTACATCACCGTAAATACTAAACATATCCTAAAACTAATTTTCACATCAAATATTTAGCTTTCCACTTTTGTCTTGTCTTTTCCGTTATTTTTTTCTTCCATTTTCCTTAGAATTATTTCCCCTTTTTTCTGCATATACACTGCTATTGCTTCTTTAAGTAATTCCTCTGAAATCATATCCTTCATCTCTTTACACCTCACTTATTTTTCTTAAGAGAACTTTTTTGGCATATATAGTACACTATATATAAATCTCTCTATATATACCAACGTGTGAAAAAGCATTTCGGAACAAAACTTTTTTATTTTCGTTGTTTTGCACAAATTTAGTTTTCTTTTTTGTACATTTATTCCCTACTTAGACATTGTTTTGCAAAAGGAATATGTAAACGTTCTTCTTTGGGTAAACTGTCCCATAACACTATTTTTCATTGCTGTTTCATGCATATATTTTAAAGCATCCTTTGCATTATTAAATTTTGCCTTTCCCTCATAATGCTTTATACACTCATCAGTTATGGCTCTTGCGTTTTTAGGATTTTGCCAGAACAAATCGCAGAAATAGGCAATTAACCGGCTGTTGGTAAGTCCATATTCACTGCGGGCAACATTTATTCTTACTGCCACATCTGACTGAACCTGTGATTTTTGTACTTCTATGCCAAAACTGCTGCCTAAAAGTGCCTTCACTGCCACTAATTCTTCCTCACTAAAGCTTCTGGCACCATTTTCCCAGCTATCCCCTGACAAAATATCCGAGTATAACTTATCAGCCTTTTCCTTTTGCTTCTTTTTAGAGCCGGTAAAGGAGTTGTTAATTATATCTCTCGCCTCCTCTACATTAGTGGCACATATTCTTTTAAGCAGATTATGGGCTCTTTCCCCATACCACTGCCATGCCCCTACTGTAATGGTCTTTTCTCCTTTAAACTGAGTCAGACCATTTCTGGCTGCCATATAGTTTCCCGACTCATTTTGTGCCAAAAGTGAAATAATGCTGTTGGTAAGTTCATCACTTCCGCTAAAAGAACCTACATTTATTACACTTTGAAGCTGAGCCTGATACTCTAACTCCTGTTCTTCTTTATAATCTTCATATTCTGACTTTGTCATTGCCGACTCTGCCACAATATCAATGGCTACGGAAGAAACCGGCACCCATCCTGTTATGGATTCCGTCCTTTGAACCCTGAGATATTTTTTATTATTGCTAAATCCGATAACCGGATATGAACGTCCTGAATATCCCATGCCTACAGCCACATCTTTTCCTTTAGCTTCACTTTTTAACGCCACATCTTTTGTAAATTTCGCCTCTATTAAATTGTCATCTAATAAAACCGTCTCCACATCGCTGTCTACCACAACATCTTTAACAGACACATATCCGGTAATTTTTCCTGACTTTATTTTATATTTCTTACCGTCCTGCTCAACAACCTTCATTATTCCTTTATCCGGCAGATAACCGATAACTTTTGACTTTTTATCTTTTGTTTTGTAGATTTTGGCACACTCATCGTCGTTGTCACTTAAATCAACTACACCCATATCAAATATTTTCTTTTTATATTTATCAATTTCAGATAATTTGGTTTTCTTTTTATTCTTTTTCTTAACCGTCTTCTTTTGAAGCTTTGTAACATTTAAATCTTTATTTAATACGCTGATATTATTTCCTATGGTTTCAATATTATTTTGTATATTTATTGCTCTTAAATCAGCTGCCGGTGTATCAGCAGATACACACAATGTTAAAACCATACCTAAAATTAACGCTTTTGCTCGCATTTTCCGTCCATCCTTTCAAATAAATTTCAAGGCTTTTGTTAGTCTTTCTATTCAACATTATCATTATATCACCGGTGACAAATACCACCAGTAATTTACCCTATATTTCATAGAATTTTAACAATTTTATATCTCCCCTATTTGTTTATATCCATTATCATCCAAATTTAGCATAATTACCCCACAGTTTTTCTGTAGCCCCCCTGACCAATATTCATCAATGCCGTGATTTAACACGTAGCACATAATGCCTTTATTCATTGCCCCATGTCCTGCAATCAGCACTCTGTTTAGCTTGTTTCTTTGTGGCTCAATAACCTGTTTCATAAACTCCTTTGTTCTATGACACACTTCCTCAAAGGATTCCCCGTTTTCAGGTGGAATGTAATGCCCCGGATCATCAAAAAACTTACAAAAAGAGTTGCTTTTGTCCTTTTTTAGCTGGTCTGCCTGCATTCCTTCATTTATTCCGAAATTAATTTCCCTTAATCTATCATCCTTTATAATAGGTATATTACGCTCTCCCTTAATAATGCATGCTGTTTCGTATGCACGGTTAAGAGGTGAACTGTAAATTACATCAAAATCCACATTTTCAAGCTGTTTTCCCCTTTCTCTTGCCTCATTTCGTCCTACTTCACTTAAATCAATATTCCTGTTTCCCTGAAGACGTTTTGATTTATTCCAAAGGGTTTCACCATGTCTTACAATATATATTTCCATTTATTTCTCCTTTAAATGCTTTTGCCTTATGAATTATAGCACTATGATCTTTTTACTTCAAACCGTGTTTATTGACAATATCCTATTTTTTACTTATAATCATTTAAAACCATTGTTATGGAGTGGATTTTTTTAAGACTTAGGTTTTATTTTCGCCACACAGCTTAATACAAGTTGTGTGGCTTTTATATTGTCAAAAAAGGAGAATTATAATGAATCAGACTTTTATGAAGGAAAAGCCGATTTTTCCACTGGTTTTATCCATGGCTTTGCCTATGACTATATCTATGCTGGTAAATGCCTTATATAATATAGTAGACAGTTATTTTGTTGCCAGTATCAGCGAAAGCGCAATGACTGCTTTGTCACTGGTTTATCCTATACAAAACATAGTGACCGCAGTAACTGTTGGCTTTGGTATTGGAATTAATGCCATGGTGGCTTTTTTTCTTGGGGCTGATGATAAGCATATGGCTAACCGTGCCACATCTCTTGGAATGCTGTGCAATTTTATTCACGGAATACTTTTAACTATTATCTGTATTTCCATAATGCCCGGCTATCTTGGGCTTTTTACGGAAGATGCAGGAGTAATTTCTCAGGGACTTACTTATTCCCACATTGTTTTTGCTTTTTCCGTACCTATATCCGTGTCTATTAGCTTTGAAAAAATTTTTCAGGCTGTTGGGCGTATGAAGGTTTCAATGGTATGCATGATGATTGGGTGTGTTGCTAATATTATTTTGGATCCATTTTTTATATTTGGAATTGGATTTTTCCCAAAACTCGGGATTGAAGGTGCGGCTATTGCCACTGTAATAGGTCAGATTGCCACCCTTTTAGGATATGTTTTGGTTTATTTTTTAAGACCTATGCCTGTTAAAATCAGAATTTCTGATATGGGATTTGATTTAACATTATTAAAAAGATTATATGTTGTGGGATTTCCGGCAACTCTTAACTTGGCTCTGCCTTCACTTCAGGTATCTGTTCTTAACAGGATTCTTGCAGTCTACTCAGGCAGTTATGTTTTAGTTTTAGGTGCCTACTACAAGCTTCAGACGTTTTTGTACCTTACGGCAAATGGTGTGGTGCAGGGAATGCGCCCTCTCATATCCTATAATTATGGTGCCGGTGAAAAGGTACGTGTCCAAAAGATTTTTAAAACAGCTCTTAGCATAATCATTGCCGTTATGGCTCTTGGAACCGTCCTTTGCCTGTGGATTCCTCAGTATCTTATTGGACTATTCTCCGACAATGAAGCCACCATTGAAATCGGTTGTACCGCTCTTCGCTTTATTAGTGCAGGATTTATTGTTTCTTCCCTGTCTATCACGGTATCCGGTTCCTTAGAAGCTTTGGGAAAGGGATTTTCTTCCCTTGTTATTTCAATGTTGAGATACATTGTAGTTATGTTAGGACTTGCTTTCATATTAAATCACTTCTATGGTACTTACGGAGTTTGGGCAAGTTTCGGTGTCACAGAACTTATTACCGCCTTGTTCGCCTATGTTATCCACAAAAAAAGCGGATGCGGGGCAGTTAAGTGAGGTGGTTAACGTATATTCACATCGCTTTCTAGTGATAGAATATTGTCCTTAGGTGACAATATTCTATTATCATGAGTTGCCACAACCACCATTGAATTGTTTTCTGTCTTTATCTGCCTTAATTCTCTCATGATTATCCGGGCATTATCAGCATCTAATGAAGCCGTTGGTTCATCTGCAATAATAACATCCGGATTATTTATAAGTGCCCTTGCCATTTCAACTCTTTGCTTTTCTCCACCAGACAATTTTTCCACAATAACATTTTTTAAGTTGCCAATTCCCAGTCTTTCCAGTAGTCCGAAAGCCTTGGTATAGGCGTTGCCATTCACCTTTCCACCAATATATATGGGCAATAACACATTGTCTAATACAGATAGCTTAGATATTAACATAGCTTCCTGATGTACATATCCTATTCTGGAATTTCTATATTTTAATATTTCTTTTTTATTTTTATATTTAATGGGACTTCCGTCAAAATAATAAACTCCCCTGTCCATTTTTTCCACAAGTCCGATTATATTCAATAACGTTGTCTTTCCTGTTCCGGAATCACCTACAATAAAGTTAATCTTCTCACTATCCAATTTCAGAGAATAATCACTAAAAATTTGTTTACTCCTAAAATAATCCACCTGATATTTTTTATACATATTGTGTATTTCAATCTTCATTTTCTTTTCCTTAATAAAATCTACTTTATTTTATGCAACATTAACATGGTATAAATTCCCTGTAGTCCCATAATTATTGCAAACAATGAGCCAATTATTATATAGCTGCTTTCACTGTATAGTATTTTTTGAACTTCTCCATTATTTCTACTGTTGCACAAAATCTCTATTATAAAAACTATTCCAAAGGCAACTATGCACTGTAAAAGCATATCTAACATACATAATGCAAATATTTTTTTCTTAGACATTCCCAATGCATAAAACACTTTATATATTTCCAGATTTAAGTTATAAATCATTGCCGATATTAGAACAAAGCTATTAATGATTAATACCCCAAACATTAATATGTATATGCCTGATGTACTAAGTTTTTCTCTCATTTCATTGCTTGAGTTCCTTTTCACCTCTTCAAAGGATGTTATATCATAATTTGAAAAGGCTTTCCTTATATCCTGTTCATTTCCCTTTGCAATTAAAGATATAATTGAAACCTTTCCCGTAATACTTTTAGCCATCTCTTTACTATTTGTAATAAGGCAATTATTATCCATTTTCTCTAACATCAGCTGATAGTCCATTTGTTTTCCACCTGAATTAAGTTTTGCAAATACAAAATCCTTTTTTAATATTCCACTCACCTTGCCTTTAACCTGTGTGCCTGTACTTAATGTTATTTTTATTATATCTCCTATTTTATATTTGCGATTCCAATCATAGCCTAAAATAAACTGCTGTTTCTTTTTCCCTTCAAACCACATTCCATATTTCAGCTTATACCGGATTTTTTCCATGGTATCATTAACATATATCACAGTTACATACTCCCCATTTAGCTGTGCATTTCCCTGTAATTCATAACCTACCTCAATTCCGTACCTACCCTGAATATCCCTGCATTTCTTTGTCAATGTATTTACATCCTGTGATTCATTAACACAGTTTGATATATAGTACATATCACTATCATAGCGTATGCTTTCATTTATATTTTTTTGTTCCCAAAGATCAAATACTTCTCCCTTGATAAATAGCACAAATATTATTATCTGTATTATAAACAGAATTTTATATTTTCCGTTTACCTGTAATGTTTTTAAAAAAAGTGTCACTTTTTTTCTCCTTAATTTCTACTGCCCCAAACACACTTATTACCAAACCAAATGCCAGTGAATAAATCCCCCAAAAAACAGGCAACTCATAAATCACAAATTTAATAACCTGACTAATTGATATGAACCACCCTCTGGAAATCAGCAATATTCCAACAGCCGTTCCTAAATAAGCTAACAGAAAAAACATCAATTCAAAAATGTAATAGCATAATATAATTTTTTTCTTTCCTGCACCATATTTGTAAAATATTTTAAATAAATTACAATTTCTTCCTGTATATTCCCCAAAAAATATCAGATAGCCTACTGCAAAAAGAATCAGTACAATTTGAATATTTATATTTATCACATTTTCTATTGTATATTCTCCCCAATAATAACAGGAAATAAAATATATACAAAAAATGCATATTAGTTGAAATGTCAGTAATGTTCTAAATAATATATTATTTTTTATTAATGTTTTAAAAAAAATTTTAACCATAATGTTGATATATAAATAATGAGGCTATAAATAGCCTCATTATTTATCAAAAAATTTTGCAATACCTTTCTCTATTTTTGTATTATTTAACAGATGAATAATCAATATCGATAATATTATTCCTATAAAATTCAAAATAACATCATCCACATCACATACTTTATTAGGAAATTTTGTGATTATATCTATAATATACTGTGTTATTTCTATAAAAACAATAGCCATAAAGCAATAAACAATGCATTTTCTGTAAGATTTTATAAAAAAAACATAATACAAAAAAAATACTAAAGGCATCAATAAGAGAATGTTTCCTCCCACCTGTACAGCAAAATTATGCACGCTTCCGACTCCCGTAATGGTCCTAAATGGTACGAAATTTGCGTAATTCATTTTCATCTTTTCCACCATATCATCACTCATTGCCCTATTAAACACGATTCTAACTGGTGTGTATACAACCTTAACTAAACATAAAATATATAATTCAAACAAAATCAAACCATATATGTTATACTTGTTTTTCTTTTTCAGTTTATATATTAATAATGTAATACACAGTATTAATATATATAATAGGGCAAAAATTTCTAAATGTAAATCAATTACTATCATTTAGACCTCCATGCCTATGGAGCATCCCATGTAAATGTAACTGTTCCCTCCACATGATATCTATACGGAGATGACAAATATACCCTGTAGGTAGCCTTTTCTTTTGTCGTAAATGTTACTGTTTTAAACTCGTGACTATTAACACTCTTGGACGAAATGTCAGCGCCCCCCCAACCATACCAACGTTTTTGTTCAACATAAATATCAATTGGACAATCATAACTTCTGACACAATTAGGTTGCATACCTACCTTTAATTTGCCTTTCTTTTTTATGTTCATTGACTTACTATAAACCCCCGCACTCATAGAGTATGTTGTTTTACGAATCTTTGTATCCGCAAACACAACCGTTGTTGACAAAACTGTTATAATCAGAATTGCCAACACTTGTTTTAAATGATGTTTCATATAGATAACCTCCATTCCTTTCAATTTTTTCTACATTTTTCCAATGTAAACATTCCTCCCATTTTACATTTATTTTTATATGAAGTCAAATATTTTTTACTTTTTCATCTTTTTTGCAAATATTAAAATTAACATTTTATTCTATATCAATTCGATTTTTAACTATATTTTTATTCCCACTTCATATTTTATAGTAGCCTTTATAAATATTATTACTGTCTGCACTCCCTTTGTTTTAATGGGATTTCTCTATTCTTGTTTTTATCATTGTTCGTGATATGTCTTTCGATTGGTGTAGTAATTGGTGTAGTAGAAAACTAGGTTTGTATCTCCCAAATTATGAGATTTTTATATTATTTAATTTGCTCAACTCCTGTTGTTTCTTTTCTTCGGTAACATGCGTATAGATATTCATTGTCGTTTTAATATCAGCATGCCCCATTATGGATTGGGTTGTTTTCACGTTTAAATCATTTTCACATAATCTTGTACAAAATGTATGTCGCATTATATGTGCAGAAAACTCTGGCATTTCTATTGCTTCTCTGTTTTCTTTTTCCGCCTTTTGTATTTCCTGCTCCTGCTCTCTTAATTCAATTATATTATTTGCATATATTGTCTGTCGCTCGCCTGTATCATCCGTAAAGCGATACATATACAGACCGTCTTTTCTTTGGCTTTCTCCTACTTTTAAAACTCTGCCCTTTGAATCTACTCGCTTTTTTCTTGCCATAGTTTTATATCCTTTCTGAAATTAGTTTGAAAGAATACTCACACTATGATAAGATTATTTCGTAGTGCAGAGTATTCTTATTTTGTACTAAGTCAATGGGTTAGTCATTCGCTTTGGTCGGGGAGTGACTAACTTTTTTATTTACCTAATAACAAGTTTATTCCCTGTCGTATGGCTTCGCCTTTGGTTATATTGTTTTTCTTGCAATACTCTTGTAATGCCTGTTCCGTTTTAATATCTAAACGGACGCTAAACCTTATATCCTTTTTTACGTCAGCACTTGCTTTCGGTCTGCCGACTTTTTGTGACACTATCTTTTCACTTCCTTTCTATTTTTGTCACACCTATATTGTAATATTTGTCACGCAAAAATTCAACTATGAATTTTAATCAATGTATGTATCTAAAACTTTGCTTGCTGTCGGAATATCGATTCTTACGGATTTTCCAAAACGCTTTATTGCTCCTGTTCCGTCAAGCAAATTCATAAGGGTATTTCTTCCAAGTTTGTAATAATCACAAGCCTGTGGAACTGTTGCATATTTTTCTATTGTATCTGAATAACTGCCTTTTCGCATAAATAGCACTTCCTTTCAATCATATTAAATATTATCGTAGCCTGTAAATTTTTATTTGTTTCAGTTCCTCATCTGATATGACATGAAACTCTTCATCCCTATGCAGATATTTTTCAACAGAATCATATACGTCTAGCGTTCCATCTGCATGATAGTGGTGTACTTCATGAATCCTGCGTAGAAATGCCTGCCAAGATTCAGGACTGTTTTTTTGTACCTCTGAATACTGCATTTCCAAACTCCAATTAGATATTATGTAAACTCTGCTGTAGCAGGCAAATTTATTGCTGTACCTTGCAGGAAGTTCAATCGGATATATGTCACAGTAGTTGAGCATATCAGATATTTTTATACCCGACCTAAATTCGTCGAAGGCAATTACTTCCTGCGTTCCATAACCATCAAAAGGATGTAAATAGTCACTGACCCTGTACACATTGGAATTGCCGTGTTCGTCTAATACCCCTCGGGTTTTGCCAGTGCCTGTTGCACCATAGATATATATCACTTTTAAATCCAATCGTCTTTCATTCTTGTATTTTTCCGTTAACAGCATAGTTCGGACTTTATCCAGTTTGTCAATGTTCAAGATATAATCATTATTTATAGCCAAAATTTCAGCGTTTGAGTATCCGTTTTTTATCATCTCATAGAGTTCTTCCATGTCGGCTTTTTTACCTCTTTGTGTGGGAATCTCTCCCCATTCCTCAAAAGTACCTTCAACGCTTGTTTCTGCCTTGTTTGTTTCTGCCCATTTTCCTGTTTTCTTAATATATTCAACATTAGATTGAGCAGAGCCTTTGGCAATTTCAATATGTGCTTCATCAAAATTTTTCTTCACTTTCGACCAACGAACTCTAGAAGAAAAGACAACATAGATATGCGTATGATACGTACCCTGTCCCCCGATTTCATCAGCCATACAGAAATACTTTAAAGTGGTAAAATTCATAATCAGTGTTTCTTTTATCTTTTCGTGAGTATAACCATATTCAACAGGGTTATTGATTGTAAGTTGAAAGGCATTTCTCTGCACATTCTTTATGTTTTCCTGTTGCAATTTTTATCAACTCCTTTCCTTACATATAAACTAACACATTACTTCGTTTATTCAAATTTCAATGCTCACCCCTAAAAGTAGGAGAGTACAAAGCTTATTTTGTTCGATTTGTTCATTTGGTGCGAACAGGAATTTTGAACCTTAAAACCCTTCATTTATGGGGATTTTATTAATGATTTTATTTGTTTGTGCATGGCACGGTAGTATTTACCAGTTTTGCTAAGGAAGCTTTTCCTATTATCAGATATCGTACAAAGGACATTACATATATCACAAGAGAGAAATGTAAATGTGGCAGAACTCACGCACGTATTCACAGACTTATGGGACGTTCAGATGACATGCTTATTATCAAGGGTGTTAATGTTTATCCTTCACAGGTTGAAGAAGTTCTTATTAAACAGGGTATGCCTGCTAACTACCAGCTTATTGTTGACCGTGTAAATAACAGCGACACAATGGAAGTTTTAGTTGAGATGACACCTGAAATGTTTTCTGATACAGTTAGCTCAATTGAATCCAAGGAGAAAGAAATTGTTGCTGCTCTTAAGAGCATGCTTGGCATTTATGCTAAAGTTAAATTGGTTGAACCAAAGTCAATTACACGTTCAGAAGGAAAAGCTGTCCGTGTTATAGATAAACGTAAAATTTAAGGAGGTTTTTATATGTATATTCATCAGATTTCAGTGTTCGTTGAAAACAAGCCGGGTAACATTGCAAACTTTACCAATTTTCTGGCTGAACACAAAATAGACATGCGAGCATTCCAGATTGCTGATTCAAGCGATTTTGGTATTATTCGTATTATTGTAGACGATTCTTTTAACACTCTTACTTTATTAAGAGACCATAATTGGGTATGTAATCTTGCACACGTCATTGGCGTAAAGCTTCCGGACGAGCCGGGTTCAATGTCTAAGGCAATGAATGTTATTGCTGCCAACGGATACAGCGTTGATTATGTTTATGCCTTCCTTGCAAGAGGCACAGACGATGCCCTTATGGTATTCCGTGTTAAGGACGAATACACAGACAAAGTCGCTTCATTATTGGTTAAGAACGGAATGAAAACTGTTGACCAGGAAGATTTGACTAAGATGTAGTTTAGACGTTGATATTATTATTGAGCTAAACGGCAAATGCCATTTAGCTCTTTTTTCGTAGCATTATAGCAATACAAAAAGCGCCCCTCTACCTAAAGGAACAGGGCGACTGCTACGGTTACCAGTTTTCCAAACCGCTCCATTGACAAAATTCTAAACTACAATTTTTCGACAGATGCGCCTGAAGAAAGCTAAACCCGACGATCACAAGACCGTCGGTTTTTTCGTTTTCTCACTATGTATTTACTTTATTTTTACATTTGTTCCGTCCAGGGATTTGTTTTATTTCGGAAGTTTTACTTCGCTCTGATCACTTTTTTAATCTGCGGTCCCTGACCATTGCTCTTATTTAATCCTGTATTCATATAAATGTTCAGCTTCTTACCAGTCTGTGCTCCCTTTGGCAGCCATACAGTGTAGCTTTTCTTATTGCCTTTTATCCATGTATCACCAATCCTCATACCGCCGATCTTCGGAACTTTCTTCTTCAATGTTACTTTTACTTTATATTTTGTCCATGTGTACGGTTTGTGGTAAATCGGTGGGTACCAGTAATCTCCACTCCAGTGTCCTGGAGATGTCCAGCCTCTTACTTTCACCTTTTTCTTCTGTACAATCTTAATAGACTTCACAGCCGGTTTTACTGCCGAACCAGTCTTCAATGTCACTACGTCAGACGGTGTACCGGTTGCTCCATTCGCATAAGCCTGCGTACGGAACTTATAAGTTGTCAACGGCTTCAGATTCTTTACTATAGTTGCTTTATAACAATTATAATCTTTCACCGTTTTTACAGTTGTCCACTTACCACCTTTGTAAATCTGAATTCTAGCATTTGTCCCCATCATCTTCGTGGATCCTACGGTTACTTTTGCATAATTATGATAAGTCACTACTGTAGGTTTTTTTAATTTCTCTACCGGTACATAAAGATTTGTTGTATAAGTCTTTCCATTCTTTGTTTTGAAGGTAAGCCAACTCTGTCTACCAGCTTTAATATTATAGATTGGAACTTCGCCATGAGCAACCTTGTTGCTGTTATAGTTCCATGTCTTTCCAGAAATATGATCGTATACTTCTACGATTTTATCATCGGAATTTGCAGGTACCGTCTCTGCAACGACTTTTATGTTTCCTAACTGTGATTTCTTTACTTCTTGATGAGAACATTTAATCTTCTCAGCCGAAATATAGTTATGTCCATTCAGATTAAAATCAAAAATTGCCGGGTAATAAGCACCCTTGCTAGTAGATATGCATACATAATATATTCCACGCGTTAGTACCTTTGCTCCAGGCTCCCACGCCTCTTTGCCATTGTATTGTGAGGATCCTTCGCTATAGATTTGATTATTATTAGAGTCATAGACACGAATGAACGTACGATTCTGTCCGAAATAAGTTGCTCTTTCTGTGTTAACAAGGTGGAAGCTTGGATCAATCACTGCTTTGTCTGCAACATTAAACTTGTACCAACGTTCATCTGTTCCCGTTCCTGTCAGACCTTCATAAAGACTGTACGGATGTCCGGATAACGGAATCTCATATGCTGTATCTTTTGTAAGACCAATCTCGTCTTCTTTGAATCCGATTTTTTGATCAATGAATTCTGCGGTGATAGTAATATCCGTATAAGCTGCTGCATTTCTTGTAAATTCCACTTCACAGGCCTTTTCTACCCACTGACACGGATATAAATAAAGTACATTTGCATCCTTTACTGCTGTAGCCATACGGCTGGCAACTTCATGACCGCCTATCCATAATTTCGTATGGTAATTCCGCATAGGAATATTGTGCGAAAATGTTACTTTCATCGGCCTCTGTGTATTATTTGTTACTTCAATATGCTGTTCAAGCCCATCTGTTCTCTCAAATTGTACTATTTGTGATCCTTCAGATTTAAATTCCACTGAGTGCGTAACAGATTCCGCTTTCACTCCAATATCAGTTGTGAACCAGCCACCTACAACCAGGGTGCATAGCAGCAATCCCTTCAGTAAATAGTTACCTATTCGTTTCGACTTTAATTTCCTCATAACTTGTCCCTCCTTCTTATCTTCTTTTAATAAGTTCCAGAATATCTTTTAAAAACGACACGATTTTTCTAGTTAAAGTATAACAAATGCATTCGTTTTTTACCCTGTACTCAAGGACAGGTTTTCGTTATTTTACTGAGAATTTCAATATGTAAACAAATATTTTCTGAACAAAGTGCGAATATTATTGAATTTTTTCCGGGCTACTCGGAATGATAAAGTTTTTATTTGTCACTGCGATTGCCAGCCGCGTCTTATTGGCATAACCGGTTTTTGACAAAATATTAGAGACATGGTATTTCACCGTCCTTACGGAAATGTTCATCCGCTCTGCGATCTCGCTGTACTCAAGCCCATCGCACACAAAGCGAAGCACTTCTATCTCTTTATTGGTAAATTCTGAACTATCCGCGAGACCAAGCTGTACGCTCGGTGTTTTATCTGGAAATACACTTTCCCCGTCCATCGTCCGATTGATCACATCAATCAATCGTTCAGGGCTAATATCCTTATACCAGAAGCTGTCTACTTTCGCCTCTCTTGCCCGCTGCAAATATCCGACTTCCACCATGGAAGTTACGATAATGATTTTTATATTTGGAAACTCTGCCTTTATTTCTGCTGCCGCTTCGATCCCATCTTTATTTCCGGCTGTGCATACGTCCATCAACACAAGGTCGATCCGCTGTCTTCTACATATAGCAAGGGCGACATCCGCCCCATTTACGCTTGCCGCAAACTCATAATTATTGCTCTCTGAGATGACCCTCTCCATATTTTCACGGGGCATTCTCTGATCCTCTACAATTAATACCTGTTTCATGCTCTCTCCTCTTGAAATGTAATCGTCAACGCAAAGTACGGAAATGACTGTATTCGCATTTCTCCACCATAGTCAAATACATGTCGGGAAATATTATACAATCCGCCTTTTGGAACGATCTCTTTATCCGGCGCTGCTCCATTATTTGTGATGCAAATGCTGTATTGATGATTTTCATTTTGCATCTTGATGGAGAGCTCTGTCGCACCGGCATGGCAGACGCCATTTGTCAGGCACTCGCGCATTGCAAGGATGCAGATACTAGCCAGTTCCTCTGACTCCGACAAATCTCCCACACACACCACTTCTACGCCAAGTGTCTTTGCATCCTGCAGAAATCTTTCAAAATCGCCTTCTTCCAGCGGATATTGGTTGTCGTTCCAGATTGCATTTACGGCGTGGCGAAATAAGCGCACCGCCTCTTTATCATCTGCATTCTCCTGTGTCAGACTCTGTCGGATCGCAGTCAGTCCGGCTCCCATCTGATCGTGAAGCTTTGTCTTTGCCGCAAGTACTTCTCGTTCACGTGTCAAGATTAACACATTATCCGACAGATAGCGGAGTTCTTTTGCTATTTCTTTTAACTGTTCGGTCTGCTTTGTCAGATTTATTTTTTCTTCATATTTTTTTGTAATATCCAGGAAAATAGCTTCTGTATAAGCCTTTCCTTTCCGGTCTGTCACTTCATTTTCCCGATAGCTCCATGCCTTCCCGTCAGGAAAAAGGTAGATTTCTTTGTTGTTAATCCGGCTCACGCCATAACGCTCACACAGGCACAGTGCCTCTTTTAATTCCTCTTGCTTTTGCAAATCTCTGTGAGCGATTGTTTGAAATAGGCGATACATCTGTTCATTGCAAAGTTTCACATATCCATCTTCTGTAAAATAACAGATTCCAATGGGCAATACATTCATCGCCTCTTTAATAGAATTCTGTCGGATTTTTTCTTTTCTTGTACGATGCAGCCAAAATCCTTCCCAGATAAGCAATCCATCGATCACACCGACGATGCACCACCAAATCCACAGTGAGACATCCGGCATTTGAAAATAAGCTGGTTTTCCTCGCTCTGCCTCGTAAGAATAGGCCAATGCATTTACAAGAAGAAACAAAAATACGAAGATTGCGATATTCATATGCCACTTTCGATTGTCGATCTTCATATCGTGGAAAACAAGAAGCAAGATCAAACTCGCCACGAGACTTAATAATATTGCCAGCATCAAAAATGTCTGCATTACGATTCACCTGCCTTTTCCACTGTAAATACAAATCGCCATATGCCATCTTCGCATGTGCAGGACTGTGCCATTTCTGAAAAACAGGCAAGATCGGTCTCGCTTTCGATCTCCATACAGAATAGAATATCTTCACTCTGACTGCGGAGCTTTATCCACACCGAAGCGCAGCTGTCTACACATTTTTCCACTACATTTTCAAAAAATTGATACATAACAACAGCATCTCTTACATAGATTTTCTCCCCTTCCGGGAATGAGCATGCGCAGTCAATATCTAACAATCGTAAACTGGAAAAGGATTCCTCTATACAGGCTTCCAGCTCGACGACGTCTGATACTTTTGATCTTTCTTCGATAAACTCTAGATTTCCGCGTCTTTTTATATATGTTCCAATGAGGCTGATTTTCACTAAAAGGATACGGCTTTTCTCCAGCTCTTCTTCCTCTTCGTAACGATTGAGCAATTCATTTAAAAGATTGATCTGTTTGGCAGTCTGTGTCTGCAGTTTGTCGAATAAGCGGTTTTTCTCACGCAGCATATTGATGGCTGCCTTCGTCTGATAATTTTCCTGCTCGATACAGTTACTTTCTTCGATCGTCTTTCTATTTTCTTCCATTCTCTCAAGAAGCTTAATAATGTCTTCCAT
This sequence comes from Eubacterium sp. CAG:161, assembly GCF_000432355.1. Taxonomy (NCBI): domain Bacteria; kingdom Bacillati; phylum Bacillota; class Clostridia; order Eubacteriales; family Eubacteriaceae; genus Eubacterium; species Eubacterium sp. CAG:161. The sequence continues at coordinate 39,664 of NZ_HF991873.1, forward strand.
ATCTTCCTGCCAGAGAACATGACCGCCACGAATTGTTCGATTCTGGATCCGCGTCTTTTTATCGATCACCACATCCTTCTCCACCGCATCCTTCATCGTCTTTTTCGATAATGGCATTGCATTCGCAGACGCATAACAAACGTTGTAATTCTGATCCGTAATCTGAGCACCCAATGTACAGACTTCAAACAGTTGATCGTACCCAGTATTTGTCTGGATCAATCCGCAGCGCACACAGCTTTCCAGTATTCCAACGAAAAACAGACATAAGACAGCGGTAATGTCTCCGCCAATTTCCTGTACCCACGCCACACCGCTTATGAAGAGCACTGCATAGAGAACTGCAGCGCCGATCCCAAAAAGGGGAAGGTATTTCTTTTTCTGTGAATGCCTGCACTTGTAAATCATCAGAACAAAAGCAGTTAGAGCGCAGACTACTTCCCAAACCAACACCACATAATAGCCCCATCCGTATGTGTAATGACTATCTGACCACGCAGACCCTACCGGAAAAGAAAATACAAGCTGGTGCAAATCATTGGACAGCACAAGCAGAACTAAGACAGCTGTTGGAATATATACTCCTTTTAACCATTTAGGCAACCGATATTCTTCCGACTTTCCGAGAAAGAATGCTGCCTGCAATACTGCTACAGGAATGAACAACATCGGTATGTAATAGCTGTACCACAAGTAACGCGCGATCTGGTTATCCATTGTGAAAAAATATTTTGTCGTGCGCACAACAAACCAGAATATGATCAATTCTGCTATAAAAATCAATACATTCCGCACCGATTTCTGAATAACTCTTTTATAAATACTGATGCCCCATCCGATATATACTCCAACGTAGATCATTGTCCGCAGCATACCACATATAATGCGGAGCGAACTTATTTTTCCTAATCTGCGACAGAGCAATGCCGCGAGCATACATAGCAAAAAGAGCTGGATATTCAACTGTTCTCTGGATTCGTTTTTCTTTTTCATTAGCGTATTCAAATGTATTCCTTTACTGTATTATTCTATATTTTCTATCACTTCTATCTTACTATATTTGCACAGTTTCGACCATATGATAACGCATTTTATACCATCGCCATAACTACTGTTGACACGCTTCGACTTGTAACCGTTTCGATAATCATCGGATTCTGAACGTTGTGATTTTGAATACCCCAAATGGTCATCCATTTCAGCTTCCATCATTTCCTTGATTGTACCTCCAAGAAGATCTTTTAATGCATCCTGGATGTCTTCAGCTGTCTGGATGTCATATTCATCCAATAGCTGGTGGATGATGGCACGTTTGCCATCGGTCATTTGTACCTTGTGTACTTTTTTTCTTTCTCTTGCCATAATTAAGGCATCCTATAATAAATTTTATCATAGAAGGCCTATTAATTATATTTAAATATTAAATTTACAGAAAAACTTTCACAAAAAGCCCCTCTACTTTCTTGAGCAGAAATGCGCTTTTTTGCTTTTTTCACTATTAACTTTTATTTAATTTTAACTTTATAAGCTTTAGACCAACTAGAATTTAAAACCTTTCCATTATATAACTGAGAATTCTGTACTCGCACATATAATTTTTTCTTTTTCTTCAACTTAGAGTTTGAAAGCGTGAAACTGCACTTCTTAACTTTCTTGTCCAGAATTTTCTTTTTGAAATTTTTAGTTGTTGAAACCTGAACTCTGTAACCATATGATGAAGCTACTTTTAAAATTTTAATCTTTACCTTTTTTGCTTTTTTCTTCTTGTTAGCTTTCAAAACCTTTGATGGCTGAACCTGTATCTTAGCAAAATGGATTGTGGCATTTTTAAGTTCCTTATTATTGTCACTTATTCTAATTTTTAGCCAGCCCTGCTTTGAGCCTCCATAATATATGTCCTTAAAATTTTTACAGCCTTTAAAAACTTCAAATGATATATTCTGAACATTCTCCGGTATGGTAATACTTTTTAGTTCTGAATTTGCAAATGCATCATAGTCAATTTCTTTTACTGATGTTGGCAATACTATGTTTTCTGCCGGCACATTGGCAAACATATATGAACCTATCAAGGTTACTTTTGAACCTATGTTAATTGTCTTTAAGTTCTTACATCCTGCAAAAACCGGGCTCACCGTTCCTTCGCAGTTTACGGCATTAAAATTAACTGTACTTAATGACTCGCAGTTTTTAAACGCTTCAAAACTTATACGTGTTATCCCTTCCGGTATTGTAACTTTGCTAATTTTCGAGTTCAAAAAAGCATCATAATCTATCCCTTTTACTTCATAACCATCTAATGTTGACGGTATTATAACATCTGTTGCGCTGCCTAAGTATTTTTCAATAGTTGCATCTCCACTACTTAAAGAATACTCATACTCCCCACTTCTAATATTTTCCGCTTTCACTGTTCCTGAAATCATTCCCACTAACATCAATGTTACTATGAATGTAAGCACAATCCCTACATATTCTTTTGATTTTTTCATAAAAAACTCCTTTATACCTTCCTTTGATAATATAATTCTGCTATGTCTCTTAATGGCTATAACATTTTTTTGCTTATAACTCAATATTTTTAAGTCTAATTAAATAAGGTATTATATGTGTTGGTTTTATAGGAGTTTCCTGCTCTGACAACACTGTTGTTCCACCAAAGTCTGCTCCACCACCTAAAATTGTTGTTTCTCCAAAATCGGCTGCTACATCTGCATATGATTTTCTCGGTTGCATAATCACATTCTGCTGTGCATTTTGTACCGATTGTACATACGAATTTTTATTTTATACAGGTGATTGTGGTGCAACACTGTCTTGCATCTTAGGTGTTTCCAATCCCGGCACTGAGAAATTAGCTCCAGGAACTGAAAATGGTGCCTGAGTATTGTTCTTGCTCTTTTTATTTACATTGTTACTTTTTTTAGCTCCACTGTTTTTTTCTTGTTTTTGCTGTCTATATTTCTCCTTGTTTTCCTTGCTATAGTGCATCAGTAAATGAAACATAGATATCTCTTTTTCATCTTTTCCCTTTTTTCCGACATTAGTTGCGCCTTGCGGTACATTCATTGCTGACACCGGAGGTTGTACTGGTGGTACAGATATTCTGTTATCGGGTATGTTCTGTCTTACAACAGGTTCTTTTTGTATCGAATTTACCTTCGGCTGTTGTACACTATTCGCATCAGTTCTATTAACTATCGGCTCAGCTTTTTGTGTCTGAGAAGAAATATTAGAATTTTGCTTTTGTACATTTATGTTTTGTTTTTTACTTGATTGTGTACTGACTGATTCTAACTGTATATCTGACAATAACTGTTTAAAATTATATACATTAAAAGATGAAGAACTGTTTAAAAAGTTCATCAGTTTAGCAACATAATCACAGTTTTCAGTCTGATCAAATTGATTTGAATATTGGGCGATACCTCTTTTTCTTTTTCAATTGGTGTAAAATTGGTGTACTAGGGTAAAAATAAGGCTCTCCCACTACTGGGAAAGCCTTTAAAAATCATTGTTTTACTCTACTGTGTATGGCATTAATGCGATATTTCTTGCTCTCTTAACAGCTGTTGTAAGAGCTCTCTGGTGTCTTGCACAGTTTCCTGTCATTCTTCTAGGAAGAATTTTACCTCTTTCAGACACGTATCTCTTTAATGTTGCTACATCTTTATAATCAATTGCTTTATTTTCATTTGCACAGAATGCACAAACTTTTTTTCTTCTACGACCGCCTCTTCTTCTCATTGGAGAATCTGGTCTCTCGCTCTTATTGTATGGCATTTTTTACCTCCTTAAATATTCTCTCTACTATATACTAGAGACTACTAAAAATTGAATGGTAAACCTGAATCATCCACATTATCAGGGATGTTCATAAATCCATCACCTGCAGGAGCTGTCGGTGCTGATGCTGCAGCAGGCTGCTGTGCCTGGAATCCTGCATTATCAGATGCTGCCTTACTCTCAGCAAATTCCTGATTTTCTACAACTACTTCTGTAGTGTATACTGTCTTACCATCCTTATCCTGATAGCTTCCTGTCTGAATACGACCCTCAGCTACTATTTTTGTTCCCTGATGGAAATACTTTTCTGCAAATTCACCACTTCTTCCAAATGCTACGCATCTGATAAAGTCTGCTGACTGCTCTCCATCTCTTTTAAATCTTCTGTCTACTGCTAATGTATATCTTGCAATAGCCAACTGTCCGTCACCAGATGTAGAATATCTGACTTCCGGATCACGGGTCAAACGACCCATTAATATAACCTTGTTCATATTATACCTCTCTTATGTCTCAAATTATGCTTCTACAGCGACACACATAAATCTGATAACATTTTCCATAATACGAAGCTGGCTTTCTATTCCGCTTGGAGCGTCTGTGTTATCAGTATCAAAAGTAATGAAGTAGTAATATGCTTCTGACATCTTCTGGATTTCGTAAGCTAATTTTTTCTTTCCAGCATCGTCAATGTTAGCAATAGTACCGCCGAATTTTTCAACAAGAGCTTTTACCTTCTCTAATTCAGCTGCTCTTCCTTCATCATCAAGTTTCGCACTAACAACAACTGTTAATTCATATTTGTTCATGCTTTTACCTCCTTCTGGTCTCTGGCTTTTTCCTTATGAAAAAGCAAGGATTATTAATATTTCACAAGTAGACATCATAACATAAAAAAGCCCTTATAGCAAGGGCTTTTTCCGGTTTATTTATTAAATTATTTATTAAATTTCCATTATTTACTGTAAATTTAACTTTCTTTTAAGCATAAAGTTTGTAATTGCAATATATACAGCAATCTGTATTATGGATAGCACTAAGGAAAATGTCATTAACGGTTGGAAAAACGCATCTCCCATATCGGCATTATTAAGTGCATCAAGATTGCTTCCAAAAATTGCCACCATGGCTACTGATGAAATTATCTGCATTATAAAGTAAATTATAAGGTAAGCCACAAAAGCTCCCAATACCTTATTTTTACCTAATGTCTGACCTATGCTAAAGCACGCATATCCCATAACAATAGCACTGTAACAGCCTAACAAAAGTACAAATATAAGCTCGACCACATATCCCGTATATCCAAATTCCTGCATTTCCTTAATACCAAGCTCAATGCCCTCTTTAACACTGTTTAAAATTTCATTGTGACCTAATCCTAAAATTGTAACCAGCAAAACAGCTACCACTGCACTAATAACCATCCATGCAAAACCTACTATGGATTTTCCGGCAATGTGCTCACCCATTCTTACCGGAAGAGTAAACGACAAATATCCTTCATCTTTAAGCATATTGTCATAAAATCTTTTTATTACCAGCACAAAGGAACCTAAGAATATAGCTATAATTCCCAACACAAAGGCGATAATAGTTACCATGGTAATCATATTTAAAACGGTATTATCCACTTTAAACACCGTCTGAACTTCTACTATACCTTTTAATATTAAAGTTATTACCAATACAACGCCATATAATGCAGCAAACATTCTGGCAGTTGACTTGAATTCATGTTTTATCAATTTTCCTAACATCTGAATACCTCCCTAAATACTTCATCCACTGATTTTCCGTATTCTTCTCTTATTTCATCTACTTTTTTGTGCATAACCAGTTCGCCGTTTTTTATCATTACCACATCATCTAAAACCTTTTCTATATCAGAAATTAAATGTGTTGAAATTATAACTGCCGCTTCCGGATTATAATTTGAAATAATAGTGTTTAATATGTAATCTCTGGCTGCCGGATCCACCCCACCAATTGGTTCATCTAAAAAGTATAATTTTGCCTGTCTGCTCATTACCAGAATAAGCTGTACCTTTTCCCTGGTTCCCTTAGACATGGTCTTTAATTTGTCATTAGGATTAATGTTAAGTTTTGAAAGCATATCATAGGCTCTGTTTTCCTCAAAGTCACTGTAGAAATCCTTGAAAAATTCAATAACATCTTTTACCTTGGAATGAACATCTAAGTAAGTTCTTTCCGGAAGGTAAGAAACTATCTTCTTTGTTTCAACTCCCACTTCCTTGCCATCAATATAAAGCTCACCGCCATTTTTAGTAAGTAGTCCGTTTGCCAGCTTTATAAGTGTGGTTTTCCCACTTCCGTTTGGTCCAAGAAGCCCTACAATCTGTCCACTCTCAATTTGTAAATTGAGTCCTTTTAATGCCTGATTTTTTCCATAATTTTTTCTCAAATCCTTACATTCAAATAAAATGCTCATTTGCTGTCTCCCTCCTTAATTATATCTATTATCTCCTCTTTTTTATATTTAAGTTCTGTCATTTTTTCCAGATATTCCGTGGTATATTCTTTTGCTCTGCTCTTTCTTATCTGGTTTAATATTTCCACATTATCTGTAACACATCTGCCTGATGTGCGATTGGTAATAATAAGACCTCTGCTTTCTAACTCAGTCATGGCTCTCTGCATGGTATTAGGATTCACCGATGCCTCTGCCGCCAGTTCCCTTACAGACGGTATCCTACTACCTGTTTCATATTCGCCTGTGACAATCTTCTGCTCAATCTGCTCTAAAATCTGTGCATATATGGGTCTGTCATTTCTAAATTCCCATGCCATTATTCTTCTCCTTTCTGTATTATTGTATTAAGTGCTTAATACAATAATACATCTTGATTAGAATTTGTCAATAGTTTTAGCAAAATTAACTTTTTAACACTCATATCATGTTATTGTTTCCCAAAAAAAACGTAGAAGAAATTTAGATTCATGTCCTAAATATTTCCTCTACGTTTTTAAGTGTTTTTAAGCAGTCTTCTAAGCCGGTTGTCTCTCGGCAAGCTGCTTCTTTAATTCCTCTATTTCTTTTTCATATTTGTCTAATCGGTTCTGCTTTTAATCCTCACATCACAGTGTCTTTATTACATCTTATATTGATTATAATACATATGTTTTGTTATGTTGTCAACCTATTTTTATTTCATTTATATATTTTTTGTGTATTTGCATATTATAAAAAATAGGAACAGATTTGCAATTTTCAATCTTCATGCAACTCTGTTCCTATTATCTTAACTTATAACTTTTTTCACGCTTTTCTCAAATGCTTTTCTGGGAATCATAACTATTCTGCCACATCCCCTGCATTTCAGTTTAAAATCCGCTCCTGTTCTTATAACCTCCCACTCATTTGTACCGCAGGGATGTCCTTTTTTTAAAGTGACTATATTTCCAATAACGTAATCCATTAATTTACCACTCTCCCAATTCCTACAATATATTTTGTATTGTTGCTGCTCATTGTCTGACCACCTTTTTCAACAACCTGTCCGTTTCCTGCGTACATTGCCACATGATATATATCAAGAGTACGTCCCGGGGTACTATATTTTACTGCATTATTGTAATCTCCATAAAAAATAAGGTCTCCCGGCTTCATATCATCAGTTCCTGTATAACCAAAATAAATAATCTGATTTTTGCTGTACAGGTAATCAAACAACTCTCCTGCCGAATATGCCCATTTAGAACTGCCTAATTTTTTCTGATAATTATTGTATGCCTTATATCCCTTCCAAACCAGCGCTGAACAGTCATAATATCCACTTTTCATTCTTTTTGCCTGACTGTACTTCCAATGATTTACTATATAATTAGCTCTATCAATGATTGTCTGCATTCCTGTTGCAGAAACCTCTATTCGGAAGCTTTTTGTGTAATCTCCCAGCTTTACATCTATATATGTAACACCTGACCTTACACCTTTAACTGTCCCATCAGATTTAACCGTGGCAATCTTTCTGTTTCTTGATGTGTATTGCGGAGTGATACCCTCTGCTCCCGACACTGTTATTTTAGTTGTCTTTTTCTTTTGGATGCCTGCTGCACCACACGTTACTATTGCATTATATGTAACATATTTTATTTTTATGACTTTGCCATCTATTGTCACTTTAATGGTACCGCTTCCCTCGCTTAGACCTGTAACAGCCATTTTATCATGAAAAATCTGAACCGATGCCGCTTTTTCATTACTATTACTAACTGATATGGTGCTAAACTTGTTTAATCCTGTAAAAGTTACATATTGCTGTCTGTTATTTCCTACACCCTTTCCATAAAGTGTAAGTTTACTCTTGTCCGCGGCAGGAGTTGTTACAAAAACATAACTGGTATATTTACTTACTTTTCCCGACTTATTAGTAACCTTTGCCGTAACAATTGCGGTTCCTGCTTTTAATGTATTTGCATCTGTTGTTATCAGACTTCCATCTCTTTTTTGAGGCTTAGACAAAACCGTTTTGTCAGAAGAACTCCATACGCATTTTTTTATGTTATTCTCATTAATATTATCAATTTTAAAGGATATGGCTTTATTACTTACCCAACAGATATTATCATAAATAACCGTTCCTCTTTTAGTTATTCTTCTGATACCTGTTGCAGATTTATTGTATATCCAGTCAGGGCTTGTAGCCTGCTCATCTGCTGATTGAACCTGTACAGTGCACTTTGAAAATGCTGTTGCAGTTTTTGCGGTAATAGTCACTGTTCCCGGATTAACTGCTGTTATAAGCCCATTATTATCAACAGTTGCTATATTGTTGTTTTCTGATATATACGTTACCTTACTGTTTGTTTCTGCCACAAGATGAAAAGTATTATTTTCAACCAAAGTAACATTTTGTGAATTTAACTTAATTTGTCTGTCCGGATCCGGCACATTAATTTTGCAGGAATAGGTTTTATTCTTATATTTAACATATATAGTAGCATTACCTGCATTTACAGCCCTTACCGTACCTTTTTTAGAAACAACTACCGCATATTTATTAGTGGTCTTCCAAGTTGTTTTTGCACCTTTCGGAGCATTTTTTAACCTTAACCTGGTTTTCTTTCCCTTAGTCAGTTCCATATTAGTGCTCGAAAGATACACTGTGCTTTTTGCCTTTATATTTACTTTCGGCAAATATACGCTAAAGCTCATTACAATACACATTATTAGTGCTAAACTTTTTAAGAGTTTCTTATTCATTCTTAACATTATTAACCTTCTTCCATGATTGTATGTTTCTTATTGCTGTATCATCATTTGTGTCATAATATATTTCAATTTGCTGCCCCTGACTTATAAATACAAGAGTTTCATCATCAGCAAATTTTTCTTTATAAACATTGCCTTCCTTATCTGTAATGTACACATATGTTTCATCTGCCATATTTATATATTTTATTTCTTTAACCTCAATAAGGGCACTTTCATATATTTTTGACAAATCTTCCTGCTTATCAGATAAGTTTACACCATTTTCCCTAAGAAGTTTTCTATAGGTTGCAAGGGTATCCTTCTGCGTCAGCCCCGTTGCAACTATGCTATATTTTTTTACATCAACAAGGGCATACTGTTTTACCAGATTTCCCTTATCCTTTAATACCATAAAATAAGTTGGTCTTCCATCAATATTAATAAGGGACGGAAACGCCGCATCATATCCTAAATTCTGAACCTGTCCCTCTGCCGCTTCCATTGCAGAAAATTCTTCAGCACCTGCCACATTAAAGTAACTTGCCTTTCCGGTTCTGGCATTTACCATTACAAATCCTATGTTTGATGAGTCATCAATAACAGAGGTTACTCCTGTGTAAATCCACACATCATTGTCAATGACCTTGTATCCATAATCCGCCGTGGTTTTCTTACAATCCTTCTGTCCTATTATGCTGTTGATAAATCCATCTGCTAACATTCCATGCCAATTGTATTTAGTTTCAATTAAATCTCCATCATAAACTCTGTCAACCCACTGCGGAACTTCGTCTAATGAATACTTTTTGCATTCTCCTGTACACGGATTGCATATTACCACACCATTTACGTCATAACCTCCAAAAAGTCCTATTTTTGCAGTCATTGTAGGGCAGATATAATATGGATTTCCCTCTTCATCTACCTCAAAATAATATCCTTCAAATATTGCTGTTGGATATTTAAATCTTAAATGTCTTTGAAGATTATCATTAAACCATCCTGATGTTGTGTACTTAATAGCCTGTTTTAATTTAACATAATTAGCCTCAAATTTAACGGCGTCTACTAACACGTACCCCGGAATGCCGTTTTTTCTGTTATTAAACCACTTGAAAAATCCGGCATATTCTAAAGTTGCCACCTTCATCGGCTCGCCATTTAATGCAATCTGGCTGTAGTCTTCATTTATCTGATACTGGCTGACTACATCTGACAATGCACCTATTGCCCTTTGTCCCACTACTCTGGCACTTCCTGTATCCATAAGGGCAATGTCATTTATTGTTTCCGACGGTTTTATTATATTTTCAAATTTTGTATTTTCTATGTCCATTATGGAAGCATATCTTTTTGCGTTAAAAATTTTTGCCGATACAAGATTTCCTATTAGCACCGCCAACACCCCTAACACTAAAATTATTCCTACAATTTTAGTGATTGCATTGTATTTTAATTTTATATTATTCTTTCCTTTGGTTTTAAATGTAAGAACAAAAAATACAAGGAGAAAGAATCCCTGAAACTCCCAAAATTCCATGGAATGGATATTAAACGCCGGAATCATTACATAAAATGCCACAAATTCTATTGCTATTGTTATTATTAGGCTTACAATTAATCTTTTTATATTGACTTTCCCCTTTACGGCAAAACTCTGGTTATACATCAAGTTGCTAAATATATTCATAAAAAACTCCTTATGATTTTCTTTCATTATGCAAAAGATTCCACATGAAAATTTATGTGAAATCTTTTGTGTCTGAAATGTCTTAAGTATTATAATACTCTCACATTCCTATTTTATAAATTTTACTTTCTTTTTCACAGTCCAGGTGCCATAATATTTCTTTTTACCCTTCACTATGTATGCCCTTGCTCTGACATAATATACTTTTTTTGCCTTTAAAGCTTTTATTGTACAGCTTGTCTTCTTAATATTTTTAGTAATTGTTAATTTCTTGACAAATTTAGCTGAGGTAGATATCTGCACCTGATATCCTGAAACTTTTTTAACCTTTTTCAGAGATATTTTTGCCTTTTTGGCTTTTTTCTGTTTAACAGCTTTTTTTATTGCAGTCTTTCCCACCTTAACCTTTTGAGCAGCTGTCGTTGTAACTGACTTAGTTGTAGGAACAACTGTAGTCGGTTTTATCGTAACCGGCTCTGTTATAATAGGCTTAGTTGTCGGTGCCTGTGTTGATGCTTCTGACTCTGTTTCATCCTTTGTAGTTGGTGCCACTGTAACAGGTTCTGTTGTAACCGGCTCAATATCCTTTGTGGTCGGAACTGCTGTAGGTGTAGTCTCCACTTCCCTGTAAAGAGTTATTGATGTTTTTGCAACATTAATGACTCTTTTCGCTACTACAGACTGATTTCCATCAGCTGTTGATACCCAAAACTTTATTGTATACTTTCCTTCTTTATTAAATGTTACATGCACTTTCTGTTTTGTTGTATCCTTAAATACTATTTTTGAAGTAAACTGTTCCACATCATTCCACTTGCCATTTTCATAGTATTCAAATCCTGATACCGGGTAATCACCTGTTATTTCTATATGTCTTATTGCCTTTAATCCTACACTGTCTGATGGGTAATATGCTATTTCAAATTCCTTTGATGTTCCTAATTCATAATTACCTAAAAGCTTGCCATTTGTTATTCCCACATTCCATGGAGCATTATCATCTCCCCAGTTGCCATCACCTGCTGCCACAACAGGAATAGCCAGTGTAACCAATAAAGTAATTGTTAAAATAATTGCAATTATTCTATTCTTCATATACTTTCCTTTCATGATTGTTATTTGCCACAACTTCCTAATTTTATTTTATCTATGTTCACAATAGTAGTCAAGAAAAAAAGCACCCAGAAACTCTGAGTGCTTTCTCTAGAGGCGCAAACCAGATTTGAACTGGTGATCAGGGTGTTGCAGACCCGTGCCTTACCACTTGGCTATTGCGCCATATTTTTAGAACCACTTTATTATAACAAGGGTTCTTAATATCGTCAAGGCAATTTTGCAAATACAATTACATTTCGCCATAACATCAATGACTCCAAGGGGATTTGAACCCCTGTTACCGCCGTGAAAGGGCGGTGTCTTAACCGCTTGACCATGGAGCCATAGTGGATTAACCACTTTAACAGCCTTTATAATGTATCAGATAGAATATATTTTGTCAATAAAATTTATATATTTTACTTAAGAAATTTCATTTATGGATTTTCCTTATAAAATCCTCTCTATAATTTATATTGAAAAAATCCCTGTAATAAACTTCTGTATTATATTATTGTCATAAATAAAACTTAATATGCCATTATCTGAAATTGCCTTACAGACTGTCTGTCCCCACTGTGTTGAACTAAAAGCAGTTACAACAATGCAGGCTATCCATATGATGATTACGGACTCTGCCAATCCAACTAATGCTCCGCCTGCTGCATTAAATGTGCTAATCACCGGAAGCCTTGCAACAATATCCAGAACATTTATTAATATCTTAAGTAAAACTGATAATCCAATATAAAGTATTATAAATGCTACAGCACCTACTATCATATCTGCCAGCGATGCCGATATGTATGCAGAAAATGAATCTACTTTAAAAGAATTGTAGCTTTCTTCAGTATTATTTTGTTTTAAACTCTTTCTAATTTCTTTAGGAAGAGGTAAACCATCAATTATTTTCTGTTGTGCACTTACACCTGTCTGAGTCATATTTTTAGTTGCCAAATTAACATTATCATCAACATATTTTCCAATACTGGACGTAATCTCAGTATATACCGGTGTTGCCTTAAGTAATTGCTTAACTGACGGTGTTAAAATATTTATCAAAAATAAAATAACTATCATTGATAACAGTGAAAAAGCCATTCGTATAAGACCTTTTTTCAATCCTGTTAATATCATAATAATAGAAAAAACTCCAACTGCTACTAACAATATATTTCCCATATCTGCCTCCTTACTGGTATACAGACACATTCTCTCATTCTGTACCTAATTCTACTTTAATTTCACTTTTTGTACTTTTGAATTGCCCATTATTAAGAATGTTTTTTTACCATCCACCGGGATTATATCATTAATCTGTCCCTTAAAGGTATAGGTAAATTTTTCCACTCCTCCAAAAGATACTATTTTACAATTCATGTCATCATACATTAATACATTTTCTCCGGAAAATGTTACGTTATTATATAACACAGAGGTTTCCGCCCCCATAACTCTTTTGCCTCTTAAATTATAAACTTCTATTCTATATGGCTTTTTACTATTGGCATTTTTTAAAACAAAACCTACATAATTGTCACTATAAAAAACCTTCTGAATCTCATCCTTAAACTTCTTTTCGCACTTAACAGACGGCTTATCTCTCATACTATAAACTGTGAGAACATTTTCTCCCACGGCTATTGCCACATTGTCAGAAATAAACTTAACCATCGGCACCAGAGTTTCTCCATATTGGTCAAATTCTCCCACCATCATATCTGAAGCATTCTGTCCGGCACTTGAAAAGTTGTAGAATAAAACTTTATTCTTCATAACTCCGCCGTTTACTGTAACATACGACACCACCATCTTACTTCCCTTTTCAGATATGGAAAAATTAAGGGGATATCCATTTTCCCGTAACAATGTCTTGTGGGAAATAAGTTTCTCTCCATCCTTATCATATACTTCTATATAATTTGCATTTTTATCTTCCAGTAATGCGGCAACAACTCCCTGGGATGCCACCTCTAACTTCACAATAGGATAGCTTGTTGACGCGTGCCCTACCTTACCATCTTTATTATAAATAAAAATGTCATTTGTATTTTTATCTGCAACGGCAATGTAATCGTCACAAATATCCACAATAGGAGATTTCATCTCAAAGGATTCATCCCATACAGTCTCCGTCCCATCAATATAGGATATTCCATCACTACTATACTTTATGACAAAATCTCCATATGCCTCATATCTGCTATCTTTTCCGCTGTCTACTTTAAGTGAATCTATCACCTTATAATTATCAAATGTCTGATACTTTTTATAAAAGAAAATACCGATAATAACTGCCAACACTGCTACAACTGCAAGTACAACACCTATTCTGATTTTCCTGAAAAAAGATTTAATCTTTACTAATATATCTGCTATTTTATTATTTTTCTTAAACTTTCTTACTTTTTCGGAATATTCCTGTGCCACATTTTCACTTCCCATTGTATAATCTTCAATAATTTTTTTGAAACTATCTACGATTATACAATATCTCATAAAATATCGCACTACCTTTTTAACATTTATGGTAATAATATTTTCTGACCTTCCACGATAGTGTAATCATCATCTATATCATTATATTCTTTTATCTCATCTACCATTTTACTTGTTCCATAATACTTCATGCTTATGTCATAAAGGGTCTGACCTGCCTTAACTACATGGCTTTTTCCTGAATATGAACTGTTTACGACTGTTTCTGTAGTATCTGTTTTTTCATCATTCTTTGTTTCTGAAATGACAGTTTCTTTGTTTTCACTAACCTGACTTTCTCCGTTATCATTTTTTTCTTTCCGGGTCGTCTCCGGGGTTGTTTCACTATTTAATATTTGATTAACTGCCTGAGCTTCCTGTTTCATATCAAAGTTTGACAATGTCTGCTTTATATTTTTTAATTCACCATAATTGTTTAGCATGACAACTGTAGATAACAACAATGCTATTATAAGAATACCACTGACACCATATGCCATTTTCCCCTGTCGTATAACTGTATCCTGTCTTTCTTCCTTAGCTATGTCTCTGAAACTTTTTGCGCTATCAATTGCGGGTACCGGCGCTTTATTTCTTTTTTGATTTGACTGTCTTTTATTTTCAGGTTCATTTAACTTTATGTTATTAATTTGCCTGTCCTCTTTTTTAGCTTCACTTTTTGTCTGCTGAGCACTATCTATTGAAGATTTTCCATTATTAATACTTTTTACATACTTCTTCATTTTTTCATTTTTTTCATAATAGATATAGTATCCCGGCTGTTTTTCCAGACTTCCCTGCTCATAAATAAAGAAATTATCTTCTTTCTCGGTTCTGTCGCTTAAAAAACAAACCTTGTCATTTCCGGCAAAATTATCAAGATGCACCTTTTTTATTCCGTTCATATCGTCTGTAACTCTATAAGGAACCGAAACAAACCATCCTACAATGTTCATCTTGTCAAAGTACTTTTTTATGTTTGAATATACTCCTGACCAGATATCATCGTTAAATATAAGACTGTTTTCAATTATGTCCAAAACCTCTACCATGGCTTTAACAAATATGTATGTGTTTCCTCTTCCTTTTTTCACTTCACCAAGTAAAACACCATACCTTATGTCCTCTTCATTTTGAGTTTTTTTCTTTAATTGTGTTAAAACATAATCTTCTACATATATTTTTTTATTAGAATCGTTGTTTCCTATCTGGCGTATATTTTTAGGTAATTTTACCTCTCCCTGCTCTACCGGTTCTTTGCCATTATATACCATTTCTATCATGAGACCTCCTCCTTCTTCATATTACCTGTAAATATTAGCACAGAAGGGGTGTATTAATTTGTCAAATCAATGCCTTAATGTCACTAAACTTTACGACAAATACCTCAATATAAAAACAGCGTTTTCTCTCTTTTTACAAAAATCAAATTATAAGTCCACAACCTGACCTAAAACTTCTCCTATTGGCTGGTTTATAACAATATCTGCATAGCAGTCTCTAGCAGTGGTACTTTTATTTATTAAAACAAGCTTGTTTCCTTTATAGTAATCAATCAGACCTGCTGCCGGATATACTGCAAGGGAAGTTCCCCCTATTATCAATACATCTGCATTGGCAATGGCTCTTACGGAATTATTTAATATTTCCTGGTTAAGCCCTTCTTCATACAATACAACATCAGGTTTAATAATTCCGCCACACTCACATTCAGGTATTCCTGTTGAATTATACACATAATCAAAATCATAGAATTTTCCACATTTTTCACAGTAATTTCTATGAACTGAGCCATGCAATTCGTAAACTACTTTGCTTCCTGCCGCCTGATGCAATCCATCAATATTCTGAGTTACAACAGCCTTTAATTTTCCTTCCTTTTCTAGTTTTGCCAGTGCATAATGTGCCTTGTTAGGCTTTACGTCAGGAAACAACATCTTATCTCTGTAAAATTCAAAAAATTCCCTTGTTTTTGTTCTAAAAAAGGTATGACTTAATATAGTTTCCGGAGGATATTTGTACTTCTGATTATAAAGTCCATCTACACTTCTAAAATCAGGTACTCCACTTTCCGTAGAAACTCCCGCTCCACCAAAAAATACAATATTATTGCTATTTTCAATTGTCTCTTTTAATCTTTTTATATTTTCTTCCATTGGAAAACCTCCTTTATCACACTAGTTTATGTCAATTACCATCATTATATCATTTTAGTTTCTGCTACTCCACTATAAAGTCCATATCTGCTAATGTAATTTTATCACCTTTTGATATTTTTTCTTTCCTTCCCGGCTCTAGTTTTTTTCCATTTATAAAGGTTTTGTTTGTAGAATCCATATCTTCAATAAAAAAAGTATTATTCTTCTTTATTATTTTAGCATGCACCCTGCTTATTACATTTTGATCTATTACATAATCGCATTTTAATCTGCTTTTACCTATTAGAAAAGGGAATTTATCAGGGTGTATTAACATATCTTTCTGCTCTAAGCTTCTAAGAATAATCGTCTCCTCATAAAGCACTGTAGTTTCATAATAATTATCTTCTTCCTCCGCTGCTTCATCACCATTAAAATTATATATGTTTTCTTCCTCACTTACAGCGATTTGTTCTAACTGCTCACTACTTAAATAATTGCTTTTTCGCCTGAAAGATGAAAATATTCCTTCAAACCATCTCTTTTTTTCAGGTGTTTTATCCTGATATTCATCTATGTTTTGATTAACTCTAGTCTCCTGTATTTCATTATCTTTCCTGTGAACTTCTGACTGTGCCTCCACTTTTGTACAGTTTAATATGTCTACCATAGTGAAATCTTTGTTATTTGTAACCTGTTGTATTTCATATGCCATTACTACTGCATCTTTATCATCATAATCAATTAATTCCAGAATTTTCTCGTAAATATTTCTTATTCCGCCATACATATCATTTTCAAAAAAAGGGAGTAAACAAAATTCGTACCTTTTAGTGTTCCTATTAAAGAAAATAAATTCTGTATCTAAAATTACACACTCCATTCCAATAAGATATTTGCCAAGTTCATCAGAAAGAGACTTCATATCCTCTACAAACTGTCTTAAATTTTTAGCTGATGCCAAATGAACAGCAAACATATCCTTTATTGCAGTCTTTGAGGTTATATCATAATGAATTTCTTTTTCATTATTTACATATTCTAAAGTCATAGGAACAATACCCTCTATTTTATTATTAAGAATCATTTTTGACTTATAATCATTTTCACTGTCACCTATATTCTTGATTATCATTACATTTCTGTCTGCATGCTTTTCATAGGATACATCCATTACTTTTTTCCTCTTTTCGACTCCAATTCTTCTAATAAAACCCTGCTTCCATACATAACCTCTTTGGATATTCTTTGGGGAATATGTATTATTTGCCTGTCACCTGAATTAACTATGATATTAATCATGTTCACATTACCCTTACCCTGTAAATCAATAGCTATTTCATAACTATCTAATCCTTTTGAAATCTTGATTTTTGGTGTTGCCACAAAAAGCGGCAAACCTTTAATACTGTTTTCTACGTCCTTTTCATCTATATTACCAAAACTGTACTCCATCCCAATCCTGTATGCTCCGCTTCTTACTTCCACAATATCATGTACATACATAATCATATAAAATAACCCACTTAATATAAGTAACACTATAGGAAAAACCAAGGCTGTCTCTATTGTAAGCTGCGCTTCTTCCTGCCTCCTTAAGTGCCTATTCAAGTTCCTGTTTAAGTTTCTTTTCATATACCTGCATCACCTCTGTATTATTAAAAATACCACCTCTCCCATTAATAAAAATGGAAGAAAAGGTAATTTTGTTTTAAGTTTTGTTTTCTTTATTATTACGCCTGTTATTCCTGTAGCTGACATTATTAAAAAAGATAATAAAACTATTATTAGCATACTTTTACTGTTAAAAACACATCCTGTCATTAGTATCGCCAGTCCATCACCTAATCCCATAATCTTTTTGGATATAAGGCATATAAGTACCAGTAGCACCGACAGTCCCACACCCAATGCATAGTGTTTAAAATCTCTTTTATAAACAGTTGCATTAACAATAATTCCACAAGCTGATGCCATTATAAACGGCATTATAAATACTTTTCTGTACTTAAAATCCATTATGGCACCTGATATCAACACCGGTAATGATATAATAGTTTCAATCATTTTATTCCTTTCCACAACTACTGCATGCCGGCATATTTGTTACACTTTCCTTGTCTGTTGCTATAATATTTCTTACTATTCCACTACATGTAAGACTCAAATGATACCTGTTTCCATCTTCCGCAATAAAAACCTTTGTGCCTGATTCTGGCTTTTTGGTTACACATATTCCACATTTGCTGTATTTTTCTCCGTAATTGTTTCTAAGCCCTTTTACAGATGCATAAGATGTACTGCTAATTGACAGTGCCAGATGACTGCACTCCTTCGTTAAGTGATACACTTTTCCATTTTGAGTTATGTAAACTATATTCTGACTTTTTGTTATGTCACTTCCTGTCCAGTCCCTAACCATGCTTCGTTGTTTTATGGCTATAGTCCTGTCTAAAAAAGATGTTTTTAAAACATAATTAAGTCTTATATCTGTCACATCATCAATTCCATTATTTTCATATATGGAACCTTTAACCTTGTTCCACATATCATTTTCAGTTATTTTATTCTTGTTTTCCTCAATTTCCGTTTTTATTTTCTTTAATGTATCATTATAGTCCGTCACTTTATCTGCCAGTTGAACATAAAATTTGCTTTTAGCAGTAATCAATGCTATGTTATTTAATTTCATTTGTACCGAAAACTGTGTGCTTACCATAATTAAAAAACTTACCATAAAAAGCACCATACCTATAAAAACCGTTAATGCCATTGCCGCTTCTATACTGATACTTCCAGGGGAGGTAAATGAACACGCCCTTTTTCGTTTTTTTAAAAGGTATATATGAGATCTTTGTACTTGGAGATGAGCACTGTATTTTTGCTTATTTTTATTATATTTTCCGAAAAAGGGCATGTTCATTTACCTCCATTATTTTTAATATTTCATATCACATTTAACTTTATATGTATAAGAACCATTACTTTCATTTAGATTATTTAACACCCATGGCATTGCCACAAATAACGGTTCTATCTCATATACTGCTTTAAACTTCATACCTGAAAAACACTTACTCATTTGAAATTTACTGTTGTATTTCTTTTGTATATTTAATTGAATAAGATCCATTATTCTAAAAAGGCTTTTGTTTCCATCTGCAATCATCATCAACATCATGCAATATTGTTCATAATTTAAACTTAATTTTTTGCTATTTTTATCATTCTTAATGCTTCCTCCTAACAGATTTTTAATGTCTGTTTTCCAACTGATTTTATCCTTTATGAAAACTACTTCGTTTCCCTTTAAGAGACCTTTCACATCCGTTACTGCCTCCCCCAGGGACCACGCCTCTATTAAAACCGCCTTTATTACCGGCTCTAAAAAAGGTAATCCTATGGCTGTAGCCGCCGATGATGCTATAAAAGTCAATTGGCTCATTTTAACACTATCTGTTAAAAGATATCCTAAATTCATAACATTTCTTATTCCCACTATTTTTTTAACAACTTCCGTAAGATTTTCCCTATCACTACTTTTTCCGCTTATTATGTACTCCATTTCGTAGCTTAAATCATGGTCTTTTATTTTATTAATGTAGTTACCAAATTTTCTTTTACCATACAATGCCAGCAGTGCCCTGTCAGTTAAATCTGTTTTGCCGTTTTTTTCTGTATTTTCTTTTTTTGATGGCAGATTTAAATCAGATATAGATGCATTTGATATATCAGATACGTCATCTGTTACTAACGATAATAGTCCTTTTTGTAATAATTCTTTAGCACTTTCATAAATAGACTTATTTCTATTATCTTCCTCAGTAATCTGATTTTCTTTTAAAGATTCTGTTTCATTAATATAATTATGTAATAATGACATGGAGCTGTTTAAAATATTAATGTTTTCCGGAACAATACTTTCTAATTTTGAAACATCCAGTGCCTTTTCCTCTTGTAGTATGCCCACCATTTTTTTCAGTATTAGCGTATTTTCCTCAACAAAATCTTTTTCGCCGGATGTATATCCACTTTCCCTAAGATAGGCTGCTTTTTTTCCCTCGTAGTCCTTTCCCAGGTCTATGGCTCTGCTAATCATACCCGCTTTCTTATCAAGTATTTTTCTCAGACTTCTATACTTTTTTTCAACCTTATCATTGTCTTTAGAGCTTACATTTCTCTCTATTATCCGGCTAACCGCATTAATTAATTTTTTCTCTTTTTCAACATCCTTAATTTTAACAATTAACTCATCAATATCCTTTACAAGATTTTGCAGCTCCTTACTATCATTTTCAGATATTTTTTCATCGAACACATCTGCAACTGAATCTGTCTTTTCGTCGCTGCGTTTCTCGTATTTGTTAAATAATTTAATTAACTCCTCTGCGGCTGTTGCTCCTGCAGCATATTTCGTATAGGAAGCTATTTGAGACAAAAGCGGCTTTTCGCCGTTATCCGTAACATATTCCACCTTGTCCATTTCTATGTTTTTAAGCCTTGTGGACATAAAATTAGTTCCCATACCATTTAAATCTGCCATGTTTATATTAGCTTGTATGTACTTTTTCAGTTCTTCTTCAGTATTCTGATTTTCCCATACAAGTAATAATCCATATTCATCAAAAACCTGCCTTGCATATCCCGCCATTACAGAATCAGCTGCCATATACGTAAAACTTTTGCTTTCCGAATATACAACGTTAATTCGTCCGCTTTCTGAAACAACACTTATAAACAACATTACTGCTACCATGACAATGCTTAAATATATGGATATGCTTCCTTTGGTTTTTCCTGAAATAATTTTTTTAATCTTAAAATGACTTAATCTGTGTTTTAATAGATTTATAAACACCATCTGCCACTCCTGAAATTTGATTTTTAAACACAAGGGCTAGTCCCACTAACACTAATATAATAAGCACTACTTCTATTACCCCCATTCCCTTTTCGTCCTTCCAGAAGGTTCTTTTCCAATATCTTGAGAAATTTTCCATAATATATTTAAAACTATTGTTCATTTACTCCTCCTTATAAATTCATTGATAAAAATGCCGGAACCATTATAATTGCCATGGCAACAATCAGCATTACAATCATTGGTCCCATTAATTTTGTTGAGATTTTCCCTCCTGCCTTTAGCATGGTATTTTTCTTTTCTATCATTGAGCTTTCCAGTTCATTTTCTAATACCACAGTCATGGCATTTGTCCCCCTTCGTATATTTTGTTCTATAATTCCCGATAATTTCACATAACAATGTAATCCACAGTTTTTTCCATAATTATTAATAGCTGTAATTTCCGATACGCCACTTTTCATTTGTATTAAAGAAATCTCTAGTTCTTCATAAGCATATCTTAACATTTCATGATATTCTTTTTTATCTTCCTTATAACCCGATACTATTTTCTCTATGGCACTTTTTACCGAAAGACCTGCATTATGATATAAAAGAAGTTTATTTACTATTTCCGGATAATCTTCTAATAACTGTTCATTTCTATCCTCAATTTTATCTTTTATGTCCCTGTCTTTAAAAAAGAACAATGCCACTGACAATATTAATCCTATTGTTACTACAACATAGCTGTTTTGCCCTTTAGAACTATAATATTTAACCTTTTTGCCATCTATTTTTTCCGGCAGATTTACCTGGCTGTCATATACATCCTGATTATCAACATATGACTGGACCTCCCTTTTAGCATCACTCTCTCCCTGATGTGGATATACATTTACTGAAAAAACATACTCTAGTGTAACCTTTTCATAGGTCATTATTGCCGTAAGATAAATTAATTCTCCCTCTTTATCTACATTACTACTTATTTTTCCATCATAATCTATTATGTCAGAATCGCTTATTTCCCAGCTGACTAATATATTTTCCTCGCCAATGCTTCCTACCAGATTTAATGGCTTTGTAACATTTTGGGCATTATCATTTTTCCCCAGAGCCTTTTGAACCAATTCCTCCTGATACCCCTTTATGATTTTTAATATCTCCTCATCCTTTAATTCTTTCTTCCCTACCTCTAATTCTATTGGTTTTATTGCCCCTGAATCATCTTCATAATAAATGTTATAAACCTCATCATCTATGCTATCTCTTTTCACTGATGTAATAGGTTCATTGCTTTCGCTACCGGATATTTCTATTCCCAATCCCAACACTACCGCCAAAATACCACATAAAATGCAATAGGAAACCTTGTTTACAATATACAAATATTTTTCTTTTTTGATATCTTCTTTAACACTTATCTTTCTTATTGCTTTATTTAAAGAATTTCCTTTTCCGGCGTAAGCTATGGGAAGCTTATCCACCATAAACATAGCCATACCAAATAATGCCTTTAAGGGATAATCCTTTCTGTTCATATTTTTTCTTAACTTTTTCCTGTAAAAAAATGTAGATGTATAAAATATGGTAATTAACACTATTGCAATGACATATATTTTTATCATTCTCCTCCTTTAATACTCCTCATTAAATTCAACTATTTTTTGTGCCCACAGAAAAGCCAAAATATAAAGCACAAGGCATATTGTCATAACAATTCTTCCTGCATTAGTCTCATACATAATGTTTAGAAAATCCGGAGACATCATTTTTACATACAAAATTAAAGCCATAGGTATTAACGTCATTATTTTCTGCTCTGTTTTTTTCTCTGTTGTGGACACTTCAATTTCTTCCCTTACGTTTTCCTTTAATACAATACTGTCCGTTACACTTCCTATTACTTCCGTCATGTTTCCTCCTGTCCTTTTTGCAACTGAGAAAATACGTGAAAATAATATAGCCTCCCTTAAACCTGTTCTTTTGGCAAAGTCCTTAAATATATCTTCTTCTCTTACATTTAACTTTATTTTAGATATCATAATTCTTAATTCTTCACATATGTAACTGTATCTTCCATACATTGAAACCATATCTTTATAGCTTTCCTTTAAGGCATTTGAAACGGAATATCCTGTTTTTAAGGAATCGGACATAACCATAAGCATATCTTTAAACTGCACTTTAAGTTCTTTCTTTTTCTTATTAATTATTCTTCTTTTTTGCTCCCTGTATATGGGAACTCCTAAAGGCAAAAGAATAACTACTGCATAAATGGTTCCGTAAAACAATATTGAAATAATAATTATAGCCATAAAAATCACCATAATTACCACTGCCTTTTCCTTTTTGGATACTTTGTAAATCATTTAAAGACTTAAACCACTCCTTTCTAATTTTTCAGTGTTTACTAACCTGTTTCTAGCTTCAAGCTTTCCTTCTACCAATTCCTCTGTCTCCCCGTACTCCACAAACTCAAAGAGAGGATTTAATTTTATTTCTCCATTAACACAATCTAATACCTCGTCTATTTTTAAAACCTTTCTGGTTCTATCACGAAGCCTCCCTAAGTGAACAATTATATCTATAGCAGATGCTATCTGGGAACGTATGGCATTCATAGGGATGTCCATTCCCATAAGTACCATGGTTTCTAACCTGTTAAGCATATCCTTAGTGTTGTTTGAATGACCTGTACTCATGGAGCCGTCATGCCCTGTCTGCATTGCCTGAAGCATATCAATAGCTTCTTTCCCACGAACCTCTCCCACTATAATTCTATCAGGTCTCATTCTAAGGGATGTTCTGATTAAATCTCTTATGGTAATTTCGTTTTCTCCCTCAGTATTCGCCTGCCTTGCCTCCATTCTCACTATATTCTTAATATTTTTTAGCTGTAATTCCGCAGAATCCTCTATGGTAATAACCCTTTCCTCTCCGGGAATGTAATCTGACAAAACATTTAAAAAAGTAGTTTTACCGGAGCCGGTTCCACCGCATATAAAAATGTTATAACCTGATACCACAAGCTTTTCCAAAAAATCCGCTGCTTCCTTAGTAATGGATTTAAGTTCAATTAACCTCTTCATATCAACTCTTTCCCTGGGGAACTTTCTAACCGTAACTACTGCTCCGTCAATTGCCACCGGTGGAAGAACAATGTTTACCCTGGAGCCGTCAGGAAGTCTGGTGTCCGCTATAGGTGATGATTCATTAATTCTTTTATTATTTCTGCTTACAATCTGCTGTATAATGTCATTTAGCCTTTCCGGAGAATCAAACTGTCCCTCCGTTTCATATATATGTCCCTTTTTTTCAATAAAAATGCTGTTATGACTGTTAATCATAATTTCCGTAATATCTTCATCTTCTAATAATTCATCTAATATTCCCAATCCCTTAATGGAATTAAATATATATTTATGTAAACCTATTTTTTCACTAACCGACATATATCTGTATTCAGTTTCTTCTGCAATTATTTCATCTATAATTTCATGTATCTCGCTATTTTCAGCTTCCCTGGACATATCCAGATTGTCCACAACTTTATTTCTAATATCTTCTTTGTTAGTTTTCATATCATCATCCTAAAATTTTATGCAACCTCTTCTAACTCTTTTTTTATAACAGCACCTAATTTTCCCTCTAACTGATTTTCTAAATAATTCTCACTGAAACTCTCCGTACTGATTTCCGGTATAAATATCTTTTTTGTCTTTTCTAATAATTCTTCTTTTTCGCTTTTTAATAAAAATTCTTCGTAAACAGATGCTTTCATGGTATTAATCCATCCTGTATTAACAGGCATATACACCTTGTCACATATATCTAATAATTCAAAAATATTCTCCACCATATTACCTGTGTCTACTATTATTCTGTCATATAACCCCAGCTCTGAAATTTTCTTGATTAAATTAATCCACTCTTCTGTTTTGATTTTTCGCAAATCTTCCGAATACAATAATGGTGGAATATAATCCATATCCTTATACCTGCAAATAACAGTGTGAAGTCTTATGGCTACAGACTCCCTGCTTTGTCTGAAATAATACATAAGATCAGACAAATCCTTTGTGCATCTGGTATTTAGCAGTTTTTCAAACACTGAAAATTCTTCCAAATTAATATAGAGAACGGAGCTTTTCCGTGCCAGCATAGCCCCCAGTGCAATGGAAAATACTGTGTTTTCTTCATTACATGCAGGTGAGTATATCCCTATAAGCTGTGCCGCCTTTCCTAAAACCTTAACCTCTTCCACCTGATTATCCCTGCTATAACAGTCTGATATTTTTTGTAAAATATTCTCCGTGGACTGATATTTATATACCGCAGGATATGTCTCATATTCTAAGCTTACGGTTCCTGATGAAAGAATTATAATGTTTTGAATATTTTCATTTTCAATGTTTTCAAACATTAATTCCGGCGATATAAGAGCTATGGTAATGCTTTCCTTCTTCAGATATTCCTTAAGCGCTTCTACCCTGGTAAAAGAAATCACACGAAACACTGTTCCATGTCTGTTTCTAATATAGTTTGCCAGTCGGCTCACATATTCACTATCGTTATCGCAAATAGCTAATGTTCCTGTGTTCATATTTTTATTGTTTCCCTCCTTGCTTTTGTATATGCTCATATTATATATGCGTGTTTTTAAAATGTCTATAGTTTTTTTAAAATTTTTTAATATTTTTTTATTGACTAAAAATATAATAAATGTTATCATTCAATGTAGTATTAATAACTACATGTTGTAGAATTGATTAATGGAGGGTTTAAATTTATGAGTAAAAGAATTAAATTAGCAGATAGGGAACTCCCTACATATTCAAAAGGTGAAGAGATTTTTAATATGGTATCCCATATTGTAGGTGGAGCTTTAGGTATTGCCGCTTTAGTGCTTTGTATTATTACCGCAGCTAAGGCTCACAGTGCCATTGGTGTCATTTCATCCTGCATTTATGGATTTACCTTAATAGCTTTATATACAATGTCTAGCGTTTATCACGGATTAAAACCCGGTATGGCAAAAAAAGTTATGCAGGTTTTAGACCACTGCACCATTTATTTCCTTATTGCAGGAAGCTACACACCTATACTTTTAGTTGCCATGATGCCTAAGTATCCTGTTATTGCATGGTTTATTTTCGCTTTAGTATGGGGCTGTGCCGTTGTTGCCTGTACCCTTACTGCCATTGATTTAAAAAAATACCGTGTAATGTCCATGATTTGCTACCTTGCCATGGGCTGGGTTATTATCTTCTTTATTAAACAGACCTACGATGTTATGTATCTTGGTGGTGTTGTTTTTCTTGTAACCGGAGGCGTTGCCTACACCATTGGCTCTGTTCTTTATGGTCTTGGAAAAACAAAAAAATGGATGCACTCCATTTTTCATTTATTTATTCTTGCAGGAAGCGTGTTACATTTCTTTGCAATTATTTTATACGCACTGTAATGTAATTATTTATCACATAAAAAATACCTTAGCATATGAATTATTATGATTCTCTGCTAAGGTATTTTTATGTTTATGATATTATTTTTGTATTAGAATTTACCACTGGTTCCACCATGAGTTTCCCCGGATGATGAAATATGTGTGCTGCTTCCGCCACCATTATTGTTATCATTTTTCGGTCTGGCTCTTTTAGTAATGTTTGAATAAAGATACAAATCCCTCATTTCGGAAATGTCAACGCTTCCGTCTTTAACATAATTGCCTGCTGCTGCCTGCATATGAACAGATTTTAATTTTGCTATCATGCATGCCACAATTATCAGGGCAATAACCAGTCCTGCCACAAAAGAAATCAATATCCACATTGAAGACAAAGGTTCGTGGGGCATATTGGAAGAATCATATGCAGCCCCTTCTTTCGCCTGGGTAAGAAATTTGTCACATTGTTTTGCATAAGTACTAAATGCCTTTTCATAATTACCGGCGGATAAGTCATCTAAAAACTTATTTTCTATATAATTTATTCCGGCATCAGTAAATGCCTCAGTGGCATACCCACAAGTCGATATCCCATAATCTCTGTCCTCCATGGATACTAACAGCAAAATTCCATCTTTACCATATCCGTTATAATCGTAATAATCATCGGCATATGCTTCCGCACTTTTTCCGTCAAGGCTGTTGGTAGTTACCACTACCACCTGACAGCTTTGCCTGTTGCTTATTTCCTTTAAAGTTTCATTTAACGAGTTTTCTTCGCTATCTGTTAATAATCCTGCATCATCCACTACATATGCAGCCATTTCGTTTTGGGCAAACACCGGCATTACACACATTGTAGAAAAGATAAGGGTAAATAAAATTATGTACAATCTCTTTTTCATCTATTTATCCTCCTATAAAATTCCGGCAAACCATAAAATCCATGCCACAATATAAACTAAAATACTGCAAACTACAGTGAGACCTACAGCCCATTTGCAGGCGGCGTCTTTGTCCACAGGCAGGTCTCCCACAAATTTTCCTGTCTGGCCATTCATTGCAAAAATGTAATTATTGCCATTCCATGATGTTGTAAGCATCCACACCGGATACAGGGCATACTTTGCCTTGCCGTTTTTAAGTTGTATACTGGTGCTTTCAGGAACCACTGTTGCATATCCTGTAACCGTGTCAGCAAAAACATCCTCCGTTGATTGTTTCACACGCTCATTGGCACGTTCAATACTTTGTTCTGCTGTTACATCGTATTTATCTGCCATATAGCCTGCTAAGTAAGCTGTCTGGAAATCCACTGCATCCTCAAAATTGTATGGTTCAATGGACTCCATTAAATCATCTGCCATTTTAGATGAGCCATCCACCGGAACTCTTTCAAATCCTATACTTCCACCTCTATGTACCATAAAATGGCTGGTTTCCGTATAATCATATTCGCTGTCGCTCCAGGTTCTTACGGTAGTTGCCCTATATCTGATTTTGGCTTTGGCATCTGTATCAAAAAGCCAGAAAGGAACATATACACCCTTTATTTCCTCTATGTGATTCTGACTTTTAAATACCTTTGGTAAAAGACGCTTTCCTGACAAATGTTTTTCAAATCCTGCCTTTGCCGCCTTTTTATCCAGCTTAAAAGGAATAATGTAATCCGGTCGCAAGTCACCTTTAAACTGTCCCATAAGTACCACAGGGTTTCCACAAAACGGACATGATGTTGCCGCCATAGTATCATCTCCCACAATTTCCCCACCACAGGAGTTACATACATAGCTATGAAGACCATCAGTTTCTCCATCCTGCCATTCTCCTCCTGCAGTAGTGTCCCAGGTCATATCATCTTCTGCTTCTTCCTTAAGTTCCTTATCGTATCCCTTAAGGGTATCCATTTCAAATTCCGTGTCACAATACGGACACTTCATTTTCTGTACTTCACTGTTAAATTCAATTGCCCCGCCACAGCAGGGACATTTATATTCCTGCATATCAGCCATAAACATACCTCCTACTGTCTGTCATTTTCATCAAATATATCACCACATTCAGGACAGAATTTTGGTGGGTGAGCGGGGTCTTCAGGCTCCCATCCACACTTATCACAGCGATATAATGGTGCTCCCTCAGGTTTCTTCGCTCCGCAATTCTGACAGAATTTTCCTTTGTTTACAGTTCCACAGGAACAGGTCCAGCCTTCATCAGCCGGCTTTTTAGCTCCACATTCAGGACAGAAGTTTCCTGTTGCCATTGCTCCGCAGGAACATTTCCATGCTCCACTTACAACCGGCTCCGGCTTCTTTGCTCCGCATTCAGGACAGAAATTTCCATTAACTGTGGCTCCACATGAGCATTTCCAGCTGTTTTCTGCCTGTTGCTGTGACTGCTGTGCATTTTTCTGTGCTGCCTGCTGCTGTCCCATTGCATATAAATTTTCCGGATTCATTCCGCCGGCATTCATTGCCATGCCCATTCCCATAAATCCGGTCATTGCTCCGGCTTCATTAGATGCTGCTGCTCTCATGGCATCAGCCTGGGCACCAACCATAGCTGCCGCTCCCATAGATGGGTCACGCATAACTGCTGATCGCTGTAACTGCTTAATCATTTCAGCATCTTCATCCGGCAATGTAACACTGCCAAGGGCAATACTTACTACCTTTAATCCTCTAAGCTCACCCCATTTAGCTGAAAGAGCTGTATTCATTGCTTCCTCTAACTCTGTATTGTGGGTAACTATCTGGTTTGGTCTAAGTTCCAAATCTGACAATTTTCCAAATGCCGGCTGTAATGCACTAATAAATTCGCTTTTAAGCTGTCCCTCTAATTCTTCCCGTCTGTATTCACTGCTTACATTTCCGCATACATTTGTATAAAATAATAACGGGTCTGCTATTTTGTATGAATATACTCCTGAACATCTTACGGAAACGTCCACATCTAATCCGATTTTAGAATCAACTACCCTAAAAGGTATCGGATTTGGCGTTCCAAACTTATTATCAATTAATTCCTTAGTGTTAAAATAGTAAACTCTCTGGTCTTTTCCGGTGTCTCCACCGTATGTAAATCTCTTTCCTACTGTTTTAAAGGTTTCCTTAATTCCTTCCCCTAAACTTCCTGAGAAAATACTAGGTTCCGTAGATGAATCATAGGTAAATTCTCCCGGTTCAGCACATACTTCTACGATTTTTCCCTGTTCCACAATAATCATACACTGTCCATCTGCCACAGCTATTCCGGAACCATTTGAAATAATGTTATCATTTCCCTTTGTATTAGATGAGCGGCCTGTAATTTGTTTTTGTCCTCTCACCATTAATACTTCCTTGTCTATAGCATCACAATAGAAAAACTCCTTCCACTGATCAGCAAGTGTTCCCCCGAGTGCTCCCACTCCCGCTTTAATAAGTCCCATAATGAACTCCTTTCCTTTTTATTATATTTTTATGGATGCCTATCATATCATTCCCCATTAACTACTCACATTATAATATGACGTTTTAAAATATACATTACCCAAAAGAGTAGTGTTTTTTCGACAAATAATGATTTAAATCATATGATATTTTCCATATTATCCCTTGTAGTAAAAAAAGCAGAGCCAACCTTTGTGATGCCCTGCTTTTAACAATCTTATGTTTAACTTAATTACATTAAACGACCATTTCTTCTTCGTCTTCTTCTGTACATTTCATTTAATAAAAGAACTGTTATTATATCCTTTAACCATGTGTCATCCGGATACTTAGTACATTCATCACCAACACAGTTTTCTTCGTCTTTTTTTATTTCATTGAATATGTTTTGGACGATTCTTGAAATTCCCAGTTTATCCGGATATTCATCGTACATCATACTCCCTGCAAATTCCTGACGGTTACATTCTTTTTCCACTAATTCCTGTAATCTTGAAAAAGTCATCGGATACATTTCCCTTACATAGTCCATGTCTCTATCCTCCGACATTTCCCACTGTCCATAGTATAATCCTGAAATTGCATTTCCCTGAACGTAAAACGGTATATATCTGTAATCCATATACTATTACCTGATAGTTTATCATTTTATACTATTCAAAAGTTAGCTTTTTGCTACATAAACTATAGCATATGAAACACATCAGGTGTTTCATATGCGTACCTGACCAGCCCCAAAGGGGCGTGCTCTGCGAAGCAGAGTTATGAAACGGTAATCCTATACCGTTTCATAAGTCATAGCTTAATAACTATTTCTTTTCCTGATTTTTCATAAGGAACAAATTCCACTCCCGAAGCCTTAAGCATTCGCTTTGATGCCTTAACTGACGGAGTATCTGCATATTTATCATCTGCGTAAATAACCTTCTTAATTCCACACTGAATAATCGCCTTAGCACATTCATTACATGGAAACAATGTAACGTATATTTTTGCTCCCTCTAAGCTTCCGCCACGATAATTAAGTATGGCATTTAACTCACTATGGGTGGTATAAAAATATTTGTTATTATATGGGTCTTCACTTTCCCTGTTCCATGGAAAATCATCATCATTGCATCCTATAGGCATTCCATTGTAACCAATTGATAATATTTTATTATCTGTACTTACAATACATGCTCCAACCTGTGTTCCGGGATCCTTAGAACGCATTGCCGCTAAAAAAGCCACGCCCATAAAATATTCGTCCCAAGATATGTAATCCTGTCTTTTATTTCCCATTTTAGCTCCTTTCCATATCTTCACAGTATTTTTCAACAAAACCCATTGTCCGTTGGTTAAACCTTGGCAATGGGTTTTATATTATTTCTATTTTGTTCCAAAAATACGGTCTCCCGCATCTCCTAATCCCGGAATAATGTATTTATGCTCATTTAATCTTTCATCTAATGCACCAATGTACATATCCACATCCGGATGTGCTTCCTGCATAGCCTTTACTCCCTCAGGGGCAGCAATAATACACATAAGGGTAATATTTTTAACTCCCTTATCCTTAAGCATCTGTATTGCAGCTACTGAAGAACCTCCTGTAGCTAACATAGGATCAACCACAAATACCTCTCTCTTATCACAGTCTTCAGGCAACTTGCAGTAATACTCGTGAGGCAATGCAGTAACCGGGTCTCTGTATAATCCGATATGACCTACCTTTGCTGATGGAATCATTGCAAGCATTCCGTCAACCATACCAAGTCCTGCTCTTAAAATCGGAACGATTGCCAACTTCTTACCACCTAACTGCTTAACTGTTGTTTCACATATAGGTGTCTTAATTTTAACATCTTCTAATTCTAAGTCTCTTGTTGCTTCATAAGTCATAAGCATTGCTATTTCACTTATTAACTGTCTGAAATCCTTTGTTCCTGTTTCTTCTTTTCTAATAATACCTATTTTGTGCTGAATCAATGGATGATCCATTACTACTGTCTTTGCCATGACATTTCCTCCGTATCTTATTATATTTATTTATGCCTTAATACCTTTAAGTTTATTCGCAAGCTTCTTTATAACCTCGTCTAAAGTCTCGTATAATTTTGCATAATCTGCAAGTTCTCCCCCGTCCGGATTAGTTATACTTCCATCTTCGTTTATATATTCCTTCAAAGTATAAACATTTTCAGCCTCTGTATAATCATCATATACCGTCTGCTTTTTGGTTGCATCAAGAACCAATACAAGTACATCTCCTCCAAAATCTTCCGATTCAAGCTGCTTGGAACTTCTGTTTATTTCAAGTCCCTTTGAAGCCGCAATGGCTACAGTTTTCGGATTCATAGGTTCCGGAAAAAGAACCGCCAATCCTCTTGAATCTATGTCCACTCTTTCAAGGGGAAGATAATGATTTAGAAGCGATGCAGCCAATGGTCCTGTTGACGTATCCGTTTCAGTTACGAACAATATTCTTGAAAATTCTAGCATCTTACCTCCCAACTTTTACAAACAATTATACATCTATAATGTTGTAACCTGCTGCTTTTGTAAGTCTGTTCATAATTGCCCATCCAACGTTATGTTGTGAAAATGCCTCACCAAAAATAAATTTTGTACCTGCCTTATCAAAATCCCTAAGAGTTTTAAACAGCATGTTGGCAATAGTTTCAGGCTTATCCAAATTCCCCAGTGATACTACCATTATGTCTTTATTAAGCTTTCTCTGATACAGATTAAGGTGCTGGTCAACCGTTATCACTCCGGTCTTAAAACCTTTATCTGCTTTTTCATTTGCAAGCATAATTATTTTATCTGCCACCTTTTCAGCAGTACCTCTATAAATACTGTAGTCTGCTTCCGGTGCATAATGTCTGTATTTCATTCCCGGTGCTTTTGGTTTAAAATCAGCCGTAGGCTTCGATAATATAGCCTTGTCCACACCAACCTCGCCTATTACATCCTTAATCATTTCGTATGTAATAAACCCCGGTCTTAAAATCATAGGTGTCTTAGATGTAACATCTATAATCGTAGATTCCAATCCCATTCCTACCATTCCGCCATCAATAATCATGTCAATTCTTCCATCTAAATCATCAATAACATGTTCTCCCATAGTAGGGCTTGGCTTTCCTGATAAATTTGCACTAGGTGCTGCTATGCTGACACCTGATTTTTCAATTAATTCCAGTGCAATAGGATGATTAGGGAATCTCACTGCCACCGTATCAAGTCCTCCTGTGGTTCCCTTGGGTACTAACCCGCTTTTATTAAATATAAGTGTCATAGGCCCCGGCCAGAAAGCATCCATAAGCTTCTTTGCCACCTCCGGCACCTGTGTAACAATGTCATCAAGCATATTAAGATTTGATATATGAACTATTAAAGGATTGTCTGACGGTCTTCCTTTTGCCTCATAAACCTTCTTTGCTGCCTCTTCATCTAAAGCATTGGCTCCCAATCCGTAAACAGTCTCCGTTGGGAAGGCAACCAGTCCGCCATTTCTGATAATTTCTCCTGCCTTTTCTAACTGACTAACAGCAAAATCATCTTTTAAGTTATCTTTATCTATCTTTACAATTATAGTCTTCATCTTGCGCCTCACCTGACATATACTT
This sequence comes from Eubacterium sp. CAG:161, assembly GCF_000432355.1. NCBI lineage: Bacteria > Bacillati > Bacillota > Clostridia > Eubacteriales > Eubacteriaceae > Eubacterium > Eubacterium sp. CAG:161. The sequence goes on from NZ_HF991873.1 coordinate 73,409, forward strand.
GTTATATTTTATCATATGTACCTTCAAAATACAATGTTAGCCCATATTAACCTATCCCTATTTTTCCCTATACATCTACTTGGTTTCTGTCATTTCGCTAAAATAATCCATAATTCCCCTGCAAAGTATATCTCCTAACTGTTTTTGATAATCACTGTTGGTTAGATTATCTGCTTCTTCAGGGTTACTTAAAAAACCACACTCTACAATGATTCCCGGACATTTTGAATTTATCAGCATATAATAACTGTCATTAGGCTTTTCGTTTTTTGCCTTCTCCATATTAATATCCTTATTGAGTTTTTCCTGCATTATTTTTGCCAATTTCATACTTTGGGCAGATTTTTGATAATAAAATACCTGGGCACCATGAACTGATTGACCTGTGAAGCTGTTTTGGTGAACACTTATTAACACACATTTATTGTTATTATCATAAGCCTTGTTTATTATGCTACACCTTCCGTTTAAATCACCGATTTTTGAAAATCTGCCATTTTCCTTTAATGATGTATCCGTATCTCGTGTCATAACAACATTAATACCTTTTTTCTGTAATATATCCCGAAGCTGTAACGCAATGGCAAGATTAACGTCTTTTTCTTTAGCATTATTTATTCCTACTTTTCCCGGGTCTTCTCCCCCATGTCCCGGGTCAATTACCACTATGTAATCTTTCCCCTTTGTCTTAACTGTGCTTTCCCTGTTTTCAACTACTTTGTTCATATTGCAGGCAATTAACGTCACTGACATTAACAAAACCAGAGACATGAAAATTTCCATTTTTTTGCTATACTTAATAAATTCCGTCACTATTCTACCCTACATACTTTTTATACAATATATGTAGGGTAGTTGCTTTTTATTTTACAATACTTCCTGAACGTTTAAAATTAATGAAACCGCTATGCTGACATTATCAACATAACGGTTTCATAGCAAAAGAGAAATACAAATTTCTACTTATAAGCTTGTTACAATATCTGACCAATCATAGTCAACCTGTTTATATGATGGATTTACCAATTTCAAAATGCTATCGTACAAATATGTATGACCTGCATTTGTAGGCATTTTTCCACCATCGTATAATGCTGATGCCACATTATATACAGAATATGAATAAATATCACTATATACATATGAGCCATCACTTAAAACAGCATATGCTCTTACTTTGTATTTTGCTGTATATTCCTGTACTGTCTGGTTCTCAAATAATGTTGTCATTACATAATACTGAGCTGTCTTTGAGCTTCCAAATACTTTATCAACATTTCCATTGTTAGTTGATTCAAATGATGCAACATAATAATTGTCAGCTGATACTGTCATATCGATATTCTTTACACCTGTATCCTTATCACCAAGTTTTGTTAATGCATATACAAGTCCATGTTTTACAACATTCTTGCCATTAACTGTTGGTTCAACAGATGCCACAACTCTGCTTCCCTTTAATGTTGAGCTAATCTGATATCCTACAACGTTTACATCCTTGCTTGTTACAACTGTTTCAGTACCAGGCTCTGTTGGTGTTTCTGTAGGTTTCTCTGTTGGCTGCTCAATTTCTCCTGTATTATCTAAGTCATCCGGCTTATCAGGATTTTCAATATACTGTACTCCACCGTAAGGTACAGTGATTGTCTTTGTATATTTGTTGTTGGTTTCATTCATTTCGCCAAATACATTACTGTCATCAGCCCATGCTGTTACAGTATGTGATCCGGTTGTTGCTGCCCATGAACTTCCACTATTTCCACCGGTTGCTGTTAATTTAATTACCTGTCCCGGCTGAAGTCCATCAAAATACTGGTCATTCCATGTAATTGGAGATGGATATGGATTTCCATCAATCTGGAACTGTACACCTAATTTCTGACCTGCAGGAATTGCTGTATCTCCGGCATTTACAATAGTAGCTGTAAATGTAAGTGCATCTCCTACATTGATAATCTCTTTATCCCACGTAACATCTAAAACCTGAATATCATATCTTCCTGTTACAGGTGTATAAGTAGGTTCTCTGTCAGGAGCTTCCTGAACGTTAAATGATTTTGATCTTGTGTTGTTATCCTTTGAAAGCTCATTTGGAAGTTTATTTCTATAATCCACTGTAGCTTCAATTGTATGTCCACCTGCTGTTGCTGTCCATGTAGAGGTTGGTGAAAGCTTAATTGTTTCTCCTGCCTTTAAACCACCTTTATATGTTGTGTTTGTGTAACTTCCTTTTCCATCTACAGTTATTTTAATCTGAATTGCTACTCCTTCAGGAATATCTACATTTGATGTATTCTTAACTGCAGTTGTAAATGTTACTTTGTCACCTTCTTCAATAGATGAAGAATTGCTTTCATTTTTCCATGAAAGGCCTGCAAGTGCAACGTCATATCCTGTAATTCCGTCTAACGGATCTATAACTCCACCACCCTGTGAAGTATCTGCTTTCGGATAACCCGGAACTTCATATGTAACATCATCATCTAAAAGTGTCACTGTATCATTGCCTGCTAAATTTTTAGGTGTAGCATTATCTGTATAGAAAGGCCATGTACTTGTGTTCTTTCCTGTCTGGTCAGAAACAACCGCACCAACAGTAAGTCCGTTAAATACAGCTGATGAATTTGCATTTTCTCTGATTGCTGCTCCTGAATAACCTGAGCTTGAGAAATCAGAAATCTGTTTTGAAAGACCTGCACCTAAAATTGTAGTATCATTAAATGTGATATTACTATAACTTGTTCCTAAAAGTCTTATTGCAGTAAACGGTGAATCGTAAATCTGTGTATTATTAAATACAATATTTTTTACTTCCTGTTCAAAGTCAATAGCCGCATAATCTCTTCCCCAACATTCTTTTGGTGTGCCACATCTTACAAGAATGTTGTTGTCAAATGTATTAGGTGTAGAACCTGAGAATTTGTATCCAGGGAATGTTGTATTAAAGTGAATACCTGCTGCCAT
>NZ_HF991873.1:76384-166040 GCF_000432355.1 Eubacterium sp. CAG:161
CCTGCTGCCATAAATGAATCACATAAATAGTTGTTGTAAACCTTGTGACCCTGACCACCATAGATTGCCAATAAACCGGCTCTCCATCCTAAGTCAATTGTGTTATATGCAAATACGTTATTTACTTCATCTTTTGCACCCATGGTCTGGTCATTCCACATTGCCAAGCCATCATCACCATTGTTTCGTACTGAACAGTTATATACTACTGCATTACTTGTTCCCTGACAGAAGTTTACACCGTCAGCTAAGTTATTTCTAATTCTGCTATTTACAACTTTAACTCCATCACAGTAATCGATTTTTCCATTGTAATCACCAAACCAGAAACCACACTCAAAGTGTTCTTCCCAAATATCATGAATTACGGAGCCATCTGCCCATATATCCATAAAGCATTTATAAATTGCCTGTTCATTATGTCTTGAACGTAATCCTGAGTTAAGATACATATTACAGAACTCAACATTTTTACAATATCCGTCAGCTACTGTGCTTCCCTTTGCATTTGGGTTTCCGCCTGAAACACCACCACCGGAAACTTCTTCACTTGTAAACTGAATATTTGTGTACCAAATTCCGGCACCTGTAATCTTCATATTTTCAGCACCGATAGTCCACATTCCATCTAATAAATATGTACCTTCCGGAATGTATAAATCCATTCCCTTCTTATCCGCATCTGCTACTGCCTGCTTAAATGCTGCTGTATTTTTGCTGGCAATTGCAGCATCAAATGTATCACGGTCTCCATGTTCACCATAAGCTACAGCACCGTATTCTTCAACACTTACTGAATTATCAGGCTGTTCAATTGCTTCCGGTACATCCTCGATTTCAAGGAAATCAACACCATATTCATATCCACCTGCACCTGTGCTTTGAATTTTAATCTTATCACCACTCTTTAATGGTGTATCAAGAAGAAAATGTACTTCATCAAATGCAAATGCGCCTATTGCTCCTGCACTATCGCTTGGGCTTCCACTACCAAAGTTAAAATACTGCCACATCCAGAATGAATCTAATTTTACGGTTTTTACTTTTTTGTTATTTACATATACATCCAGAGAACCCTTTACACCTGTTCCACCATTTCCGTCAGGCAGTGTAAATCTCATTGTTACACCTGCTCCTGTTGTTTTCATGGTCCATTCTACGGATGAACCACTTCCCGGAAGTCCTACATAGGACTGTGCTGAAGCCTGAGTTGCAATATTATTAGGATTCCAATCTGTAGATGTCTTAAGTATTGCTCCTCCGCTAAGCACTGCATCTGTTGAATCATATCTTGTGTATGGCATTTTTGCTCCTACACGTCCGTTTGCATCTGCTGTCGGAATAGTAAATTGATCCGCAACACCTGCTGCTTTTACTTCTTCCTGACCTTTCTTCAAAGCAACCGGCTGCACTGTCATTGCCAGTGCCAATGTGACTGCTAATACTTTTTTTACAATCTTTCTCATTAATTACTCCTTTCCGTTAGGTTTGCAGAAAGAGAGAACCAGCCCCCCAGTCAGTTCTCTCCTTCACTTTTAAAAGTTTTTTCTATAATTAATATTTAATTAATGACTATTCTATCTCAGAAGCATCAGCTACTGTATTTCCCCAATTGTAATCAACCTGTGCATAATCAGGGTTTACAACCTTAAGGATGTTGTTGTACAGGTAATCATGGGCTGTGATTGTATTCATCATCTTGTTTGAATACAATGTATCTGCTATGTCATATACTGAGTATGAGCTTACCTTGCTGTATACATATGTTCCATCACTAAGCTCTGCATATGCTCTTACCTTATACTGTGCTGAGTATTCTTTTGCTGTGTTTGCTCCAAACAGTGTTGTTCTTACAAAGTATGTTGCTGTGTCTGATGATCCGAACTTAACATTTTCTGCTGTTCCAACCGGTGTTGACTCAAGTGCTGTTACATACTTACTTGTTGTTCCAACTACCATGTCATCATCTGATACGTCAAATGATGCATCTCCTGCCTTGGTTACTGCATATATGAATCCCCAGTTCTTAACTGCCTTATTGTTGATTGTAGGTTCTACTGATCCAACCACTCTGCTTCCTCCAAGGGTTGTGCTAATCTGGTATCCTTCAATCTTTACGCTGCTGCTTATTGTTACTTTTCCGGGATCGATAACTATGTTATCAAGATCATCCGGTGTGTCAGGATTTTCAATGAGTCCTGCACTTGGTACAACAAGTGTGATGCCTGTTGTGTTATTGTTTTCGTTTACTTCATTTTGAAGACGGTTTACATCATCTACCCATGCTGTAACTGTATGTGTTCCGTTTGTTGCACTCCAGTAATTTATTCCGTTTGAACCTGAGTTACATGTAAGCTTGATTGATGCTCCTGCCTTAAGTCCGCTTGAATATGTGTCACACCATCTGATGTCTGATGTGTTTCCGTCTACCTGTAACTGGTATCCGATTACTGTTCCTGCAGGAATGTCTGTATCTCCCGCATTCATTACTGTTGCCGTAAATACTAAATGGTCTCCTGCATTTACTGTATTCTTATCATATTCAATGTCTGTTACCACAAGATCATATCCTCCTGTAACTCTTGTTACGTTGGCTGACTTTCTTCCTACATTGAATTTCTTTGTTACTGAGTTCTGTGAATCTCCTATTGCAGTTGCCACTACTGTGTGTCCGCCATATCCTGCTGTCCATGTTGTTGTGGCTGTAACCTTAACTGTTTCTCCTGCCTTGAGTCCACCTGTATATGCTTCATTCTTAACTGTTGTGCTTCCGTCTATTACTGCCTTGAATCCGATTGCCTGACCTGCAGGAATGTCATCTCCTGTGTTGTTGCAAAGCAATGCTGTAAACTTAACTGCGTCACCTTCCTTAAGTTCTGATGAACCTGATGCATTCTCCCATGCAAGTCCCTGTACTGAAAGCTCGTACTTAACTTCCGGTGCTTTTGTTGTTGGTTCCGGTGCCTTTGTTGTTGGAGCTTCTGTCGGTTTCTGTGTAGGTGCCTGGGTTGGAGCCTCTGTTGGCTTCTGTGTAGGTGCTACTGTAGGAGCCTGTGTAGGTTCCGGTGTCTTTGTTGTTGTTTCTTCTCCATCTGATAAATCAGGAAGTGTATCTGTAAGCCATGCCTGTTCAATTGATACTGCTCCTGCTGCTCCTGTTGCTCCTGTATGAACATGGAATGCTGAGAAGAATGATGGTGATACACCTGTTGCACCTAAATCTACTACAACTGTCTTTGTAGCTGAGCTATCATCAAATGATGTTCCTGCTACTGTCTTAAATGGTTTATTTGTTCCATCATCATTCTGATTTGGATCAAACCAATATACTGCTGTAGGTGGGTTTGCATTATCACCTAATCTCATTGATGTAATATCACCTGAATATGTAACTACAAGATATTTCATTGATGATGAAATTGAATCTGATACTGTTGCCTGTTTTTGCCATTTATAATCTGTTGTCCATGAGTAAGAACCTTCAAAACTTGTAAGTTCAACATCACCTGCACCAGGTCCTAAAGGTTTCTTTGTAGGAGCTTCTGTTGGTAATGTTTCTGACGGATCTCTTGTTGTTACTTCAGGATCTGTCTCCGGCTCTGTACCTTCTTTAACTATCTTCTGTCCGTTTGTAATGTCATAACCAGGAAAACTGTTTGCATTTGAGTTAGCTGTGTATACTCCACCACTGTATGTGTAATTTCCACCGGCATCAATTCCAAATTTGTAATTTGTATTTCCATATGCACTTTCGCTTGATGGAATAGTTGGAAGGTTGCTTGCATCATCACAGTAATATGGCCAATGCTTATCAGCACTCTCTGAAAGATATTTTGTTACTACGTTCTTTACAAGTAAATTCTTATATGTAATGTTTGTTCCGCTCTGTCTTACAGCAACTTCGCTATGTTTGCTACATGAGTAATCATCATTCATCTTATCAAGGCCAACACCAAAAATTAATGTGTTGTTCATTGATACACCTTTACCATTAAAGTTAAATGTACGAATACCATTAGCCTGAGCATCATATATTTCATTGTTACTAAATGTTACATTATTTACTCCACCTGAAACATCAATTGCTCCAAGACTCTCGTTCCATGAATCTTTATTTGTACCTGTTCTTACAAGAACGTTATTTGCTACTTCGATTTTTGTTGTGTTGTTGAACTGGCATCCTGAAAAGTTTGTATTCATATGAATACCTGCTGCTGTAAATGTATCTCGGATGTAGTTGTTATATACCTTATGACCTTCACCACCGTAAACAGCTATACCACCTGCTCTCCAGATAAATTCAACTGTGTTGTAGCAGAATGTGTTATTGTATTCATCATCAGGCTGGAAGTCTGTTGCGTTCCACATTGCAAGTCCGTCATCACCGTTGTTTCTTATGTCACAGTTATGAACATTTGAATCTCTTGTTCCCTGACAGAAGTTAATACCATCGGCAAAGTTATTACGAACTCTACAATTGTAAATATTTAAATCACTTTCTTTGTTAATTGAATTGCTATCGTATCTTCCAATCCAGAAACCACATTCAAAATGTTCTTCCCAAACATCGTGGATACTTGTTCCTTTTGCAAACAAATCTCTAAAGCACTTGTAATTTGCCTGCTGGTCAAATCTTGAATGAAGGTTTGAATTGATATACATATTACAGAATTCTACGCCCTGGCAATAACCTGTCTTCTCACCACAGATACCACCTGAACCCATACCTGAGTTAGTGAACTGTAATTTTGTATACCACATACCTGCACCTGTAATCTTTACGCCGTCAGCTGCAAGAATCCATGTTTCATTCATATAATGAACACCTGATGCAAGATATAAAATCTTGTTTCCTGCTTCAGCCTTCTTGATGTAACTTTCCATCTGTGACTGTGTATGTGTTCCTGCAGGTACTACTGTTGCTCCACTTGGTGCGCTAATGTAATCTGTATATTCAACTTCAATAAAGTCGATTCCAAGTGTGTAGTCTCCTGTATTTGTAATAGTAATTGTACTTCCACCTGTTAATGGTTCGCTAAGTCTGAAATGTACTTCATCAAAAGCAAATGCAGGTGTACCGTTACTATTGTTAGCATCAACAGGATGTCCACTTGGGAAATACTGCCATGCATAGTCTGATGTAACCTTTACCTCACTGCTTGATAAATATGTATTATATCTCTTTGATGAATCTTCATTGTCATAACCCTGAACAGATGCACCGTTACTTGTTTTTACTGAAAACTTGCTCTGAAGTCCAAGTGGTTTTCCTGCGCCGTCGCTTCCACCGCTTCCGTCAGGCAATGTGTATCTTACGTTGACACCGTCTCCTCCACGTCCTGTTTTAATAGTCCATGTAATTGACTGACCTTTTCCCAATTCAACATATGACTGGTTTGATGCCTGGCTGGCAATGTTAGATCTGTCCCAATCTAATGATTCTTTCTTTGTTCCTGTATAGTTATCCTGATAAGATACTGTTCCTTCATCCATTGCAGCTAAATTCTTTGCATTGTTTGTGTAAGAATTTTCAATTGCCGCAGGGCTTGTGTCGTATCTGAAATATGGCATCTTAGCGCCTACCTGCCATTCAGTATTGTTCTGTGCAGCTTCTAATCTTGACTGTGCTGCCGGTACATCGGCTGTATTAGTAGCCGGTGCTGCTTCAACTGTATTAGGTGATAAATTAAAGAAATTACCTGATACAGGCTGAACCACCATTGCTGCTGTCAATGAAAGTGCTACAACTTTTTTGATTAACTTTCTCATATATACCTCTTCCTTTCTTTAAATTTCCCCACTTCTGCTAAGTTTAACGTTAAACTAAGCTTATCACGGATTTGAGCTTTAGTCAATTTGTTTAAATCTGATTTTTTCAACAGATTTTTGTTTATTTTTTTGTGCATTTTGTACAAAAATAGAGAGTAACACCTATTGTTACCCTCTATATTATGTATAAAAACGTTATTAACTATTTTATTTTTATATCTATTTTCCCTTCAGTGCATTGCTAAGTATTGCAAATTCTTCTAAAGTCAGCTTCTCGCCTCTTATGTTTTCGTCCTTTCCTATAGCTTTTATGGCATCTGCAATCTGTTCCTTGGTAAAGTCAAGTTCCGAAGAGTTCTTAAGACCATTAACTAAAGTCTTTCTTCTCTGATTAAATGAAGCCCTTATTATTCTAAACATAAGTCCCTCATCTGCTACTGAAACTACCTGCTGTGTATGTCTTGTAAGCTTAATTACTGCGGAATCAACATTAGGTCTTGGCATAAAACAGTTTGCCGATACATTAAGCACAACTTTCGCATCTGCATAATACTGTACTGCTAAAGACAATGCTCCGTAGTCCTTACTTCCGGGACCTGTCTGCATTCTGTCTGCCACCTCTTTTTGAACCATAATTGTAATGCTGTCTATTGGAACCTTACTTTCAAACAATCCCATAATAATAGGTGTTGTTATATAATATGGAAGGTTTGCCACGACTTTTATGGGTTTTCCACCGTTTTTTTCTTCTGCCAATGATTTTATGTCAACCTTTAATACATCCTCATTTATAACTTCAACATTATCATATTCCGATAACGTATCCTTCAAAATAGGTATAAGCATCTTATCAATTTCCACTGCCACAACCTGCTTTGCCGCCTCGCAGAGATATTGCGTCATGGTTCCGATTCCCGGACCGATTTCCAAAACAAAATCATCTTTTGTAATTCCTGCTGCACTTACAATATTTTCTAATATGTTAGAATCTATAAGAAAATTCTGTCCGAATTTCTTTTGAAAGGCAAATCCGTATTTGTTTATTATCTCTTTTGTTGCTGCCGGTGTTCCAAGATACGCCATTATTTATATCCTCTTTCTTCCTATACCATATACATTTTTTGCATTTTCACATGTTATGTCAATAACCTCAGTAGGACTGATGCCCTTAATTTCAGCTATTTTATTTACAACATAAGGCAGATTAAATGAATCATTTCGCTTTCCTCTGTTAGGAACAGGTGACATATATGGGCAATCTGTTTCAATAACCATCTTATCCATTGGCATGTATTCTACCACTTCCTGAAGCTTTCTTGCATTGGAAAAAGTAACAACTCCGCCAATTCCTAAATAAAAGCCCATGTCCATAAACTGTTTCGCCATTTCCTTTGTGTATGAGAAGCAGTGAACAATTCCACCCATTTCGTCAGCCCTGTTAGCCTTCATGACATCATATGTATCCTTAGCAGCGTCACGGCTGTGAATAATAATAGGAAGCTGTGCCTCTCTCGCTATTTGCATCTGACGCTCAAAAGCTTTGATTTGCTGGTCTTTGTTTTCATTCCAATGATAATCCAGACCGATTTCTCCTACGGCAACAATCTTTGGCTTGTAAACACTGCGCTCTAACCATTCATAATCTTCTTCAGTTAAATCAGCTACATCATCCGGATGCACTCCAAGGGCTCCATATACATAAGGAAACCTTCTTGTAAGTCCTATGGTAGTCTTACATGAATGAATGGATGCTCCCACATTTACTATGTATTCGACTCCTCTGTTTCTCATACGTTCTAAAATCTGTTCACGATCATCATCAAATGCCTCATCATCATAATGAGCATGTGTATCAAAAATCATATTTCCTCCAACTTTTCCTTCATAAATGCTGACGGTAAAATGCACAATCCCACTCCCTAAGGAATGGGATTTTACATAACTTATAAAGTTTCTCTTTATATTTTAGCAGATTTCACTTCCACTTACTATATCTTTATCTACAGTTACTACTGAAAGATTTCCCTCATCATCCCCGGCTGCAAGTATCATTCCCTGAGACTCAACACCACAGAGCTTACAAGGCTTTAAGTTTGTAATAACGGCAACCTTCTTTCCTACCATTTCTTCCGGCTTATAATATTTAGCTATTCCGGATACTATCTGGCGGGTTTCTGCTCCAATCTTAATCTGTGAAACAAGAAGCTTCTTAGCCTTTGGAACCGGCTCACACTTAATTACCTCACCTACCTGAATCTGAACCTTGTCAAAATCATCAATTGTAATCTCAGGTTTAGCCTCTACTTCCGGATATTTTTCTCCTTCAATATCTTTTTTCTGGGCTGCCTTAATTTCTTCAACTTTTTCCATAACGTCCTTTATGTCCATTCTGGCAAATAAAATTTCCGGCTTTTCAGTAACCTTATTACCTGATTTGTATTTGCCAAATTCTTCCATATCGTCAAAAGCTCTTGCTTCTGCGTTAATCTGCTGAAGAATTTTCTTTGATGTTTCAGGCATAAATGGCTCTAAAAGGCTTGCGCCAATATTAATACCTTCAATTAAATTGTAAAGCACTGTTGCAAGTCTGTCCTTCTTGTCTTCTTCCTTTGCCAATGCCCAAGGCATTGTTTCATCAATATATTTATTACATCTCTTAAATAATGCAAAAATTTCAGTAATTGCATCTGCAACTCTAAGTTTATCCATTTTTTCAGCTGCCTTTTTAGGTGCTGCAAGAACAGTTTCCTTAAAGTCTGCATCTACATCATCGCTAACCCCTTTATTTTCAACAACTCCATTAAAATACTTATTTGACATGGAAATTGTTCTGTTTACAAGATTTCCCAATGTATTTGCCAGGTCAGAGTTCATTCTCTCAACCATAAGCTCCCATGTTATTGTTCCATCGTTGTCAAAAGGCATTTCGTGAAGAACAAAATATCTTACCGCATCAACTCCAAATAAGTTAGCCAAATCATCAGCGTAAATAACATTTCCCTTTGACTTACTCATTTTTCCGTCTCCCTGTAATAACCAAGGATGTCCGAAAATCTGCTTTGGAAGAGGAACGTCAAGAGCCATAAGCATTATCGGCCAGTAAATTGTATGGAAACGGAGAATATCCTTGCCAATAAGATGTAAATCTGCCGGCCAGTATTTGTTATATAACTCATCATTGTTTCCGTCTACGTCGTATCCAAGTCCTGTAATGTAGTTTGATAAAGCATCTATCCAAACATAGATAACGTGCTTTGGATCAAAGTCAACAGGTACTCCCCACTTAAATGAAGTTCTGGATACACACAAATCCTGTAATCCCGGAAGAAGGAAGTTGTTCATCATTTCATTCTTTCTGGATTCCGGCTGTATAAATTCAGGATGTGTATTAATATGTTCAATAAGTCTGTCTGCGTACTTGCTCATTCTAAAGAAGTATGCCTCTTCCTTCGCCGGTGTACACTCCCTTCCACAGTCAGGACATTTGCCGTCTACTAACTGTGATTCCGTGAAAAATGACTCACAAGGTGTGCAGTACATTCCCTCATAATATCCTTTGTAAATATCACCCTGGTCATAAAGCTTCTTAAAAATTTTCTGAACCTGTTTCTCGTGATATTCATCTGTTGTTCTTATAAATTTGTCATATGATGTTCCTACAAGATCCCAGATTGTTTTGATTTCTCCTGAAACTTTGTCAACAAATTCCTTTGGAGTAACTCCGGCTTCTGCTGCCTTTAACTCAATTTTCTGTCCATGCTCATCTGTTCCTGTCTGGAATCTTACGTCATATCCCTGCTGTCTTTTGAAACGTACAATGCTGTCTGCCAAAATTGCCTCGTAAGTATTTCCAATATGAGGCTTGCCTGATGTGTACGCAATTGCTGTTGTTAAATAAAATGTTTTCTTTGTCATCTTTTTTCTCCTTATATTTATTATCTGCTATTTTTTGCAATTATTAACATATTTGTGAAACCTTTGTTTAATATAATGATATCAGGGTCAAAAGGTCAAAAAGTCGTTCGTGCTTGCACGATAAGACTTTTGAACTTGGGACCCGCCAAACATGAGAAAGTAGCGATTTACGCAGTAAATCAGCGTATTTCGAATGTTTGAGAATTGCGGAAGCTGCTTTGCAGTGGAGCAATTCGTGGATATCAAGTTAGGGGCAAAATACCTTTTGACCCTAACATCATATAATGTAAGTATTACTGCCACCATGCTTACACAAATAAAAATAACTCCCATCTTTTTTTGCAAAGACGAGAGTTCAAACTTCGTGGTACCACTTTACTTCATATAAAGATGTTGTATCTTTATATCTCATTTGCGCTGTAACGGGTGCAACCGTCAATAGCTACTTCCAGAAATGGAATATATCCCATCTGTTTCACCATTGCTGCTCCAGGGCCATGTTCAGTAGTTTCTCTCACTGCCCGCTTCCACCTTACCGGGCTCTCTTTAAGCGAATCCGCTACCTACTCTTCCTTTCGTGGCATTTGTCTTCTGCTCATAATTCTATTATTTTATGGGCATTTTGTCAACAAAATATCATTAGGTGGGAATGGCACCAATATGTAACTATTTAGATTGTTAATTTTTCAACATGATTTGACATCTATGTGTTGTTTTTTGTAGAATAGTGTAATAAGAATATATTTTAATAAAAAGGAAAGGGGGATGATTTATGTTTTGTCCAAATTGTGGAAAAGAGCTTATTTCTGGTGCTAAATTTTGCCAGAATTGTGGATGTGACATATCCAAAGAACTTGAAGAAAATATAACATACAATCCCAACGAAAATGTAACTAATAACGTGAATGAAGCTGATAAAATCAAGTTAGGAAATTCAGCATCTTCCAAAAAGCTTAACAAAAAAGTACTTATTCCTGCAGTTATTGTAATAACAATTATTATCATAGTTGCAATATGTGCTGTTGTTTTCCATTTTTTCACCTCAAAAGAAGTTAACCTCACAGATTACGTTAAGAACGTAACTTTTGAAGGATTTAACACTAAGGGAACAGCTGAAGTGAATGTCGATACCGATAAGTTAAAGAAGGATCTTGCCGCAAAGTTAAAAAAACCTAAAGCATCTGATTTTACTGATGGTAATACTGACTATGATGATATTTTAGACCAATTACAGGGAATCTTAGATAATGTCACTGATAATTCTGCTTACGCGCAAATTCTTATGGACAGCATTTCATTTGATATAGAACCTTTGTATGACCTAAGTAATGGCGACACTGTAAAAGTGGTTATAGATTACGATAACGAACTGGCAAAGAAATTTGGAATCAAGTTCACCAAAAGTGAAAAAACATATAAGGTAACGGGATTAGAAATGATGCAGGATGTCGACCCATTTGAAGGTGTTTCAATTAACTTTGAAGGTGTATCTCCTTATTTATCAGTAGATATTTCGGCAGACAACGCTATATTTTCTGAAGATGATTATATAATTTCAGATTCAAAGGAATATTATTCTAAGGGTGATACGGTCACTGTTAATTTAAGCGAAGATGCAATAGCTGATTCTGAAACCGAATACGGATACAATTTAAAATCAATTAGTAAAAATTTTATTTTGGATGAAGTGCCTGAATATATTACATCTCTTTCACAATTATCTGATGATGATAATAATAAATTACAAAGTCAGGCCAAAGACGTTATTCAGGCATATTTTGCTCAAGAAGATGATAACTTTAAATCTTCAAAATTAAGTTATTCAGGCTCATATCTTTTGACTTCCAAAGATATTGGAAACGGCTATTACTCTGACAATAACATATTGTACTGCGTATTTAGCGCCAAAATTTCTACTATTGACACCGACACTGAAAAGGTTACCAAAAACATGTATTTTCCTGTAGAATTTAAAAATCTTACAAAGTGCGGTAATGAAGCTATTGTATACGAAGATTGCGATAACTATATTCAAGGCTTTACTGATGTTGGCTATTCATACGTAAACGGTTTTGATAAACTTAAGAAAATGTATAATGAACTTGTGGTTCAACGAAAAGCTGATTTTAAAAGCGAGTCTTCAGACGCTTTAAAATAAAAATATATTTAAAAGGAGGAGAAAATAAAAAATGGCAAAATTTTGTATTCATTGTGGCAGACCACTGGAGGAAGGGGAAGTGTGTAACTGTCAAAGTAATGTAAACCCTCAGGATGCTGTACAACAACCAAACGAAACTTTACAGAGTAATAATGTTCAAAATCAAGGAACAACTAATGGCAGCAGTACTAATCAAAACGTGTCATCCAACGAACTTGGAAACAAAATCAAGTTTGTTTTTTCCAAAGTCCTAAACATGTTTAAATCGCCTTCAGCAACTATTAACGAATTTATTGAAAAAAATGATTCACAATACGGTGTAATTATGATGGCAATTAATGTAATTGGTATATTTGTTATTTCACTTATCCAATTCCTTTACTTAAATAGTAAGCTTTATAACATGTTACCTGTTGCCCAATTGGTAATCATAGCGGTAATTATCGCAGCCGTAAGCACTTTCGGTTTTGCATCCTTATTATTTGTATTTACAAATAAAGCTTTCAAATCCGATGCATCTTTAGCCCATATTTTTTCAATAAATGGCGTTACATCTGTTTTATCAATTTGTCTTCAGATTGTTGTAATTTTATTTACACTTCTTAGTGCTAAATTCGGTTTGATTTTATCTGTAATTTCTTTCATTTATACATCTGTAATATTTATTACAAATTATAATGAAACAGTTAAATTGGATACTGATAAGAAAACTTACGCTTTATTCATTACATATGGTGCTATATTCATTATCCAATTAATTATATTCTCCATGTTTGTGTCATCTGCAATTTCAGGCACACTTGGATCATTTTCAAGTTTATTTGGTTCATACTAGGAAATTATTTTACGTTATAAAAATGCTCGCAAGCCCATTATCTATTGTGGTTTGCGAGCATTATATTTTTTCAACAGCCTTGTCAATCTTTTACTTCAACAAGTTTTCTCAAAGAATTAGTGTAAAAAAAAGAGAACCAGACACATCCGATTCTCCCAGGTACGCTCCGCAGAACAATACCGCAATTCACACTATTATTATACACAAATTGTGTCTGTGATGCAACTCTATTTGGAAATAAACTTTCTCAATTGCACTAATTTATTTGTATAATCAGTGTATACAATCCTATTATATACATTTGTCGGAATTTTATTCCTTAATTCATCTGTTATTTCTTGAAAATTATTAACTATTCTCTTCATCTCCGTTTTTGTAACTTTTAAAGCCTTAAGTATGTATATAATTAATACCAGATAGTCTGTAATGGTTTTAAATGTTATATTTGCAACCCCCGTTGTATTTGTAATAGCATTACTTACTTGTTTATCAATTTTACTACCATTTGAAAATCTCGTATCAAATACAACATCATTATGTGCAATTGCATTTCTTAAATCCTTAATCGAATATATAAGTCGCTGTGGCAACATTGCATTATTGTCATCTGACTGTTTTATATTTAACTTTATCGAAAAGTCCCTTCTCGTATCATAATTTAAGCATGAGACAAAATGTCCAAATTCTCCAAGACTCAATAACTCAAAAATACCCCAAATAGGCATATTTAAATCGTTTTGCAAATAATGATTTGCTATTTTATTCCCATTTCCAAAAGCATTTGTTTGGACACTATATATTCTATTTCTTAAATCTAACCTTCTTTTAAGTTGTCTTTTATACCGTTCTTCTGCCTCTCTTCTCTTTTCTCTACTTGAAAATGTTCTCCCTCTTGTAGAAAACATTTTATAATTATCCAAAAGTTGATTATAAATATCTAAAAAACTATCTGACTTTGTTTTTCCCACCAATATTTCAAGAACGTAGTTTTTTAATGCTGTTTCTATAATCATAACAGCCGGATAAAACAAAGCTTTTATTTGGGAATCGTAATTATAAATAGCTGATAATTCTTCAAAATCAGAAAACTGTATCCTGTTAGTAGGGCTATTAATATATCTATAGTCCTTATAGCCATGATAGTATCCCATATTCATTAATTTTCTTTTTTGAATTGAACCACCTATATTAATACACTTTTCATCTCTTAAATAGTTCATTAAACCATTTGTTGTCTTTGGTTTATTTTTTGCCATCTATTCTCCTTACTTTTAACATCATACTAAGTTGTATTTATTATAACATCATTTATACAATACTAAAATGCTTATTTATATTTTTATAGAAATATCTGTAATATTTATTATAAATCATATTGAAACAATCAAATTGGATACCAATAAAAAACTTATGCTTTATTCATTAAAAGATTAGAAGTATATATACCCACTGCGACAAAAATTATTACATTAAAAATGGCGGGCTCCGCTACCGGAAACCCGCCTATTAGAAAGAGATTGTGAATTAGCAATTTGCCATTGTTTTTCCTTCTCCTGTAATTGACTCAAAGTCTTTGTTAAATGCGTCGATTGCTGCGTCGATTGCTGCATTTTTAATAAGACCTTCAATTACGTCTGTTGCTACTGTAGATGCCCCTATTCCATATTTAGTAAGTTCAAGTACCTGCTGTGAATTCTTGAAGCTTGCTGCAAGAACTTCACATGGAAGATTATTATTTTCAAAAATATCCTGAATATCCATAGCTACCTGAACGCCGTTATATCCAAAGTTATCAATTCTATTAATGTACGGTGCTGTATATTTTGCACCGGCTTTTGCTGCTAAAAATGCCTGCATTGGTGTGTAAATAGCTGTTGCTGTAATGTTTACTCCCTCTGCTGCTAAAGCCTTCATTGCCTTAAGTCCCTGTGGTGTTGTAGGAACCTTTACAAATGTATTTTCTCCTAATTTTTCTCTAATTACTTTAGCTTCTTCAATCATGCCTTCTGCATCTTTTGAAACTACCTGAACATGAAGTTCTCCGTCTTTTCCAACGATTTCCCTCAGTTCTGAGAGAACCTCATATGGATTTCTTCCACTTTTAGCCAAAATAGACGGATTAGTTGTAACACCATCACAAGGATATAATTCCCAAACTTTTTTTACCTTCTCAATGTTTGCGTCATCAATAATTAACTTCATCTTTTTTACCTCCAAAATTCTCTCTTTCTATATTTAATTAACCGCCGTTAATTATTTACTTATACTTCTAATTACTTATATTTCCAATATAAGGTTCTTCACGCCATTGTCTGTGGCAATTTTTCCAAATGCCCTCATCTGGTCATCGCTGTATAACGGCGGATTGTTTTTAAAACAAAATTCCTTATCCACCATGTCATACTTTGCCTGTGCCAATGGATTGTAATTTAAAATCTCGTATTTGACTTCCGGATACAAACCGCTTATAAACTTCGCAATTCCTGCAATATTTTCTTCAGTAGCAGTCATACCAGGTATTAGTGGTGTTCTTATTATAACATTTTCTTTCTTTTCTGACATAAGCAGCCACTTCAAATTTTGCACTATCCTAGTGTTATCTACGCCCGTATACTTTTTATGAAGGTTGCTATCCATTATTTTTAGGTCTGCGTATACATAGTCAATATACTTCATGGCTTCCTTATATATAGGCATAGGAATATGAGATGCCGTCTCAATGGTGGTAGTTATGTTTTTTTCTTTTAAACCTTTTAAAATTTCAATAGCAAATTCATGTTGAAACAAAGGCTCACCACCGGACAAGGTAACCCCGCCACCGTATTTAAAAAACGGTGCATCCTTACAGGCTTCCTCCACTACCTCCTGAGATGTCATTTCCCTGGAATCCATGGTTAGTGCCACTGCCGGACAACCATCAATTATATTATGCCAGTTCTCCACCTTGGAAACATCCAGCTTTATCTTTCCGTCAACTTCCGTTACGCCACCGTTTTCCGCCAAATGCACACATGTATTACAATGTATGCATTTATTTGGGAAATACAGAGGTCTTTGTTTAATTGAAATCCCCTCAGGATTCTGACACCAGACACAGTTTAAGGTACATCCCTTAAGAAAAACCGTTGTCCTGATGCCATGTCCGTCATGGGTAGAAAATCTCTTAAAATCGAAAACGTAACCTTTCAAATTCACATCATCACTTTCTTAAATTTAAATATCGTCATAACTTGTTCTGGCAATAATTTCATCCTGAAGTTCTCCCGCCAGTTCCACAAAGTATGCAGTATATCCTGCAACACGGACTGTAAGATTTCTATACTGTTCCGGATTCTTCTTAGCCGCCAACAAATCTTCTTTTCTTACAACATTAAACTGTATATGAGGTATCTCCAAATCCACAAAAGTTCTTAACATCTTAGCGAATTTGTCGATTCCATTTTCAGTTTTGAAAAATTCCGGTAAAAACTTCATATTAAGAAGTCCTCCGTTAGTAGTCCAGCTCTTATCTAACCTTGACACTGACTTAAGAACCGCTGTCGGTCCATGTTCATCACGTCCGTAAACCGGTGACATACCTCCATCAGCTAACGGTGTCTGGGAATATCTTCCATCAGGAGAGGCTCCCACATTTTCACCCATTGGTACATGAGCTGAAACAGTATACATTCCTGTATGATATTTTCCGCCTCTGTAATTGGTAAACTTTCCAATTCTTTCACGGAAATATTTTGCCCATTTTGCTCCAAGATTATCAACCCACTCAACATCGTTTCCGTATTTAGGAACCTTGTTAAGAAGCATTGTTCTTAAAATCTCGTCACCTTCATAATTGTTCTCAAGTGCCTTAAGAAGTCTTTCCTTTGACACCTTTTTCTCGTCATACACCATCTGCTTAATTGCCGCAAGGCTGTCTGCCAGATTTGCTACCTGTATCATCTGAATACCTGACAAATTGTACTTTGCACCGCCTCGTGTAACGTCAATTCCTTTATCCATACAGTTATTAATAACTGATGACAAAAACGGTGTAGGAAGAAGGTCCATGTGTGCCTGCTCAACCTGCTCACATGCCTTTATCATCTTATCCATAAAATAGTCTATATTCTGTCTGAAGGCTTCTTCCAAATCTTCAAAAGTTTCATATGTTGTTAGATTTCCTCTATCCGGTGCCAGCTGCTTGCCTGTTATAAGGCACTTGCCACCTGTTAAAGTAAGTTCTAATGCCTTATTTAAGTTAAACATTGCTGCATCTGACCATCCCAGATTATCTCCCTGAGTAGTAAGTTCAACACAACCTACAATGGCATAGTTTCTTGCATCCTTTTCTTCAATATCCAAATCCTTTATCATGGCAGGAATAACCGCCTTGTCATTAAAGAACTGTGGCATACCGCTTCCAAGGGAAACAACTTTTATGGCTGCCTTCAATAATTTGTCACTGGTTTTTTCACAAAGTCTTACTGAAAGATTTGGCTGTGGCAAACCGATATGTTCCTGAGATTTCAGGAATAAATAAGAAAGTTCATTTTCATATGGCTCTCCATTTTCATCCTGACCACCTACCGCAATGTTAAATCCAATAGGGAATCCCGCAAAGAATTTAGCACTGTTTGAGTTCCTCATATATACAATTTCATTAAATTTAAGCCAAAGGCTTTCTATAATTTCCAATATATCCTGGTCACTAACACCATTTTCTCTGTCATGTTTATAATAAGGATACATATAAACGTCCATTCTTCCCGGTGAAAATGATGATGCATTTGATTCCATCTGCAGGATTACAAATAAGAACCACAATGACTGAGCTGCCTCGTGGAAAGTAACCGGCGGTCTTTCTGCAATGTTTTTACAGATTTCAGCCACTGTCTTCATGTTATCTGCCCACTTTGGATTTTCCTTAGCTTCCTCTAATAACAAATAATGATATCTCATAATGAAGTTAATAGCTCCGTCCATAACAGTTACAACACTCTTATAGAAAAGCTTCTTTTCTTCATCTGTTTCTTCATCTAAATGTTTCTGTGCCTCTGCCTTGAGACCTGCCGGACCTTTCTTAAGCCATCCTTCGCAATCAGGATTAATGTGTCCCTGTGCATGATCTTTCTGATTTATTTTTGCTACCTTTGATATTTCATCAATCTCTTTTCCGTAGCGTGCCTTAAGCACATCCTCTAATGATTTTCCCTGCCAATAAGGATATATTACTTCTCTGAAATATTTAATATCCTCTTCATGAACATTAAACTTGTCCTGTGGTCTGGTTGGAAGAGTTTCAAATTCCTTATCTACCCATGTGCTGCCGCTTTCCGGGAAAACTACTCCGTATCTCACACCGGCTGTTCTGTTTCCTACAATCAGCTCTTCCGGTTCAATGCTAATACCTATCTTTTCTAAGCAGTTCTTAAGCGAGTACGCTCTCTGCATAATACGTGGCTCACCTTCATGTGCTTTATATGTGTCTGTAACAATCTTTGCCTGTTCAATAGATGCATATCTTGGAACCGAGAGCATTCTATTCTTTAATGTTTCAATTCTGTCTGTTTTAACTAAACAACTCAACATATCCACCTCCTTCATTTCTATGGTTTCATTTTATAACGGGATATATGTAAAGTCAACGATTTTCTTATTATTTTTTATTACTTTTTATTGTTTCTTATTGTTTTCAATATGTAATGGTGATTTTGAGGGCTAAAATAAGCTTTTAAGTTATCATATTGTGGTGGGAATTAGTCCATAAGTTATGAAATAACTCCGGCGGATATGAATACATGAAATTTAAAATTATAATGGATAATTCTTGTAAAATAAGCCTTTTCATATGTTAAATATACCCAAACGCTTCCTCACATTACTGTGTAACCAACACGATTACCATAAAAATAAAGAAAATTAACGATGCCTTGGTAATTCCACATGTGCTCGCACCGATTTGAGCTAAGAAACTACCTTAGATATAAGGCATTACGTAATATTAGGGTATTTTGATGTCAAAAAAAGCCTGACTGGATTTTTTCCCAATCAGACTTCTTTATTTAAATATTCCTTACGTCTTTCCAGTAAAACCATGGTTATGCAAACAAAAATATTTTTCAAGTGATATGCTTCGTAATTTTACGCTCTCTTTTGTGATTTTCTATTATAAAAACAAATGGAAAACATAATAATCTGAAGTACAATTTCATATGCAACTAAGCAAATTGTTATTGGTAAAGCTTCATTAATAGAACCGTTAGCGTATATCCAAATTATACATATACACAACAATGTACTAATTGGATTCAATATGACTGCACACTTTCTGTACTTTTCTCCTAAATTCCCGGTAAAAATACTAGATATTAACTTTAAAACAATAAAAATAAAAAAAATGTATTTCATATAAATCTCCCTAATAAATTTTTTCTTTAAGCAAAAACACTATAACATTATTTATCAACAATATCAATGCTTGTCATAATAACACTTTTATTTTTATAAATTTTTACCGCCACATAAAATCAGGGGCACCCCAAAATGTAATCCAACATTCTAACTTCTTGAATTACACCCGGGATGCCCCTTTTGAAAGATAAATTATGACATACTTATTAAAAACAATATTTTTGTTTATCTAATCTATTTTAATAGAACAATTCCACGTTGTACTGTTGCAAGTCCTTCAGTGCTTTTTCCTCCGGTTTGCTATCCATTACAATTCCTGCGAAATCACTAATATTTGCATATTTATAATTACCTTCACGGGCAAGCTTTCTCGTTTCCAACATAACGTAGGACTTGTTGCTGACATCCATTATCATCTTTTTAGTTAATGCGTCATCTGTAGCATATGTATAAACTTTGTCCCTGTCAGTGTCCACACCTACTGCACCCATAAAAGCCTTATCAAAATTAAATTCCTGAATCTGTTTGTTTGTATATGAACCAATGAAACCGTCTCTTCCCCTGTTCATCTTTCCACCAACAAACACAAAATTTGTATCTGAAGGTTGCACAAAAGAAAGCATAACATCTATCATATTACTTACAACGGTTATTTTCAGATTGGCTTCAATAATTAATTTAATCAGTTCTATATTACTGGTAGAAATATCAAGAAAAATCATATCCCCTTCTTCTATCAGTTCAAACGCCTTTTGCGCTATAAGCTGCTTTTCTTTTACATTCTTTCCCTTTCGCTGGGAAACATATATTTCATGGGTATTCACACGATTCTTAATGGCACCGCCATAAGTCTTTTTTAACAGCCCTTTTTTCTCTAACGCAGATAAATCTTTTCGAATACTGTCTTCTGTAACTTTAAATAACTCGCTTAATTCCTTAACTAATACGGAACCTTCTCTGTTTACAATTTCGACGATTTTATTTTGTCTTTCTCTTGCCAGCATAAATCCTCCTTAGTAAAATTTATACCTACTATTGTGTACCATTGTTTAATTTATGTCAAATAAGTTTTCTTATATTTTGCCGTTTTTTAACCATTCTTCTATGGTAATTCCAACGCCGCCGTCTGCGTTGCCTTCTGTCGTAATAAACTTTGCTTTTTCCTTTGCCAAATCATTTCCTGTCTTTAATGCATAAGAACATCCGGCATACTCAAGCATTGTGGCATCATTTTCTGAATCACCAAATGCCATAATATTTTCACTATTTATTCCAAGAAAATCTGCTAACCATTTAAGTCCATTCCCCTTGTCAGCTCCCACAGCAGTTATCTCCATATTTCCTTTATATCCTGCCGAATAAACCAAATCAGGAATTTCACTTAAATCCTTCATCAAAGGTTCAATACATTCATCAGGAATATGTGAAACATTAAACTTTTCAACATTTTTAGTCCTTATAATATCCCACGGGCTGTCGCATCTCTCCATTATTTTTCTGTATTCAGTTAAAAAGACTTCAGGAAGACCTTTAGCTTCAAAATAATGTTCATATGTATAATCCGTAATGTAACCTGCACCATCTGCATAAATCTCATATACCAACGGATATTTTTCAAAAACACTTAATATTCTCTCTAGGGATTTAAAAGGAAGGTAGCAGCTGCAGAGAACCTTTGCGCTGTGCATGTCCACCACAGCTGCTCCGTTTGATAGTATCAAATAGTCTACGCAACCTAACAAATCGCATTCCCTTTTTGTTAATGAATATGGTCTTCCGGTGCTTACGGCTATTAATGCACCGTTTTCTTTAGCCTTTCTAAACGCATTAATATTAATTGGGGGGATTGTTAAGTGGTCATCTGCAACGAGAGTACCATCTACGTCAGTGGCTATAAGTTTGATATTCATTTTGGGCTCCAATCCATTAAATATTGTAATACTATTTGCATTTCGCAAATTAAATTATAATAACTTTAAGACTTCCTCCTCAGTAATGCACTGCATAACCTTTTCGGCTAATTCCTTACATGCCCCAACATCGCAATCAGAAATAATCTTTCTTGTTTTCAAAACACTTGTGGCACTTACGCTGAATTCATCCAGACCAAAAGCCAAAAGTAATGGTATTAACTTTGGATCAGCTGCTGCTTCACCACACATACCAACCATGATTCCTTCTTTTCTTCCGCACTCAATTATTCTCTTAATAGCACGGAGAACCGCAGGGTTATATGTGGAATACAGGTATGCTACCTTTGCATTACCTCTGTCAACTGCCATAGTATATCCTGTTAAATCATTTGTACCTATACTAAAGAATGCAGCTTCCTTTGCCAACGCATCTGCCATCATACATGCCGCCGGTGTTTCCATCATCACACCAATTTCTATGTTTTTGTTATACGGAACGTCTTTTTCGTCAAACTCTTTCATAATGTCAGCTACCATAGTCTTAACCTGACGAAGCTCATCTACTCCTGTAACCAATGGAACCATTATCTTTATTTTACCATATGCACTGGCTTTTACAAGTGCTTTTAACTGTGTTTTGTAAATATCTTGTCTCTGAAGGCAAAACCTTATTGCTCTAAATCCTAAAAAAGGATTTTCTTCCTTTTCAAGTCCGAGATACGGTACATCTTTGTCGCCTCCTATATCAAGGGTTCTTATAATTACCGGCTTACCTTTCATTGTTTCGGCAACCGCTTTATATGCTTCAAACTGTTCATCTTCCGTAGGAATGCTGTCTCTGTCCATAAACAAAAATTCAGTTCTGAATAATCCGATACCTTCTCCGTCACATTCAACAGCTTTCTTTGCATCTTCCGGCTTTCCAATATTGCATACTAATTCTACCTTTGTTCCATCTTTTGTAACAGACGGCTTTCCGGCATATGCCTTAAGAAGAGCCTTATCCTTTGCAAACTGTTCACGTTTATCTTCAAATTCCTTAACAACATCCTCTTCCGGATTAACTAATGCCTCACCACTTGTTCCGTCTAGAACAACAGTGTCACCATTCTTTACAATATCACATATTCCTTCAATACTTAAAACCGCCGGAATTTCCATTGCTCTTGCCAATATAGCTGAATGAGATGTTTTTCCACCCATCTCTGTAAGAATACCTTCAATATTTTCAGGCTTAATTCCTGCTGTCATAGATGGAGTCAAATCTTTTGCCACTAAAACAGTTCCTGCCGGTACCTGGGAAATATCAACATCTTCAATTCCCATAAGTAACTTAATCATTCTTGCTTTAATGTCTCTAAAGTCTGTAGCTCTCTGCTGTAATAATTCATCAGGTATCTGTGAAAACATTTCTGCTGTCTGCTCTAACACCTGATCAACTGCCATTTCAGCAGTAATCTTTTCAGCTACAACAAGTGAGGAAATCTGTTCCTCAATCATTGGATCCTGAAGCATTTGTATATGACCTCTTAAAATGTCTGCGTCCTTTTTACCAACAGTTTCATCCATTTTATCAGCCATCTTATTTGTAATTTCCACAAACTTTTCAATTGCCTCCTGTAATCTGGCAATCTCTGAGTCTGTTTCCGGAACATGCTTTGTTTCAATAGTAATGTCGTGGTCTTCAATTATAACAACTTTTCCTATTCCGATACCTTCGGAACCTGCAATACCTTTGTACATAATCTTACCTCTTATTATTATTCACCAAAATTCTGACTTTCAAGTTCAACAATCTTTGCCATTGCTGCTTCTTCGTCCTCACCATCACACTCAAAGGTTACTTCTGCACCTGTTTTGATACATGCTGAAATGATGTTTATAAGACTCTTTGCGTTTATTCTCTTTTCACCAAATACAATTGTTATGTCGCATGCGAATTTACCCATTTCCTTTGCGATAACTCCTGCCGGTCTCATGTGTAATCCCTCCGGATTGTTTACTGTTAATGTCTTGCTTACCATATTTTCGTTCTCCTTCTTATTCGATACTTTATTTAAATTGCTTTCGCAACAGTTTTCTAATTTAATGTTTTACTCTACGATTCTCTCTTAATTTTATATATCCGGGCAGGCATACGCTCCACCCGCCCGGATAAATTTGGCTTAATAATTTTAATTTGAGTTTGGCTTAAACAGCTATCTGCTATTATTTAAGCATTCCAACCATCTTAGCTACGATGGCATCTGCCTGCTTAATTGCCTGACCTGTAGTGATTTTAACTTTCTTTAAGTTATCAAAACGACCTGCATTCTTAATAGGCATATCTGTTGTTAATATTACTGCATCTGCTGTAGCAATATCTTCTGCTGTAATAGCGTTTTCAATACCTATAGAACCCTGTGTTTCAACCTTACACTCAATTCCTGCTTTTTTGCAAGCCTGCTGAATAGCCTCTGCTGACATATAAGTATGTGCAACCCCTGAAGGGCATGCTGTAACTGCTAAAAATTTCATATCATTCACTCTCTTTCTTGTTAATTTAAATTCGACTTATCAGTTTATTTTATACAAGTTATATTTTCCTGACTTAAATCCGACTTATCAGTTTATTATACAAATTATATTTCTTATATGATTTATTCAAATGAGATATCAACATCTCCTAAATCCTCCGGTTCAGGTGCAACATAATCTTTCTTTAATAATGCACACAAACCAACGTAAATTGCTACACCAACTAAAATACAGATTACGTAAAGTGGCCAACCTGACATAAAGCTTTCACCCTGAATAACAGGAGCTACAATTAAACCACCCCAGCAAGCTGACATCTTAGCACCAACTCCAAGGAATCCTGCAAGACCACCTGCAATTGCTGATGCAATCATGTTAATAGGAATCATTCTTGTCGGATCAGCAGCTGTATATGAAATAGCACCTTCTGTAATACCACAGCAACCCATCGCTATAGCACCGATGCCTGCATTCTGTTCTTCCGGTGAGAACTTCTTTCTTAAAACTAATGAAGCAACACCACATCCGATTGGAGGAATACAAATAGCAATACCAACAGGAGCTGCGAATGTGTAAATACCTGTACCTACAAATGCTACCATTAAAATTGAGTAAGCAACTTTGTTTACAGGACCACCAAGGTCAAATGCTATCATAAGTGATGCCAAAGCACTAATTCCTGCAAGGGCAAGACTTCCATGATTTCCATGTGCCATATCTGTCATTACACCTTCAAGCCATGTCATAAATGATGCAATTGGTGCTCCACATGAGAACATTATAGCACCTACAATTAACACACCAACTACAGGGATAATGATAATCGATTTAAGTGACTGCATTGACTTTGGAAGAGGAATCTTCTTTAAGTAATGCGCTACAATACCTGCAATTAAACCTGCAATAGCTGCTCCTATAAATCCGGCTGAAGCTGTCTGTACTGTTCTTGTTGAATTAACATAATACTGAACATTGTCAATTGTTGTTAAAACTGCTCCATCAGGAACTGTAACACCCTTAGTAATTTCTACCAAAGTCTGAACAGGTGCTCCTAAACCTGTAGGAATATTCAGTGCCATAAATCCGCCTGCCATACCTACTGCAATTCCGGGTCTGTCTGCAATTGAGTAAGCAATATATGCTGCAAATACAGGACACATTAATCCAAGAGCATCAGCTCCGATTGTCCATAACCAATAAGGAAGACCTGAACCCCATCCCGGAGCTGCTCCTTCACCTGTTAATAATACTGCGATGGCCATTAAGATACCACCACCAACAACAACCGGAATCATATATGACACACCATTCATAAGGTGCTGTTTGGTGTTTTTTAAGATATCTACCAATTCTTTCATAACTTTTCTCCTTTTCAAAACGTATTTTATCCTGACCTCAGGATTTAAACTGTGCCAATAAGTTCAATAACTTCATCGGCATTTTTTGCATTCTTTAATTGTTCTCTAAAGTCTTCATGCATAACCTTTCTGAACAATCCTGCAAGAATTTCTAAGTGTCTGTCACCCTGTCCCGGTGAAGGAACACCGATTTGGAATATCATGTCAACGCTTTCCGTATCATCCCATTTAACAGGATGCGCAAGACGTACAAAAGCAAGTGATGGTTCCTTAACATGTACTGACTTTGAATGTGGTGTAGCAACTGAGAAACCAACTGCCGTACTTGAACTTGCTTCTCTTGCCATAACATCTGCTACATAACCTTCTTTGTCAATAAGTCTGTCGTCCTTGTCCATCGCATCAGCTATTAATCTGATAATCCCTTCTGCATTCTCTGCCTTAACGTCAAACATAACAATCTCTTTGCTCATTAATTCTTTAGCCAAACCTTTGTCCTCCTTTTCTTAAAATTATTACCACCATTGTGTAATTTCATTCTAAGGGCTTTATTACTTTTTTTCAATTCTCGCAAAAAAAGAAAATTGCACTAAAGTTAGTGCAATTATTCTCAAGCTTAGTATTTTTCTTGCATTGAAACGTTTTGAAAAATCAAAAGCTTTTCATTATTTTTTATTAATTTTTATTGTTTATAATGCAATTCTCTTTTGAATATGTCCCCTATCTCCTCCGGAGTCTGACATTTACGTATTTTTCCTATTCTGGTTTCTGAACCTACCAATCTGGTAAATGCCATGAAAAATGACTTAGTAGTTTCAATGTTGTTAAAGTTAAGGGCTAAAAGGAATATTGTGCTAACCATTTTTCCTCCCCAGTTTACCGGATACTCAAGTTTAACCACAAAAACTTTTGGTTTTATAACATTTTCCGGCATTCCATGAGGAATGGCAACTTCATTTCCAATAGCTGTTGATTCTATTTTTTCTCTTGTTATTACATCATCGTAAAATTCTTTTTTTACATATCCACCTTCGCAAAGACGCTTGCAAACCTCTTTAAGAATGGCCTCACGCTCCACTTTTTCCCTGACAATCAGTATATGGTCCTTATCAACTATTTCATCAAACTTTTCGCTTCCAAACCGTGGATTTGACAATGCCTCAAAGCATGCATCCTTAATTTTCTGTTCATCATCCCTGCTGACAATAGGCGATATATGTACTACCTTGTCCTCATATTCAAAGTTTGGCAGTAACGACAGGATAATATCAGAATCATAGTCCTCTATATTCTCTATTTTTTGGGAGGATAATATGGCAACTATCTTTACATCATCAATTTTGTTTTCTATTTTTCTTGCCACAATATTAGCTGCGGCAATTCCGCTGGTACCAATTAACACCGCTTTGACGTTTTTCACATTTCTGTGAAGTGCACCTCCTAAAAACAGTGCGATAAAAGAGATTTCATGGTCTGTAGGTATCTCTCCTGTATATTCTTCGTAGAATTTTCCCAATGTAAAGCATGTGGCAAAAATTCCCGAATACATTTCCCTTATATCTCCTAAGAAAGGATTGCTAACCTCAAAACCATACTGTGTTCTAATAAATGACGGTGGAATAAACGCTTCTAAGCTGGTTCTTAAAAGTTCATTTCCCTCTAAATCCGCATTTAAAATTTCAGAAAGATATTTTAAAATTTCAGCGCATATTTCCTGATTTTTGCTGTCAAATCTGCTATTGTTTACCAGTTGTGTACGATTTTTCTTAAGCTGCACTGCTGCCGCTGCAAATAGTATGTCTATATACTGCTTCTCATATTCATTAATCTGCATTTTTCCCAGCTGCTCATACATCTGACACACTTTTCCAACAATTTCAGGATTGCTTAATTTTCCTTCTTCTTTGACAATATTCTTCTCTATAACATTTCCCATTCTGATTCTAAATAACTGGATGCTAAGATATTCTGCCAACATTCTAAAGGAATAGTCTGTATAGGCAACATCAAATTCCTTCTCTATTGCCCCTATTACTTCAATGGCCTTCTCATAATTATCCCTTCCAAAGTTATTTATCCACAAATACTCTTCTTCATAATTAACCCTGTAATCGTGTACATTGTCCACTTTATTATTTCCAATGGCATATCTGCAATAACTTTTCATTGCCTTTCTTATGGAAAATTCCTCACCGGAAATAAACACACCATGTCCTGCAACCCTGTTAATATGAATATTATATTTTTCAAGTTCCTTTGATATGGTGTTAATGTCATCGCCAATCATTTTCTTACTAACATTTAATTCCTCT
The DNA here is from genome assembly GCF_000432355.1 of Eubacterium sp. CAG:161. Taxonomy (NCBI): domain Bacteria; kingdom Bacillati; phylum Bacillota; class Clostridia; order Eubacteriales; family Eubacteriaceae; genus Eubacterium; species Eubacterium sp. CAG:161. The sequence goes on from NZ_HF991873.1 coordinate 103,552, forward strand.
GAAAACAATGACAGGGTATAAGTGTCCCATCCGCTTAAAAGAATGTACATTATATAACCCATTCTCTGTTTTTTGGACATTACCATTTTTTTGTCACGTTTCATGGCACTAACCTGCTCAATCTGGTTTTCAGAAAAGTCTGCCACAAAACCTATTCCCGGCTTTCTTTCCAAGGTCATTCCCTGCTCCTTACAAAAATCCGAGACCTCCTTAATATAGGTTTTTACACTTCTTTCTGATACGCCAAGATACAGTGCCAGAGTCTTTGACGTAATAGGTGTACGGTTATTGTCAATTAATTTTTCTAATATCTGAAGACTTCTTTCTGATAACATATCTCTTTCAACTTTCTTAATATCTTTTAGCAGTATGATATCATTACTGTTAATTTTCCCTCAATGTTACATTGTTTTAATGTAGCAGGAATAATAAAATGTTCACCCTTTCCTATCTTCTGTCCGTTTATCATTCCGCTTCCATCTATAACACTTGCATTAATAAATGGTTTATCATTTTCAAAACTGTATTTTCCGTCTATTTCCCATCTCTCTAATGTGTAGAAAGGACATTTTACTAACCTTTCACTGCTCATTCCCGGATAGTTATTAACAATTCTCTCCTGGTTGTAATCAACGTGAGGAGCTTCAATACAGTCTATACTTTGTTTTAAATGCAACTGTCTTGGTTTTCCGTTCTGCAGTCTGTCATAATCATAAACTCTATATGTTATGTCACTGCTTTGCTGTGTTTCTATGAGCAATGTTCCGCCTTTAATTGCATGAAGACATCCGGGGTTTATCTGGAAAAAATCACCTTTTTTAATTGGAACAACTCTTATTAATTCATTCCATCGTCCCTGATTTATCATATCTGCAAGTTCTTTTTTATCCTTTGCATTATGACCTATGACAATACTGGCATCTTCCTTGCAGTCAAGAATGTACCAGCATTCCGTTTTCCCTAATGAACCATTTTCATGTTCTGCCGCATAGGCATCATTAGGGTGTACCTGAATGCTTAAATCCTGCTGCGCCCCTATTATTTTTACAAGAAGTGGGAACACGTCGTTTTCAATATTTCCAAATAACTCTCTGTGATTTTCATAGCACCATGACAATTTTTCTCCGGCAAATTCTCCGTTTAAAATTGTGCAGTCACCACTTTTGTGTGCACTTATTCCCCAACATTCACCTGCATTGTCTCCAGCCTGCTCATATCCAAAATTTTTCAATAAATCTCCACCCCAGATTGCGTCCTTAAATACCGGCTGCAAAAGAATAACTTCATTTGAGTAACTTTGTCTTTCCATGTTAAATACCTCTTTTTCGTTTTTTCTCAGTAGCTAATTTCAACAATCCTCTTTCCAATATAACTTTGATTGTAACATATTTTACAAAAATATCATACATTTTAATATTTTTTTATATTTTATTATAAAAGGACTTTGGAGTCACTACAAAAATGACGTTAAAATTAACTACTTTTTCTAATTTTTTCAAAAGAAATCTCTTTTCATCGATTATTATTGGCATTTTTATTATCTTTTTATGTGCCATTACTGTTTTCCCTCTTTTGTCCGAAAAAAAAGAAAATTCCTTTGAAAACAATACACAGCAAAACTTTAATATCTACGCAGACAAACTTTTAACAGACCAACTCTCTTCCGACACTCTCAGTTTGCATTTTTATTTATCTGATACTTCAAAATACGGACTGGATAACATTACCCCCACTTTGGGAAACTATACATATGAGTCTATGACTTCATCCCAAAACCACTTTATAAACGAAATTAATCTTTTAAAAAACTTTAATTATAAAGACCTTTCCACGGAGCAGCAGATAACCTATGATGTTTTAATGGAGTATTTTAAAGATCAGCTGGATTTTTCCGACTTATGCCTTTGTTCTCAGGTATTAAGTCCTACTACGGGGCTTCAGGCTCAGCTTCCTGTTCTTTTATGTGAATATACTTTTTCCTCCCAAAAGGATATTGAAAATTATCTTTCTATTTTGTCTCTCATAAAGGATTATTATGGACAAATATGTGAATTTCAAAAATTAAAGGCTGAAAATAATTCTTTTATAAGTAAATTTGCCTGTGACAAAATAATTGCCCAGTGTAAGGAATTTATTGGCAACAAAAATACCTGTGAAAATCTTTTGCATACATCATTTTTAAACAGATTATCCGGTGTTACATTTTTAACTGACCAGGAAAAAAATAATTATATAACAAGGGATATTAATGTAATTGAGGAAAGCATTTACCCTGCCTACGAAAATATCGCCAATACTTTGTGGTCATTGCAAAAAAAGGGAGCCTGTAAAAACAAAAACGGTCTTTTCTACCTGAAAAACGGCAGGGATTACTATGAATATCTTGTAAAAAATTATACGGGAAGTTCTAAATCTGTCAGTGATTTAAAAGCTGAAATTCAGCTTAATCTCACAGGGTATGTGCAGGCAATTTATTCTATTCTCACAAAAGACCCTGAACTGGAGAAAAAGTTTTATGGTAAAACAGAATCCGACTTAAAGCCCAATGACATTATATCTTCACTGTCAAAGAAAATTTCCAATAATTTTCCTACAACAGTGGGAGACAGCCGGCTTTCCGAAATTTCATACACCTTAAAATATGTGGATAAAAGTCTTGAGGATTTTTTAAGTCCTGCTTTTTATTTAACTCCTCCTATAGATAATCCACAACACAACATTATTTATATAAACGGTAGCGAAAGTATGAAAAATCAGGATTTTTATGCCACAATTGCCCATGAAGGAATACCGGGGCATATGTACCAGTCATGGTTCTTTTCATCTACTAATCCCCACCCTGTAAGGCACATTATTAACTACGGTGGCTATACTGAAGGGTGGGCAACTTATGTGGAATTTATGTCTTATCAGTATCGTTATAAAGACCAAAATCTTGCCAAAGCCTTTGCCTGTAGTTCTGCATATTCTCTGGCTCTTTATTCTATTTGCGATATTGGAATTAACTATGACGGATGGACTTTTAAAGACACCACCAAGTATCTGGCAGATTATAATATCACTGACAAAAAGGTTTGTGAATCCATTTTTCAGTCTGTTATAGAAGAGCCTGCCAATTATCTTCAATATTATGTAGGCTTTATGGAAATTACCCGGCTTAAGGATTCTCTTAAAAAGAAGCTGGGAGATTCCTTTAACTTAAAAGATTTTCACAAGGCTTTTTTGGCTGTGGGACCTGCGCCTTTTGATGTGGTAAATAAGTGGATAATGTACGAATATGCCAAATAATTTCTAAATTCAACAAAGCCGGATATTCTGCCTGTATATCCGGTTTTGTTTTAGGTATTAATATTTTATCTACAGCCCTTTTCAACTGTATATTATGATGTGAGTGACAAACTCGCATAGCAACGAAATAACCCCATTACATCATTGGATGGCACAATCTATTTTGTGCACTCACATCACAATATAATTATAACAACACTACTTAATAATTTACATTTTTGTACTGAAATGTACTTTTTCTGTATTGAACGGCGGTTTTTAACTGCTAAACTTACTTTTCATACTTTTTATCATTGATGGCCCGATATCTATTTCCTCTTTAGTTCCTGTAATTGTTATAATTCGGTTTACATAATCTATACTTTTAATGTGTCTTTTATTTACCACGTAAAATCTGCTGCACCTTACAAAATCCCCTGAACTTATTTCTTCAATGATATTTTCAAGAGTTCTGTTTTTTACGGTAAAAGCTTCCTTTTTCGTGTATATGTAAAGTCGTCTTCTTTCACTTTTTATGTACAATATATCCTGTATTTTCACAGAATATATTATGCCCTCATCTTTAATATAAAGATTCCTTTTTTTAATTTGAGGTTTGGGAAATTCTAATGCAGTTTCTACAACTTTTATAAGTTCACTTCTATCGTAAGGCTTTTCCATAAATGCATAGCAGTGTAACTGCTCGTACATAAATAACTTGGGATCTTCTAAATATGACAAAAAAATAATAGGTGTAAAACAATATTGTTGCACCCTACGTATTGCCTCTGCAAAACGTATGCCCCCTACACTGTCTCCGTCACTGTCAGTTGCCACGGTATCTATAATAAAAAGGTCAATATAATCATGTAACATTATTCCACATGCCTCCTGAAAGTTATCTGACCTATAAATTTTTATTTTGTGATTTTTAAATTCCGGTAAATTCAATACTCCCTTTTTACTATCATTTAATAATAGAATTTTTTTCATTCTTCATTCTTATCCTTTGTTTTTCCATAAATATTATCTAATTTTAAAAGCAATAACATTTTATCATGCTCAGAATACTTTCTTATATCTTTTTTCCCCTTTTTATCAAATAGAATTTCGTCCGCCGAAATATTATATGCCTGGTTTAACTTACACAAACATCCCGTAGATAAATTTCTCTCTCCGTTTTCTATTTTTCTGTATGTTGAGTATGACATTCTAATATCCTCAGCAACCCTTTCCTGAGATAAACCTATCTTTCTTCTGAGTTTTATTACACGTTTAGAATATTTCAACATTTCATCTCTTGTATATCTTTTCATATTTCACTCTCATAATGTATAAGTTAGTAAAAATGCTATTCTTTTTTATTTATTAACACCAGTCACTATTACTGTACCAAAGGGACATAATTTTGCAGAACCGGCCTTCTAATGTATTTGGGATTACCTATATTATTATTCAATAAAGTTTCATTATTACTTTAAATTGTTACTTTTTCCTTTTATTATTATATTCTTATAACTTTTTAAAAAAATAATTTTCTTTTTTACACATACACCGTTATTGTTGCACTAAATATGTTATAATTATAGGTATTATTTTCTTTTATCATATTTCACACACATCTTATTTGCTAAAAGGAGAATTATTTTCATGAATAACAAAGATGAATTCCTTTATTATTACAAAACCGTACTTATGAACAATATCTATAGAAAACTGTACTTTTATAACTGGTCTCTCAGGCAATTATCGGAAGAAGCAGGTCTTCCCTATGAAACCATTAAGAAATTAACAGGTGGAAAAATAAATAATCCATCTATATATAATTTGATAAAGATTTCTGAAGCTTTTCAATGTAGTGTTGACGAGCTTATTTCAGATACTGCTTCTGTGCAAAATAACAGTCCCTCTTTGTCAAACAGATGCTTCAGTTTTTTATCCGAATTATGTGATCTTGAAGATCATCTTTTAGAACATAATCAAAAATTTGACACTGATTATATTGCTATTGTTAATGCACATGGCTTCTATTCCCGTGGTTTTTCATGCACAAACTTAAGCTCTGATATTTACAATTTTGCTAAATACAGAAAAAAGTATGGTGATTTAGATATTTTAGGGATAACCATTTATGACTCATCCCCTGACCGTTTATTTTACAAAGATGAACTTATTCTGATATGTAAAGACAGATATCCTTCTTACGGGGAATGTGGAATATTTATGTATAAAGATAAGATTTATATTAGAAGATATGTCCCTGACAGATATTTTTGCCTTGAGGCATTACGTGGTTTTGACAAGCCCCTCATTCTTAAACATATTGACGAATGTCTTTTCTTAGGAAGAATCATTGGTATTATTAAAAAATAAAACAGAGCAGGCTTAAACCCACTCTGCTTATAATAAAAACACTTATAAATTACATTTCAAATGTTTTTCCTAAATTTTCAACTTCTTCTTTTGTGGCAAGATTATCGCTGAAAGCACTGGCACTTCCTGTAAGTAAGCCGTTTCTAAGTGCCTCTTTGTAATCCCCTGATTTTAGGTATCCTGCAATAAATCCCGCTACCATGGAATCTCCGGCACCAACGGAATTTTTCACCTTGCCTTCAGGGCATTTGCTCTTATATACTTCACCGTTTTCCGCCACTAAAACAGCTCCTTCTCCTGCCATGGAAACTAAAACATTTCTGGCACCTTCCTGCTGCATCTTCTTTGCATAAGGAACAACATCCTCTCTTGTTTTAAGCTCTACGCCATATATTTCTCCCAATTCATGATTGTTAGGCTTAACAAAAAATGGTTTATATTTAAGAACATTTAAAAGCAAATCCTTTGTGGCATCCACAACTATCTTTACATCCTTATCTTTTAAGTGTTCCATTATGTCACTATACATTGTTTCAGGCATTACTGATGGAATACTTCCTGCAAGAACCAAAATATCTCCGTCCTTTATTTTGTCTAACTTCTTGTACAATTCCTTAATGTCTTCGTCCTTTATTGCCGGTCCCATACCGTTTATTTCGCTTTCTTCCTGAGCACGAATTTTAACATTAATTCTTGTTATTCCATCTTTAACCCTGATAAAATCAGCATTTACTCCGTTTTCTTCCAACATTTTCTGAACATTGTCACCGGTAAAACCTGCCAAAAAACCAAGGGCTGTATTTTCTATTCCAAGATTACTAAGAACCATGGAAACATTTATTCCCTTACCTCCCGGAAACATAAGCTCCTCAGATGTTCTGTTTACACTTCCTAACTTTAAGTCATCCACTGAAACAATATAATCAATAGATGGATTAAATGTAACTGTATATATCATTTCGTACCTCCGCATTTTCACTTCTTAATTCAAAATATATATTATTTAAATTACATTTGCAAGCATTACACTGGCAATTGTCCCTGAAATTGTTGTCAAAATTGCACCAGCTAAAGTCCATCTTGTTCGCGTTACTTTTGCAGTTATATAATACACGGACATTGTGTAAAACACCGTTTCCGTACAGCTCATCATTAACGATGTTACCTTTCCCATGTATGAATCCGGCCCATATTCCTTAAATATATCAAGAACCATTCCCGTAGCTGCTGATGATGAAAATATTTTGACAATTGTAACCGGCATTAGTTCTCCCGGAAAACCTATGGGATTGGTAACCTTTCCAAGCAATTTTCCCAACACTTCCATAAATCCTGATTCTCTTAAAACGGCCACTGCCACCATTAAACCAATAAGAGTGGGCATTACTTTTATAACTGTTTTAAGTCCTCCCGTGGCACCGGTTACAAAATCATCATATACATTTTGCTTTTTTATTATGCCATATAAAACTATAAATAACATAATTCCCGGAATAATAAAGGATGATATTGACACTATTACTGACATACAAATAACCCGAAAACAATTCTATTCACATATATTTTATGGCAAAAAATAAGAACCTATGACTTTGTGCCATAGGTTCTTACGTTAAATTCTTTATTTCTTTACTCCGGTAACCATTTCAGTTCTCTCTTCAACATTTTCTACTAACTTACTTGTAGCAACCACATCTGCATTTGGTCCCTTTTTCATAAATACAGGTTTTAATATAATCGGTGTAATAATTGTAGTTACAATTACCACTATAATAACCGGTGCTACAACGCTTGAACTCATAAGTCCTGCCTCAATACCTTTGTTTGCAACTATAAGGGCAACTTCACCTCTTGAAATCATTCCCACACCAATTCTCAAACACTGGTAATCCTTGTATCCGCACGCCTTAGCTCCAAGCCCGCATCCTATAATCTTTGTAAGGATGGCAATAATTGCAAGACCTACAGCATACAGTGCAATAACCGGTCCCATATGCATAACTGCGTTTCCATCTACCTTAAGACCTATACTTGCAAAAAATACAGGGCTTAAAAACATATATGCCACAACATCAAATTTTGATGCAATAAACTGATCTTTCTGTGTCATGGAGATAATTACACCGGCAAAGAATGCTCCTGTAATATCTGCAACGCCAAAGAAATATTCTGCACAAAACGCCATAATCAGACATATAACAAATGCTATAATTGCGTGTCTGTGCATTCCTTTTCCAGCGTGCTCGTACCATTTCTTGTATAATTTGTAAATAATAAATCCAAATACACCTACAAATACGAAGAATAATAAAATCTTCAAAAGCACTATTCCCAGTGATTCTGAATTACCTGATGCACCAGAACCACCTGTTCCAAGACTTATAACCACTGTAAGGGCTATAATTCCCAATATATCATCGATAATTGCAGCTCCTAAAATTGCATTTCCTGAAGCTGTCTTTAATTTTCCCATTTCCTGAAGGGTTTCAACGGTAATGCTAACAGATGTTGCCGTTAAAATAACACCTACAAACACCGCCTGTACAAACACTGTACTTCCCTGCGCCGGTTCAATCCAGCCTTCTTTTAAGAACCAGAACGTAAATGCTCCGCCACCAATAAGGGGTACTATTACACCACAAAGTGCAATTATAAAGGATGCCAGTCCGCATTTTTTCAGTTCGTTAATATCTGTTTCAAGACCTGCACAGAACATAAGAACAATAACACCTATTTCCGCAAGATGGTCAATAAACGCTGTCTGGTGAAGTGTTAATGCCTCTAAATGATGTCCTCCTACAACTACTCCTGACAATAAGTTACCTAAAACTGCCGGTCCTAAAATCAGTCCTGCTAAAAGTGCGCCTACAACCTGTGGCATATTAAAACGCTTAGTTACAAGTCCCAAAATTTTTGTACTTGCAAGTATTAATGCAAGCTGCCACAAATAACCGTATTCTTCCATGATTTTTCCTCTTTTCAATTGCTAACATATTCTTTTATCAAATTTCACACCGTATCATAATAACACCTTATTATTGTTTATTCAACTTTTTTCGTCTTTTTTTTACCAGACCTTAACTAAACATTTTATACTTAATTTTCAACCGCTCCAGCTTCTTTATGGTGGCATTTGAAATTAAAAATAATACCACAAAAGTGGAAACTGCATGAATTAAATTAAACCCAATCCCGCTTAAATATGTTGCCACAAAAGTCTCTGTTTTAGGGGTATCAGTATACATAAAAACCGTGGCTGTATCCAGTATAAATCCGTATATAACAAAGGTTGCCAGAAAACCGTATATGGAAATTATCCATTTATTGTAAGCATACTTTATGTTCTTTTTTGAAAATAAAACTCCTGATAAAAAGCCGATTATGCCAAAGGCTATCATCTGCCACGGTGTCCACGGGCCCTGCCCAAAGAAAAATCCTGATACAAAAGCCGTAAGGGCTCCACATAAGAATCCTGACTGCCTTCCTAACATGACTCCCGTTATTATAATAATGGCTGCACATGGCTTTACCTGAGGTGTCATAAAAAACGCCAGCCTTCCCACCACAGCTAATGCCGTCATAACTGCCAGTGTCACTATTTCTCTGGTTTTTGGTTTTCTTTTTTCAAATGACCACAGGAATATAAATATGGATATGACAATAATGCACATTGACGTGAAATAATACCCTCTCATCATTAATCCATATATATCTATTGAGGCAGTATGCATTATACATTTTTCAGATAACATACAATATCCTCCATTTTCACTGCACCTTTAATGGTGCTTCTTGACATTTTTGCCACTGTAGTAGTGTAGAAATTGTTTGATGTAAAAAAATCTCTGCTATTATTTACTGCTATTAATTTTCCATCGGCAAACATTCCGCATCTGTCTGCGTACTCACCACAAAAATCCAAGTCATGACTTACAATAATAATTGTTTTGCCGTCAGCACTTAATTTTCTTAACAAGTTTCCCAGTTCTTCTTTATAAACTTCATCTATTGCCTTGGTAGGCTCGTCTAACAAAAGTATATCAGGATTTTCCATTAAAATCTTTGCCAGCGCCACCTTTTGCTGCTGCCCTCCACTTATATCATAGGGATGCCTGTTTAATATATCCTGAATTTCCATTTCTTCTATTAGACTGTTCTCACAACCTTCAAGCTCCTTAGAAACCTTGTCCCTGCTAAAGAGGTTTTGCACGCTTTGAGGAAGCAATGCCACCTTTCCCTTTTTGGTAATTTTTCCGCGATAAGGCTTTTTCACCCCGGATAAAAGCCACATTGTTGTACTTTTCCCCGTTCCGTTTCCTCCTAGAATAGCAAATATTTCACCTCTTTTTACGGAAAAATACAGTCCCTTTATTATATCTCTTTCATATTTTTCGTACCTAAACCACAGATTTTTACAGGTAATTGCCATCTCTTTTTTATTAATATCTGCTTCTTTATGATTTTCCTGAATGAATTTCCCCTTTGACGAATCCCCCTTCCTGTCTGACCGGTCAGTGGGGGGTTCTTTATCCTGTAATTCCCTTTCAAGCCATTTTCTTCCATCTTTTATGGAAACAGGGGGAGTACCTTTTTTGCCACATTCATAATAAACTCTCGTAGCATAAGGCATAAGCTTAGAAATCTTCTGATTTTTGATTTTATCTGCAATTTCTAAAGGATTTCCCCATTCCATGATTTTTCCATTATTCATAACCACCAGTTTATCCGCCATATCCAAAACATAACTTAACCGATGTTCCGACATAATAATGGTTACACCTAAATCTTCATTGATTTTTTTTAACATACTTACAAACTTTTCCGTTGCAATGGGGTCTAACTGGGAAGTTGGCTCATCTAACAATAAAATTTCCGGATTCATGGTCATTACTGCTGCTAAATTAAGCAGTTGCTTCTGTCCTCCTGATAATTTATCAGGCTTTAAATAATACAAATCCGTCAATTCAAAGTATTCTGCTATTTCTGCGGTTTTCTGTCTTATTTCTTCAGATTTAAGGCCAATATTTTCCAAACCGAAAGCCAGCTCGTGCCACACCTTATCTGTCACAATCTGATTATCAGGATTTTGCATAACAAATCCTATTTTTTCTGCCTGCTGCCTCTCCTTTAAATCCTTTATATTGATGCCATTATACAAAACATTTCCCGTTATTTTTCCATTAGGACATATAGTAGGCTTTATGGTTCTCAAAAGTGTACTTTTTCCACACCCTGTCTGACCGCATATAACCATAAACTCCCCTCTATGTATCTCCAGATTAATATTACATAAAGCAGGATTTTCCAAATATTCTCCCTTTTCCATATCCGGGTAGAAAAATGTTAAATTTTTGATTTCAATCTGCGCCATCTTATGCCCTCCAAAATATTTACCGCCATAGGGGTAACACACAAAAGTATATATGCCACGTAAACCATAATTTGCCCTTTTGTCCTAACAAAAGGATAATAATAGGTGTACAAATCTCCTGCTGCCCACCGACTTATAACCACCCCAAATAATATTATCATCCACAGGCTTAATAAAATATCTCTTTTTTCTATTCTATAATTATTGTAATTAGTTCTTTTAGCACATCCATATCCTCTTGCCGTCATCGAATCTGCCGTATCCACGGAATTTTCCAACGCCCATGTTATGGTAATGGAAAAAATATGAAGGCTTGACTTTATTTTATTAAAGAACCCTTCCGGTTCCCCTTTAAGAGCCCTGTGGGTCATGGAAATTTCCTTAATTTTCTTTGTAAATTTTGACACAAACCTGAAAATCATAGTTAAAAGCAACGCCACTGATGGCATTATCGCTCCTATTAATGCCAGAATTTTATCCTCAGTCATTATTTCATTAAAGGTGGAAAGCCAGAAAATCATGGCTACTATTACCAAAGCTGCGAAAACTCCGTATACTATAGATTCCAAGGTTACGGGATTTCCCGTAAACATATAAAACAACAATGTTGCCCCTTTATGGGAAAAAAGCGGATTTATTACTGCCGAGGCCGTAAAAATAAAAAATGCCATAATACAAAACTTTACACTTTTTTGTTTTTTTAAATATATATGGTAAATTATGGCACACACTGTGGAAATAATCACCATTACCTGCTGCATTTGAAACATTGTGATTATTAAAACCACCATATAAAAGATTATGTTCACCACCGGGTGAAATCTTGAAAATTCATCTGTCAATTTTTTAAATCCTCTCCTAAATCACAGGTGTAATGCCACTCAATGTTGTCTCCATCCTTTATTTTGTAATCGCTACACCCCACATTTGGGTATTCTCCATTTACGCAATACATCCATCCTGACAGCTCCCCACAGGAAAATTCGTAAATATTATTAATTCCCTCTATATATGCAGTTCCTGTGGTAAAAGATGCTTCCATTAATATATTTTCATTTTTAAGTTCTCTTTTTAAAACGTCATAAACATTTTCCCCTTCATTAAAACTAACTTCTTTTTTCTTTAAAATAATTCCATCTTTTGGAATATAATCCTTAACTGCCTTATCAAGCTTGTCCTGATTATCAAAAATTTTGGAACATTCCACCATTATTGTGCATTTCTTTCCACTGTTATCCGGGGTTCCTTTTTTTCCACACCCTATAATCATTAAACTTAATACAGCAATTAAAACAAACAATATTGCCTTTTTTAAATAATATTTCATCTTTTCACCTTGGTTTACATAATTTCATGAATTTAATTTCATAATAAAGTTTATCGGAAGGAACTTTATTAAACTTCCTTCCGATATTTAAGTCTGATTCTAATATGTTTTTATAATTTATTTTTTGATTTTAACAGCTTTAACCTTGCTCCATCTTCCATAGTATTTAATACCATTAACCTTCTTGTAAGCACGAACTGTTACATAACATTTCTGATTCTTTTTAAATTTCTTAGTTGTTAAGGTGCTCTTCTTTGTAGACTTAACTACCGCCTTTTTGAATTTCTTATTGTTAGAATATTTGTACTGGTATCCTGTAACACCTTTGATTTTCTTAACAGCGACTTTTGCCTTAAGTCCCTTAACATTCTTAATTCCCTTAACAGAAGCCTTTTTAACAGTTGTTTTCTTTACAAAATCCTTCTGAACATTCTTAAGCTTTGTTAATTCATTCTTAACCTCTGTCTCTGAAGGATTGTACTTTTCAAGAACTTTAATTGCTTTGTTATATTCTACCTTTACATCAGCATCCTTCATCATTGTCTTGTTATTTACAAGAGTTGCTGCTTCCTTTATAAGTTCATCCTTGTTAGCAAAGGTTACTTTCTTAATTCCTGTATAGCTTTCTGTGTCGCTTCCAATATCTGCACCGTAACCATATACTGAGAACTGCCATCTGATAACGTCACCGTCTTTAACAGGTGTTGAAGCTGCTCCTTCATTAGAAAATACATTATTTATGGTAAACATCCAGCCTGCCATTGTATGATATGAAGAACTTCCAAGGCCTTTGTTTGCGTATGAGTTTCCATCATTTGCTGTGTTAGTTGGTGCTTTAACAGGATTTGGATTGCCCCAAACTGTTGTGTCAGGCATTGCAGATATTTCTGCCGGAATGTTTATCTTGCCTGTATCTGCATTTTCAATGCTTGCAAGGTATCCATTGTCATCGTACTTAAATCCCTTTGCATCCATAACTCTCTTAAATACAGTATCTACTGTATCTCCATTCTGGATTTCTACCTGAACCGGGCTTACAAGATATCCCTGACCTATGGTAATTCGCTCAACAGTCATTGTTACAGTTCCTGTTTTTGCAACATTCTCAGCAGCAATAACAGTATTATCTGTTGTTTTAGCCGGCGTTGCCACTCCTGCCACTACCAACATACATGAAAGTAAAATGGCAAAAAATTTCCTTGTTATCTTATTCATTTGTTCCTCCTTCTTCGCCTTGCCTGCGAAATCCGGACAACTGTGTTGACATATCCTGACTTTAGTTCAACCTACTAAAAGCGCCTTCCGGTTTTATCCGTGGCATAATGCTTTTTTCGTCCCTATTACAGTAGAGAAAGACTGTGCCGGATTTTCACCGGACCTCCCTTAAACTGAAAATTTTCCCTTACATAATCTGTATTGGATTTTCTTCAGACCACAGTTATTCCATGTATTTTTTACGTTCCTATTCTATAACACCCCCCTATTTCCTGTCAATTTACTTTTCCCTTTAAGGTACATTTACACATTATTTTGCAAAAAATAATTCCCACCACTGTGCTTATGGTTGTGGCGAGTATTGCTGGTGCTACAATTGATGCGGGATTAGCAGAGCCGTATTGGCTTCTGTATGCAATCATATTTACGGGAATTAATTGAAGTGATGATATGTTAAGTACCAGAAATGTACACATTTCATTTGTGGAAATGTGACCGGGAATTATCCGCCCCTTTTGAGGTACCGGGTCTGCTGCAAGTTCCTCCATTGCCTTAAGACCTGCCGGGGTTGCTGCCCACCCCAGTCCAAGAATATTTGCTATTATATTGGTTGTAATGTGGGTTCGTGCTTTGTGATTAACGGGAAGTTCCGGAAACATCCACTTTATTGCCGGCTCTAACATTTTTTCAGCCTTTGCTATAAGTCCGCTTTTTTGTGCCACTTCCATAAATCCCATCCACATGCTCATTATCCCCAGCATTGTAATACACAGCTTAACCGATTCCTCCGCTGACTCAATGGCACCGTTTCCCACCTGTTCTATGTTTCCTGTCAAAAGTCCATATACCACACCAATAATAATCATAAATGCCCATATATAATTAAGCATAAATTTACCTCTTAAATGGTTGTTAATTAATAATATGATGGAATATTGGGGATTTATGTTACAGGCTTTATAGTATACAAAAACAAGAGCCATCCCATTAATTTCTAAGGGAATAGCTCTTGTATATTTTAATCTTTATGATTTTTTTCTTTTTCATGAATGCTGGCTGTTTTCTGATTTTCATCAACACCTTCTGTATTGTCCTTCATGAACATAATCTTGAAAGTCATTAAAATCAGCTGTATATCCATCCACATTTTGTAATGCTGAATATAATACATGTCAAGCTTTAGCTTGTCATATGGTGTCGTATTATACTTACCATAAACCTGTGCATATCCGGTAAGACCAGCCTTTACCTTTAATCTGAATCTAAATTCAGGAATTTCTTCTTCATATTCAGCAGCAATCTCCGGTCTCTCCGGTCTTGGACCCACAACTGACATCTGACCTATCAGAATGTTAAACACCTGAGGTAATTCATCTAAATGTGTAGCACGAAGAACCTTTCCTACCTTTGTTATGCGGTTGTCATTCTTTGCTGCAAGTCTGGCGCCATCCTTTTCAGAATCAACCTTCATGCTTCTGAACTTTAATATTTTAAACACCTTACCATCCTTTGTAAGTCTTGGCTGTGTATAGAAAATCGGGCCTCTGTCCCAAATCAGATTGCCTATGGCAACAAGTATTGTAACCAATATGGTTGGTGGACAAAGAATAAGTGCGATAATTATATCCACAATTCTCTTTACAAAATCCTGCTCCCACTTAAGTCCCTTAACTTTAGTAACCAAAAGCGGTGAGTCAAATAATGTATTCTGACCTGCTCCCGTAATGATAATATCTGACAGTTTAGGAGTAATATATGCTCTCTTATCATACAAATAACAATCCTTGACTATTTTATTTCTCTTAGCACTTGGAATGTCACACAACAAAACTGCCTGATGGCTTTTTATTGCCTTCTGCAATTTTTCCGAATCCTCATCACAATGGATAGAGTCTTTTATGATATATTTATCTTTTCGCGTTTCTATTTTATTCACCAGATTATCAGGATCCCTGTCACTATATATAAGTAATATGTCCTTAGGCGGATACATCCATTTGTAAATGCCCATTGCCAATCCACACCATACAAGACAACATAAAACATTGTCAAAACACATTCCTATAATTGGTGCAGGATTTACCATTTTCATTGAAAGTAATGAAATCTGCAAGTAAATAATGAAGTTTGTAAACAGCAATGGAAGCAGCTGGGAGAACACCAGATTTGAATACTGGAGACTTCCTAATTTGAACGCCCCGTATACGTTACTGAATATAGTAAACATTAACGCATACACAAAAAGAAGTACCATGTGTCCTTTACGGAAGAATTCCTGCATCATTCCACTGCTATAATAATGGTCCCAAAAGTACCAAAATATAGCTGTTTGGGATGCAATTACCGTTGCAAGAAGCAACAAATAGATAATTCTTCTAAATGCTCTTGAATTTCTCATTTCTTCTCCTATTAAACTAATAAGCTGGCTTGTACCATATTTTCAATACAACTCCAGCTCCAAAGATAACATCATTCTACCAAAGCATACATTATTTGTCAATTAATGCTATGTCCTATGCCTTAGCCATTATGTTGTATCTTTGTTTTTTTTTAATTATGTAGTATAATGAGCACACACTTATTATGTACATAGTTTGTTCATTAATTTGTGTTTTAATTACTTTTGCAACAATTTGATATATCTTACGATAAAACAGATTTGTAACCAATCTGTAGCTTTAAAATTGGAGGTTTTTATGAGCAAAAAGCAAAACAGAGTTTCTGAAGCCAAAACCGGTGATTATGGTTACCGCTCCGAAACAAGGAATTTATCCAAGTCATCTTCTAAAAAACGTAAATCCGGTGGTGGAAAAGCCCTGGGCGTTATTTTAGTTATGATACAACTTATTTTATCTATTGTATTTACAGGACTTATTGTGTATAAGAAGCTTGCCTTTTTAACAGCTCCGGTACTTGCGGGAGTTATAGGGGTTCTTATTGTTTTTCTTGGTCTTGTATTTTTCCTTTTGCAGAAATCAGGCAAAGCTCCTGCTTTTGGAAAGGTCATCTCGGTAATTGTTATTATTATATTGTCACTGCTTATTTATTTAGTAGCGCCGATTCCTCAGATGTCCGGTTCAAAGGTGTCAAAGGATCCTTTTATTGTTGTAATTTCTGCAGCAGATACTTTTGGTGAATTGAATTCAAAAGAAAATACAAGAACTGATACTAATATTTTGGCTGTTGTTAATCCTAAGACTTATTCAGTTTTAATGATTTCAACACCTAGAGATTACTATGTTCCTGTTCAGGCAAAAAGTGTCGCTCCTGAGTCCTATGATAAGCTGACCCACGTTACCCTCTATGGAAACGGAATTGCCCACAAGGACGGCAAGGACCTGACATCCAGCGACTGGCAGTGGGCATATGAAGTACAGTGGCATCCGGGACAGGACGCTTTGATGGATACCTTAAAGTATTTATACAAATATGATATTAAAAAATCTGATTATCATTACGCAAAAGTAAACTTTACAGGTTTCGCCGACTTAATTGATGCTTTGGGGGGAGTTACGGTAAATGTTGAAATTCCTTTTTCAACTGAAGCTTATGCATCATATGACGCAAAGCATGAAGGAAGTAAGATTTATACTTACAAAAAAGGAAACATGGAAATGGATGGTGCCACAGCCTTAACTTATGCCCGTGAGCGTCACTCCTTTGCCAACGGTGATATGCAGCGTAACAGAAACCAGGTAGCAGTTTTAAAAGCTCTTGAGAAAAAATTATTAAGCGGCACAATGCTTATTAATTATAACAAGATTCTTGATGCCATTAAGGGAAGTTTTTCAACAGACCTTGATATTTCATCCCTTGCTAATATGCAGCTTTCTCTTTCTACAAAGAAGGATTACAATGGTTGGAATATTATGTCCTACAGCGTAACAGGTCAGACTTCCTGGCAGACATTAACATACACAGGTTCTTCAAAATCCGTTGTATTACAGGATGAACAATCAGTAAGCAACGCCACAAACCTTATTAATATGGTATTAAACGGTGACGATGCTTCTGCCATAAAAAAACAGATAAAAAAATATAATAAATAGATGTTTAATGGAGTAAGACAATGAAAAAAATTATATTAACAGGTGGCGGTACAGCCGGCCATGTCACACCAAATATCGCATTACTTCCTAAGCTTAAGGAATCCGGTTTTGAGATTAAATACATTGGTTCTAAAGGTGGCATGGAACAGAAATTAGTGGAAGATGCAGGTCTTGATTATTACGGAATATCTTCAGGTAAACTTAGAAGATATTTCAGTTTTAAGAACTTTACAGACCCTTTCAGAGTTATTAAGGGATACTTTGAAGCTAAAAAGATTATTAGGAAATTCAAACCCGATATTGTTTTTTCAAAGGGTGGTTTTGTAACGGTTCCTGTGGTTTTTGCTGCAAACAGATACAAAGTACCTGTTATTATACATGAATCAGATATGACACCGGGACTTGCCAACAAGCTTGCCATTAAAAAGGCAACTAAGGTTTGCCATAATTTCCCGGAAACAGCTAAATATCTTGGAGCTAAGGCAGTTCATACTGGTTCTCCTATTCGTGCGGAACTATTTACGGGAGACAAAATTGCAGCTCTTGACAAATGTGGCTTTACTGCCAACAAACCTGTAATTATGGTTACCGGCGGAAGCCTTGGTGCTGAAAATGTCAACAGGCTTGTAAGAGAAGCCCTTCCTGAACTTTTACCTGATTTCCAGATTGCCCACCTTTGCGGCAAGGGTAAATTAGATGAATCATTAGTAGGAACTTCAGGTTATGCCCAGTTTGAATATATTAGTGATGAAATGAAGGATTTCTTTGCAATGGCTGACTTAATTATTTCCAGAGCCGGTGCTAATTCCATATGCGAGATTTCTGCACTGAAAAAACCTAACATTCTTATTCCTCTTTCTGCAAGGGTAAGTCGTGGTGACCAGATTTTAAATGCCCGTTCCTATGCGAAGCAGGGATTTAGTGAGGTTTTAGATGAAGATGTGGCAACAAAAGATGATCTTATTGCCATGGTACATAAAGTCTTTGATAACAAATCACATTACATTGAATCCATGGAAAAATCAGCCGGAACCGGCGGAGTTGATAAAATTATAGGCTTAATTAATGAGATAACTGATAAATAAAATTATACACAAAAAGAAAGCGTGACCTGTCATAAACAGTAGCCACGTTTTCTTTTTGCTTTTATTTCAGGTATATACCTGTATTTTCTCTTTCTAATAGTATAGTCTGTATTTTCTTTTGTTTTTATATCCAACCTAGTATGTAACCGTTTTTGAGTAGCATGCAGCAGCTTCCGTAACTTTTGAACCGGAATATACCTTTACTACCACTCTTAACCTGTAGTCATAACCTTTTGTAACAGTAGGTTTCTTCTCTAATAAAAAGCTACCTGTTCCACTACAACTCTTTGTCCACTCTTTGTAAGTTGAAAAACTATCATCTTTAGATGTTGACCTGCGCTGAAGTGTTAATACCAATTCAGACTTAAGGTTTTTCTTCATAACATGTCTTCCGGTGCATATTGCCGTGCCACTGCTTAATATGGCTAAATCTGACGTTATGCTTGAAATATTGGTATACCGTAATTCCACATCACCGGGATTTGTAGTAGTTGTACCTGATTCCCCTATGCCTTCATCTGCATATACATTGCCTGAAAACAACAATGTCAAGGTTAATAGCATACATAACAATTTCTTTATTCTCATAACTTACCTCCTTTCGCTACATCCTTATAATTAACAACGTACGAAAAGGCAAATCGGAACAAAAAAATTTTACTTTTGTATGTTTGCACAATTTTTAATTACATTTTTTAGTACTTTTTGCTATTTTAATTACAGTATCTTTGTCAATTTCATTTGCGGAAAGTTCAAAGAAGTATTCATCCTCTTTCCATGTTATGACTATATAATTATCTTCTTCTGATACTAATGCTTTATTTCCATTGATGTCTACATATTCCACCTTTGCGCCTTCTGTATCTACCTGTAATGTGGAATCTTCTGACATTTGGCTGAATATAAAACTCTTATCTCCACAGCTGTACTCATAATCCTTAATTCTTGTTGTACTCTGTGATTTTGTTAAAGTGAATCCCTCCGGAATATATGAAATTTCATATGTATTGTCTGTTCCTATGGAATATTCACTATTTTCTTCATTGTATATTGAACCTTTACTGTCATCACTAACAATTTTGGTATTAGTTGCAGATGATGACATTTTAAAATTCAATATTATCTCTCTAAGTCCCGGTACTGTAACAATTGAAATATTAATGAGAATCAAAATAACGGCAACTGCTGTAACAACCTTATATGGGAAGGCTTTTATGCCATTTCTAAGCCATATTTTTTTAAATTCTCTGTTACATATTTTTCTAAAGCCTTTAACCTGTTCCTCATCAGGATATGCAAAGCCATCATTAACATCATAATGCTCTTTATCAAGAATCTCCTGTCCCTTTATATTCATATATCCTGACAAAGCTTTTCTTAAAGTATCTTCCGTAATTTTTTCATCTTTCAATTTCAGTACCTCGTAACCTATGTATAAAATCAGCTATTTGCTTAAAATTTCTTTAACCTTACCTGCTAACTCATTTAAATAGTCACTATCTGCTGTTCCCTGTTCCCACTTAATATTGGCAGTATCACCTTCATAACGGGGAATAACATGAATGTGGAAATGAAAAACTGACTGACCTGCCATTTCCCCATTATTCTGTAAAATGTTAATTCCCTCACATCCGGTTGTTTCCTTAAGTGCCTGGGCAATTTTCTTTGCCACTGAGTATGCTTTTCCTAATAAATCATTAGGTATCTCAAAAACATTTGCCACATGTGCCTTTGGTATAACAAGGGCATGTCCCTTAGTTGCCGGCCCTATGTCAAAAATAACTCTTACATCATCATCCTCATACAAAGTAGTTGATGGGATTTCTCCTGCTGCTATTTTACAAAAAATACAATTATCCATAATAAATTTCCTCCTGTTTTCTTTTTTTAGGTCTGTATAAAATAAAAGCCAATAGCACACCAATCAGGGCTCCCCCTAAATGTGCCATCCAGTCTACGCCTTCTTCCATGTTTCCAAATACCATTAGGACAAACAATATAATTAATCTGATTGCAGTTCCGTTACCGTCTAATCTTCTGTTTTTGAAAATTATCACAAGCAGCACCCCGAAGATTCCAAATATGGCACCTGACGCACCAATGCTTACAGGGGCATCATTTAACTTCATTTCAATAAGTGATGAAAATACTGCTCCACCTACTCCACTAACCATATACGTTATAAAGTATTTAACAGCTCCATATTCCTTTTCCATCTGGTAGCCTAAAATTCCCAACATAAACATGTTGTTTAATAAATGCTCCGGACCTGAATGAATAAACATATGGGTAATAAGTCTATACCACTGTCCCCCCTCATATACACCAGGCCAGTACATTGCACCATGCTGATAAAGGTACATGGAATCCTCAGTGTCCCCAATCAGCTCCATCCCCAGAAATATTACCACGTTTATCACTATAAGCGCTATTGTCACATATGGCAGACTTCTGTTTACTAATTTACCGTTTTTATTGTAATAATATCTATCCATGCTGTGCGTCCTTTTCCACTTTATTCTGCATTTAATATAACATATTTTATTATACTTTACAAAAATAATTTATGGTATTATTATGGGGTATGTGCCTTTAAAATGCGCTACATTGATTTGAGGCGGAAACCAAATAAACGAAGTTTATTTATTAAGATGTTTCCGACGACTTGCCGCCGACCTAAGGAGGGGGCGCTACATTAACTAGGGAGGAAACCAATGAAGACTATTAAAAATCTTTATTATCAATATAAGGAAATTATTATGTATTTAATTATGGGAGTTTTAACAACTCTGGTGAACTGGGTTGTATATGCCGTTACTGTCAGGGCACTTCCCATAAGCGGTGAGGTTACAAAAGTTGCCGTTGCTAACGTTATAGCCTGGATTGCAGGTGTAATCTTTGCATATTTCACCAATAAAATCTGGGTTTTTGAAAGCTATAGCTGGAAACTGAAGTTTGTACTTAAAGAAATGTCCATGTTTGTAGGTGCCCGTCTTATAACCGGTTGCATCGAATGGCTTGGAGTACCGGCGTTGGTTAAATTAGGACTTAACCAGAAATTCCTTGGAATTGACGGAATGTTCAGTAAAGTTTTAGTAAGCGTAATTGTTGTTATTTTAAATTATGTATTTAGTAAGCTGTTGATTTTCAAGAATAAAGAAAATCAGGCAGATTAAAAATAAAAGGTAGTTGGAGAATTTCCGACTACCTTTTATTTTTTCGTTGTTTTTCCTCTTTAACCCTTTTTCTTATATATTCAAAGGTTTCTTTTTCTCCCTTTTCATAATTCATAACAAGAAGTTTTGACAATTCCTCCTTTGTTTTGGAATTGATGCTTCTGTGAGGTGTTCTGTAGTTAAAATAATCCAGTGGGGATTTATCCGTGTAATTTTTCCCTTTATAGATTTTACTTGCAGCTAATCTGTCGCAAAACATTTCTGCCACATAATTATATGGCATTTCCACCGGTTCATTTCTCTTTGTTTCCAAATTATAATCCACCCAGTATTCGTAATGATGCCTGTTTCTTCCTTTATGGTGCATCCACGCCTTGGAATATCCGTATTCTTCCCTTTCGCCTTCGTTAGGACTTCGCTTTCCGGTATAATATTTCACTCCCGGCACAAACTCAGTAGGTGTATACTTTGACAAATCATGTCTAAGTCCCTGCCACAAAATTCCTGCTTTTGCACAGTTTGCTATAACCTTATGTCTATGTTTCGTTATTGTTCTAAAATGCCCAAACAGCCTTTTCCAAAAATTCATCTGTCACTCCTGATTTCAAATTTATTTTCTAACTTCCCTTGCAATATACTCTGCAAATAGTTTTACGATATGAATGTCAGTATTTTCATAAATCATTCTGGCTCCTACGGCATCCTCTATTTCATTAAAAACTGCCTTGCCTTTATGAAAAATAAAGTCAATTCCGGCGTAATCCATTGGCAAAACATTAAGTATTTTTTTAACCATTGAGATTTCATAATCCTTTAATGTATAGGGTTCTGCCTTTCCCCCTAAGCTATAATTGCTTTTGAAACTTTCAGCAGAAGTCCGCTCCATTGCCTGTACAATTTCATTTCCAATAACATACACCCGTACATCTCTTCCTAAATCTGAGCAACATTTCTGGAAAATAAAATCATTTCCCTTCATTTCATTTATAGCTTCATTCTTCTGCTGGAAGTTTTCAACCATAAAAACCTGGGTTCCACCGTGACCATTGCAGCTCTTTATAATATAAGGCTTTCCTGAACTTTCTGCTTCCTCTTCACTCATGAGAGGCATAAAGGGAACAATTCCTTCTAAATATTCATAACTTTTTCTTTTATCATTGGCTATTTCCGTTATTTTTCCACTATTAAAGACTCTTATGTTTTTTCCCTCAAAATATCTTGAAACATCAGCATTCCTACTACGGTTTATAACAAAATCAGGATTTTCAAGTTCTGCTAATTCCACCCTGTCAATAATAACCAATTCCACATCTATATTATATTCATTTAGTGTTTCTGTGATAAATTTAATAAATCTTTTATTTTTAGTCAAATCCTCTGTATTGTAAATAATGTACCCTTTCATTGCAACTCCATTAATTAATTTTCTTTAAAATATAATCAATAATTTTTTCTGCCACATTTACACCTGTGCAGTCATAAATGTTTTTAAAATGGGCATTGGAATTTACTTCGCACAAAACCGGTTCTCTATTTTTTCCAAACATTATATCAACCCCAGCGAAATCCAATCCTAATTTTTCGCATACTTTAAGTGCCATTTCGCATTGTTCTTTAGTTGGCTGATACTTTTCCATTGAACCCCCGTTAGTTATATTAGCCCGAAAATCATTCTTATTAACACGTTTCATTGCCGTAACAATCTCATTTCCCACTACATGTATTCTTACGTCCTGACCTTTAGAGCTTTCTATATACTCCTGCATAATAAAATCACAGCCACCGATTTTCTTTATTTGCTCCACAGCCTCATAGTAATCTTCCACCTTATACACCTGCTCCCCGAAAGAGCCTTTATTTTCCTTGATAATCATAGGATATCCCAGGCTTCCCTCTACCTGAAGTACAAAGGTGTAATCAGAATATTCTTTTTCAAAGGTCATAGGTGCACAGTAGGTTTTCGGCATTTTTATATCTGTGTTTTTTAGTTTTATAAAGGTAAGTGATTTATCATCACAGATTTCTATGGCATCTGCACTGTTAAAAACCCTAAAGCCTTCTGCCTCAAGAAGCCTTGCCAGTTTCACATCCTTATCCCAGAAAATAACGAAATCAGGTTTTTCCCGCCAGTTTACCTTTGAAGAATCTGCCGGAAGTATGGAATCTAACCTGTCATTTTCCAATATTCTCAGTTCACATCCTGCTTCCTCTGCCGCCTTTAAAAGCCATGCATATATTTCATCAAACTTTTTGCTCTTAAGATAACCATTTACTATAAGCCATCCTTTTTTCATGTATGTTCCTCTTTTCTCTATACTAAATGTTTTGTAATTATTTCCCCATAACATCAAAGAACGGTTAAGGCCCCCTTGCCATTAACCGTTCCGGACTGAAAAATATGTTAGTATACTTATGAGTCTTAGGAGAGACTCTCCTGACAGATAAAAATCTGCCTGGGAAATAAGTATTAGGTACTACATTGCTATTATAACAAAATAAAATTAATATTCAACATTATTTTTGTTTAACCCGCCTTTAATTATATAGTTTTTTATGGTATCATTTGTTAATAAATATGGATTTTGGAGGAATATACTTAATGAGTAGCCGTACATCTGTTAATAAAAACACAAATCAGAAACAAAAAAACACTAAAAACAGTGCACCTTACATAATTATTGCATCTTTGTGCATTATTGTTGTCTTTGTGGTAGTAATATTCACACTGAAATTTGGAGATTCCAATAAATCTGCACCTTCCAACCAGACAGCTGAAAGTCAGACGGCAAAAACCATTTCCGTTGTTGCGGAATCCGGTGCCCAGGATGGAACGTGTAACGCTAAAATCACCAGCGAAAGAAAGATTAAATTTTCTGATTCCTACAAAGAAATAAAAAAATACGAAGATAAACAGTATGATACTGTAGATGGAGATTATAAGGAATCCACAGACGGTTACGGATATCTTACTTACAAATTTGATATTGCCAACACCGCTTCATTCTTTGGAATGTCTGTAGCACCGTCAGACCCCAATGCCCTTTTACAGTATGTTTTTTTTAATGATAAATTATTGGAAATCCGTATACAATACGGTTCTTTAGGAGAAACTTCCTATGAAACCATTTTATCAGATATTACGAAAAAATATGGTGGCGCTACATATTCAAGAGAATATTCTAATGGAAATAAAGAGAGTTGGTGGAAAACCAAGTCTATAACCCTTACGGCTTATTACCAAAATGAGGGAGTAAGTGTATACTATCGTAAGAACTAATTTTTAGGAAGGATTGTGATAATCTTAACCGGTTATCCTGTTAAATTTTATGTCATATAATGATTACATTCGTGCCTCAAAAATGGGGCAAAAGGATTATCAGTCAAAGCTTATTGCAGGAGAAATTCCTACTTTAGAAGCCCTTGATGATATTTTACACGAAACAAGAGATTACAGAGAAGTTTCTATTGGTCTGGTACAAATTCCCTTAGACCAGATTGTAGGCACCAAAACCAGTGGAAGAAGTAATTCTTTTTCCAGTAATTTTATGCCTATTCTTGATGTGGATTCTGAATTTGCCAGCAAGTGGATAAACCTCAGCATAAGTCAGGTTAATGAAGGAATTAATTCACCTATTATTGCCTACGAATATATGAACAAATTTTATGTTTTAGAGGGCAATAAACGTGTCAGTGTTTTAAAGTATTTTAAGGCTACCTCCATAATGGGGGAAGTTACCCGTATTGTTCCAAGAAAAACCGACGATAAAAACATAAAAATCTATTATGAATATATGGATTTTTATGAACTTAGCCATATAAATTATATATATTTTTCAAAGCTTGGAAGTTTTGAAAAGCTTCAGTCTGCTGTAGGTAAAGCCCCTGATGAGCACTGGTCTGACGATGAAATGGCAGACTTCCGTTCATTATACTTATTATTTAAAAGCGAATATATTTCCCACGGAGGAGATGAATTAAAACATATAACTCCGGGAGATTCATTTTTGTCTTTTATTACTTTATACGGATATAAAGAACTTTTAGCCAAAAGCGACAATGAAATTAAGAAGCTGATTTCCCTTAATTACACTGAATTTGAATTAATGTCCAAAAAACAGGTTGATTTGAGAATGACTGCTTCCATGAAAAAGCCTTCCGTTTTAACTAAATTGCTGACACCTTCACAAAATTCCCTGAAGGTGGGATTTATATATGAAAAGACCTCTGCCTCTTCTTCATGGACTTACTCTCATGAATTAGGTAGGGCCCATTTAGAAGAGAGTCTAAAGGACGAAATAACTACAGTATATTATGACAATGTTACTATAAATACCATAGAAGCCACTTTGGCAAAGGCAATTGCTGAAAATTGTGATGTTATATTTACCACTTCACCTGCTTTTTCCCAGGCAAGTCTTAAATATGCAATTGCTCACCCTAAAATTCATATAATAAATTGTTCTCTTCATGCTGCTCACAGTCATATGCGTACTTACTATGCACGTATGTATGAGGCGAAATTTATTATGGGTGCCATTGCCGGTGCCATGTCTGAGCATGACAAAATCGCTTATATTGCTGATTACCCTATTTATGGAACCATTGCCAATATAAATGCTTTTGCTCTGGGTGCAAAAATGACCAACCCCCGTGCCCAGATACACCTTTTGTGGCGCTGTCTTAAAGATTTTGATTTTGACCAACAGCTTTCAGATTTACAGCCGGATTGCGTTTCCGACCATGATTTGTCTGTTCCCGAAGCCGGTAGCCGCTATTATGGTTTATATAAAATGTACAGTGACAGTGTCTGGAATCTTGCCATTCCCGTGTACCACTGGGGACCTTTTTACACCCAGTTAGTGCGTTCCATATTAGACGGCACATGGAAATCCAGTGAAGGCAAAGATGCCACAGCCATTAATTACTGGTGGGGAATGTCCCAAAAAGCCATAGACATTATTAGCTCTCCATGGCTTCCTGAAGGCATAAAACGTCTTCTGGGACTTTTAAAGAAAACTATCTGTTCCGGTGAATTTAACCCATTTTCCGGTGTTATTTATTCTCAGGACAGAACTATTAGAAACAGCGAAAATCAGACATTGTCTGTAAATGATATTATTACAATGGATTGGCTTTCTGATAATATTATTGGAAAAATTCCGGTTATTGAAGAATTAACGGAGCATGCCAAGCCTGTTACCCTACAACAGGGATTACATGACAAATAACGGATTAATAAGATAAAGGACTTTAAAATGAAAATATTAGTAATTGCAGATGTAGAATCCCCTTATTATTGGGATTTCTACTCCGAGGACAAACTTAAGGGCATTGATTTGATTATATCCTGTGGTGATTTGGCACCTCAATATTTATCTTTTCTTGTAACCCTTTCCCATGTTCCTGTTTTGTATGTACACGGGAATCACGATGGATGCTACAAGGATACCCCTCCTGATGGATGTATTTGTATTGATGACCGGATATATGTACACGATGGATTGAGAATCATGGGACTGGGAGGCTCCATGAAATATCACACAGGTCCATATCAATATACGGAAAAGCAAATGCGAAGACGTTTTAAAAAGCTTATACCCAGGATTTTCCGGCATAAGGGAATTGATATTTTAGTCACTCATTCCCCTGCTCTTAAAATTAATGATGGTGAAGACCTTCCTCATAAGGGATTTGAAGTATTTCGGGAAATAATGGATAGGTATCACCCTAAATACTTTTTACACGGTCATGTACATAAATCATATACCAGCAAATTTAAACGCTATGATGAGTATCAGGGCACTATTATAGTGAATGCCTGTGAAAAATGCATTATTGATGTAGAGTAAAAGGCTGATTCAGAAAATTTCTGAGTCAGCCTTTTTCGTAAAAAATCATTTTTTAATTTTCCACATACTCCACACTATATGTTGAGTCTCCTTCATTTATGATATTTATCACCATTTTATTTTTCACTTTTTTCTCCTCTACCAATGAAACTGCAACTTTAGATACCTTACTTTTTTATACTTTCATAAATCTTTTCTTTATCATATTCTGGTGCGAATTTTTGTGCTACCTCACATATACTTCTTATATTATCAATATTTTCTTCCAGTTCATCTGCTATCTGTTCAACCGATTTGTTTTTACTGAGCGTCCTGCCGAAACTCTCTTATTTTACCAATCAGTATACCATATTCGCCTAAAATTGAACACTGTTCAAGTAATTTTTGATTATGGCCTATGTTAAAGTAAGAACACATATCTGTTTTCGGAAGAAAACAATGAAATATAAAAAAGAGCCGTACTCTAATGATTGATCATTAAAGTATCAGCCCTTTCATTTTAATTATAATGTTTTGCCTGAGTATTATACATATTGAAATACAGACCTTTGGTGTTTTTCATTAATTCCTCATGAGTTCCCTCTTCAACTACCAAGCCATTCTCAAGAACTATTATTCTGTCGCAGAATCTGCAAGATGATAGCCTGTGAGAAATGTATATTGCCGTTTTTCCATGAACTAGTCTGTCAAAGTTTTTGTAAACCTCATATTCAGAAATAGGATCAAGAGCTGCCGTAGGTTCGTCCAGTACGACTATTGGTGCATTCTTATATAATGCCCTTGCAATGGCAAGTTTCTGACCCTGCCCTCCTGACGGTTCAACACCATTTTCCACAAACATCTTGTAAATATGGGTTTCATCTTTATCTTCAAGGCTGTCAATCCATTCTTCAATTCCGGCAATCTTATATATTTCTTCTAAATCAACATTTTTGTCCTCAAAAACTGTTACGTTTTCCTTAATCGTAAAAGCAAAAAGTCTGAAATCCTGAAATACCACAGATAACAGCCTTACATATTCTATGAAACTGTACTCTCCGGCTTCCCTGCCGTTTATTAATATTTTTCCTTCGTAATTATCGTATAGATGACATAGTAATTTTATGAAGGTTGTCTTTCCGGCACCGTTTTGTCCTACAATGGCAACATGTTCCCCTGCCTTGATTTTTGCAGATACATTTTTAAGAATGTACTTTTCCGTGTTTGGATATTTAAAGCTTACATTCTTAAATTCAATTTCACACTTATTAATTTTTGCCAAAATATCTTCTGTTTCTTCCAATGTTATATTGTCTGACAATCCATTTTCTACTGTTGTTTTATCAAATTCATTGTCTTCAACAGCTACACTTTCAACAAAATCAATATAGAACTTTAGAACTGAAGATGTATAATTCATTTCCAGATATGAATTAACTATGTTTCTAATTGCACTTGCAAACTCGCCTGTAGCCTGAAATAAACTTGAAAACTCACCAATGGTAATTGTCTTGTTAAAAATATTTACTACAAGAAGTATATAAATTGTCATATCACTTATAGAATAAAATATGTTATTTACATTCCAATATTTCAAAAAGCCTATGAAATATTTTTTACTTGTACCATATATTCTGTCAACATAGCCGTCATATTTCTTTTCAAATATTTCTGACGCATCATAAAGACGAATGTCCTTTGCATATCTGCTTTCCTGCAATTCAGTATTAAAATATGTACTGCCTCTTTCCACCGTGCTCATTTCTTTGAAGAATTTACGTCTGCCCTTGTTTACTTTCGATGTAGTATAGGAGTTTACTGCAAAGGAAATAATTACCGGAATCATCAGCCACGGAATCCTTGTACAAACAAGAACTACAACTCCCAATGCTACAAAGAAATTAGTAATTATGTTTGCCAATGCTGTAATAAGACCGTTAACCTGCCCTGTTTCGTTTAATGCTCTTTCCGCATTTTTAATAATATCTAAAACATCTGTGTCTTCTGTATTTTGAAACTTCATGTTAACGCAGCTCATACACAAATTGGTTTTAAGTATTCTGTCAAACTTTTCACAAATCTTAGAGATGTTTTCTCCTGTCCACTTCTTCACATTTGCACAAATAAAATTTCCGCCACAAATAAAGGCTACCCAGAACACAATCCACCCCATGTTTCTTTTAGATGCATCTGCAATTTCATCAATAAGGTACTGGGTTCCTAAAATTGTAATAAAAGGAGACACGGAATTAATAATTATGTTTACTATAAGAAACATATAATACATTTTATCATTTTCCCATGCGAATTTTCCAAAAAACTTAAAGCATCGGATACTTTCTTTACTATTTTTCATACTACTGTCCTCCTTCCATTTCAACTTTCAATGCTTTTGCATCTCCATTATTAGTTGTTTCGGTGCTTTCCGCATTATCACTATTTTTTTGTTTTTCCTCATAATACTGGGACTGAATGCCAAACATATATGCGTATTTTCCATTCTTTTCCATTAATTCCTCATGAGTTCCCTCTTCCACAATCATTCCGTCTTCAAACATTGCAATTTTGTCACAAAATCTTGTACTTCCTAATCTATGGGATATGAAAACTGCTGTCTTACCCTTTATCATGTTTTCAAATTCACGATACATTCTGTCTTCTGCCAAAGCATCAAGTGCTGCTGTAGGTTCATCCAAAATAACAACTTTTCCATCTTTATACAAAGCTCTTGCCATGGCAAGTCGCTGTTTTTCACCACCTGATAAATCAATTCCCTCTTTATCAAATATTTTTAATAAATTGGTATGCACACCTTTTTCATAAGAGTTGATTTTTTCACTTAATCCACTTTGCTCCAGCACCTTATTTATCTTATTCATATCTGTTTTGTCTTCCTCGGCAAAGGAAATATTCTGATAAATCGGCATTGCAAAGCTTTCCACATTTTGAAATACAGGTGAAAACAGTTTAAAATATTCCTCTCTGTTATATTCTTTTATATCAATGCCATTTAAAAGGATTCTGCCTTCACTTGGTTCATATAACTTCATCATAAGTTTTATGAAAGTAGTTTTCCCGGCACCGTTGACACCAACTACCGCCAGTTTTGCTCCATCCTTAATGGTTAGATTAACATTCTTTAACACATAATTATCGTGTCCCGGATATTTAAAACTTACATTTTCAAATCTAAATTCAAACTTATTAAGATTTATATCTGTAATATGACCGTCCTTTTCATCCGCTGTTTCTTTATCCTCTTTCCAGTCTACAAAATTTCTGTAATCATTAATCATAAGACTGTTAGTTCTCATGCTTGAATAAATCCAGTTAACATATCCCACTGAATTATGAAAAGTTGTTACCAGTCCCACATAAAGGACAAAATCCGATATTTGGTACGCACCTGTAACAACGTTGTAAACAAGCCATGTATACATAAGAAGCTTCTGAATAAGTAATACTGAGCCGAGACTTACTTCCCATAAAACCATTCTGTTATGATGTTTCCTATTTAGTTCTTTGTATGTTTCATTTACACCTGATAACTGGTTAGCAAAGGCATTTGACATATTAAAAAGTCTGATGTCTTTTGCAAAATCAAAATTCTTTGTGGTTGACTCTAAGTAATTCATTTTACGCCATGTTGGTGCCATTGCATCTGAAAATTTAATCTTATCTCTTTTCGTAAAGAAAGATGAAATCTTTACTATTCCAAAAGATATTACAATGAAAATTATCATCATTAACAGATTTTGGATTCCTATTAATGCCGCTGACAAAATCATTAACGTTCCCTGAGCAATAAAATTTCTACTTTGGTATAAAACTCCATGAAATCCGTTACCTCTGTTCAATGCTGTTTTCGCTCTTTGGACATAATCAAGGAAATCCGGGGATTCCATATTTTTAAAATCAGTGTGAAATAGCTTGTCCATTCTCTTCTTTTCAACATAGCCCTCTGTCTTCCGGTATTCAAACTCAAAGCTGTTGTAACAGGTAGTGCTGATAATATCAAAAATCAACATTATCAGGCAAATAACTATTGTATAAATAATTATTGTTTTAAGGGGCAAATCATTCTCAATAAATGACAACACATATTTAGGAGCATATGAATTTAACAAAGTTCCCACTATGTCTCCTATAGGCTTAATTAATGTGATTGCCAGCAATCTTAAATTGCTTTTTCTCTCAATATTCAGGGCGTAAATAAAATTATTTAAAAACCCGTATGTCTTCTGTTTTTCCATAAATCTCCTTATTATTAAATTCTTTTACTTATACCAATTCTAACCAATGTAACGTTTTTATACAAGGTGGATTATGATTTAGAAGAACTTCTTTTTAATGCAAAAATAAAAGGCACAAGCTGACCTGTGCCTCAAATAATCATATACGTTTTTTATAATTTTATAAATAATCTGCCACGGCCATGTAAACATTTACCAGAAAAATTGCAACGAATATAACCAGCAAAATCCGACCTAACCAGACTTCTCCTTTTCCTCTTTTTACCGTTTGTTTCTTTTTTTCAAATCCATTATCTTTTGCTATTTTTACTGCTTTTTCCCAGTCCTCATCACGAACCAGAACGCTCTTGTATATCATTACATCTGAGCCTTTTACCCTGAAGTAATCCCCGGCTCCTCCTGCACGAACGTTCGTCTGAATGTTGCAACTCTCTAACAAGCCTACGAGCATCTGTAATTCCACTTCATTACTTGTTGAATATACTTCTTTCATTTCTTCCCTCCGTTAAGTATTTCTAAAATTTTATATGTAAGTTGTTTTTGCTAATACAAATTTTAGCAGATACCAGGTGTTAGTGCAAGTAGGGGTTGATTGGATTTACTTATAACGATTTACTTATAAATCTGTTTAATATTTTATTTTACAACTACCGACACGGCTTTGTTTTCATCGTTTATGATACTTATGCATTCCTTGATTTCTAATTTTTCCGCCTCTTTTTTAGTAATTCCAACAGTTTTCTTTGTCTTTATATCATATGCAAATGCATCTTCTGCCATAGCGTATACCTCTTTGTTTTCTGCATCGTCCCAAAATGTATCTCCCTTAGTAATTGTATAACCATCACTGCTTTTGCCCTCAGGATAAACCACTTTGAAATCCAGACCGTTCAGTACCTCTGACCATTCCATTAATGTAAGTTTAGAAACCACTTGACCCCCATCATTTATGGTATTTTTATCATTAAAATTCAGAACTACCTTTTTATCTGATTTTTTAGAATACCCACACAAAGTAACAGATTTTCCATTTTCCCCTGATACTGATATCCAATGCTTACTATTTTCACAATATGCATTTATTGACACTAACGAACTATTATCCAAAACTTTATTTCCGTCGCATAAAATTATAATTTCTGATGGATAACATTTACATTGATCCATTTCTTTAATAGTAGTTGCTGCCGTTTTCAACACTGATGGTACATTCCTGGTATGTACTTCAACCTCTTTTTCCATAGTACCCCCTTCATTTCCTGATATCATTAATTCTGATATTTTATCATGATAAGAAAATGTGAAAACACACATTCCCACTATAAGCATTAGCGAAATCATACACACCATAATTGACAGAAACTTTTTATCTTTACTTAACAACAAATCTCTCTCCTCCACTATATTTTTCATACACTATTTTTGTGGATGAATCTATACAGAATGCCGGTCTTACTCCTGCACTATCAAATGCATTTTGCATACTAAGTTCATCATTAAATGTATAAACGTAAATCAATGAACCCAAAGATGTAACTGGTGTTCTCAACATCCACGTAACTGACTCACCATTCATAATACACATTCTATTTTTATATTCTTCAAAATAGTCTATTTTTTCACCCTCATTAACATTATATTTACAATCTTGACAAGACTCTTTTAATGAAGGTAAAAAAACCTTTCTATTTATCAACTTCGTTTCATTTCCTGCAATATTCAACGCTTCCTTAGCAGCTATTGTAATGTCAACTGATTCTACCTTATCGCTTATTTCATCTAAATAAGTTATGTATTCATTACTTAAGAACTGATCAATTTCACTGTCCTCATAATACGAACTGTAATCATTAAATCTACGTACTTCCGGCAAACATTCCTTTCGCAGCAACAAAGTTTTACCATCTTGATAATCGCTCTGCAATACAAGAAATGGCACATACTTACCGTTTTCTTTAACATATACTTCGTATTCATCTTTATTATTATCATAGGAAATATCTGATATGGTTGCGTTATTTTTATCAAAACCACAAGAAGATAAGATAAACATCATAAGACAAATTAA
Source organism: Eubacterium sp. CAG:161 (assembly GCF_000432355.1). NCBI lineage: Bacteria > Bacillati > Bacillota > Clostridia > Eubacteriales > Eubacteriaceae > Eubacterium > Eubacterium sp. CAG:161. The sequence continues at coordinate 137,564 of NZ_HF991873.1, forward strand.
AATACTTAGATAAGATATTTGAAATATTTTCTTCATTTTCTCTTTCCTCCATTTGAGCAAAATTATTCCAGCGATTTGCAGTTGCTTATTTATGTATTGGTACAATAATGCATATTATAAACAATCAATTCAATAATACAATACTTGAGTTTTATTTTATTCTATAATACCGGAAACGTATCTCGTAAGTAAAATAGGTGTACAATTTTCAATTTTTGTACACCATTTGCCTCATAGTTTTGTAGTAAACTTATTTAATTTCTACAAGCTCTTCTTCATTAATGTAAACATTTCTTATCATACCTAAATCGATTAAATCATCAAATTGATTAGTGTATTGAACTTTGGTTGTACCGTTAAATTTACAACCGGATTTACTAAACATATTATCATTATTGCTAAGACTTTTGATAATGTTATCATTTTCGCCCTTTATAACAACATTCAAATCAGTCATTTCATTGTTTGTTAGAAGTCTTAATCCTAAAGGTGAAACATATAAAATATTATCATTATATTTATATTTTCTACAATTATCACTAAATTTTAAATCGAAAGTATATTGTCTATATTCGTTATTAACCTTTTCTTTTGTATCAATTATTTTAATACAATTATTTAAATCTATATTTTCTAAATCATTTGTGCTAATGTCAAATGATGCATAAACAAATAATTTATTATTTGCATATTCTGCATACTTATTAAACGTCCCCGATGCTTCATATTCAAATATAAATCGTCCGTCTTTTCCAAATGATTTTATGGTCTTATTATAGTCATTTATATTAGATTCAACTTTGTTACCATTTTTATCGCAAATTGAGAATACTAAATACCCCAATTGTGTATTCTTTTCGCATAAGCTTTCTTCTAGAGAAATAATATAATTATCAATTTCTATTTTCTGATTTCCCTGTGTTAATATTTTTTTAACAATACTTTCCTGATTTTCATTATTTGAAAAGAAAAACTGAAATAAACTTTTATTTAAATGAGTATGTATGACTATATTTGATGCCAAAATTAAAAGTATTATTGTAACTAAAGCAATCACTATCTTTTTCTTCATTGTTTTAAACTCTTTCTTATCACTTTTATGAGTCACATTCAGCTCGATTTTGCTTCGCTTCATCTCGCTGATGCGGCATTCGCCGCATAAAAAACATCATATATAACGTCTTGTATGCAAGCATACAGACCGTTATATATGATGTTTTTTTATGTGACTCATTGCTAACGCACAAAAAAAGTACCACCCCAGGCAATTTAATGTCCGAAACGGTACCCGCAAGTGCGCCTCCAGGGGCTCGAACCCTGCACACCCTGAAAGCCCTAGTGCATTTTATATCAGTTTATTAAACATTATTTTGTATTATAAAAATGCCCGCAATTCCTTTGTTTATCGGGCATTGCAGGCAATATAAAACTTTATGGTATTTTATAATAAAATGTAAAAAGTTCAAGTGTTTGTGGGAAGGATTTTAGGTTTTTATATAAACAACATCTATTATTATAAGTTGCTGTGTTACGCTGAACAAATTTAACTTTGCTACTCATTAAAATTTTAACTTCACTATGACTTGCTCTTTTTACCACTAGTATATTTTTTTCTAAAAAGCTCTACCATATCTTCTAATTTATCTAAATTATCAATATCACTTTCTGTCACATAAAGGTTTATATAGCCTTCTACTACATTTCTAAAATCTAAAATTAGTCCTTTTTTCATTAATTCATAGATATTATTAATTCTATCCTTTATAAATTCCATATTTTCGTCCTGATCATTTTGATTTATAATAATCTTACAATACGAGAATTTCTCAATAATATAACCCACAATTTTTTTATACTGTTCCACATCATCCATATATATGGTATTCCAAATACCATCATCATGACACAAATATGCAATCGTATTGTTTATTGTTTTTATTTTATAGGAATTCAAAGGATTTTTCATATGACACATATATAGCAATTCAGCTAATTCTTCTTTTTTTACGCACTTAAGAACATTCTGATCTACAAAATTTACCCAACAAAAATCTCCCCAATTTTCAACATCTTCACTTACAAATTCTTTTCTATTATCTCCTGAAACATACTCCAAAAACAAATCTGTATTAAATTCCGAATTTATTGGCTCTCCTGCTAATATTAAATAATTATCACAATATCCTAATGCCTCTGTAAATTCATGAAAATCTATACCAGATGAAACTATTTTGTTTTTTTTTGTGTATATTTTTAAATATATAAAATCACTCCACATATAACCTCCTATATCAATTACATTTTTATTCCAAGCAATTACATGCCCCTGTTGAAACATTATTACTATTTGCACTAAAAAGTTTATCGCATTTCATATTAACCAGATATACCTTCCTATATCCCTTTTCATACATTATGTTAAACATTTCACTCGCTCTATTACCACTATAACACATTAAAACAATTGTCTTTTCATCGTATTTATTGTCATCTAAAAATTTAAAAAATATATCTTCTTTCCCTTCTGAATATGGTATATTTACAAAATTATCTAAATGACTCTTAGCATAATCTTCTTCATCCCTTAAATCAACAAATAATAATTTAGGTTGATTTGAATAATATATCTCATTAAATTCTTTTTTTTTCGTAAGTATCTTTATATCACTACTGTCTTTATTCGCTAAAAATATAAAAACTAAAACAATTATTGTCATTGCCACTAATATAATTGCCTTTATTCTATTATTCATACTTTTTCCTTACCTTTGAAATATTTTTATAACTAGTATACTCATATATAATTCCAGCAAAAAATATACTCATAATACCTGATACTAGTAACACTAACACCTTATGCCAATCACAATTATACGTTGTTGCCGTTATTATTTCGCTATATAAAATATAATATATTTCGTCTTTATAATATCCAAAGATATTATAAAAACTACCACCTGATGCTATTACAAAGATTATAATAAGTACAACTTGAAAAAACATTGCTACTATTTTTTCTAATTTAATTATTTTACATATACACGCATATATTATTCCTATACCATACACAAACCAAAGTGCAACTAAATAGATAAGCATTAAATACATATAATTTATTATAGAATATTGCACACCCGTCATTATAATAAATGATATTGCTAAAACTATTGTCATTAACATATTAGCTACTGAACTTATTAAAAATCTACTACATAAAATTTGTTTTTGACTCTTGATGCTGATAGTTATATTATACAATACTTTATTCTCATACTCTTCTTTAAAGATTTCTCCATATGGTGTTGCAATTCCATTTGAAACAATCCTTAGAATAATTAAATAATATATCAAAGTAAAGTAAGTTAAACGCTCATAGTTATTTATATTATATCCCTCAATTTTAAAATAAACTCCTAAACTGCATAGCAAAAGAAGAGCCATAAACATCAATGTATACTGAATAAAATGTCTTTTAAACTGCATGCAATATCTTCTTAATTCGACAAACAAACTTTTTATCATTTCATACTCTCCTTCTTGTCAATTGTTAATACTTTATAACCTATTTCTTCTACAATGCTTTTCTTAGTATGAGTAGACATAATAACACTTCTTTCCTTTATTTTGTTTATATCATCATAGAATCTTCTTAAAGTTTCTTCATCTAAATTTTTATCTGGCTCATCTAATAAAATTAAACTTTTTGTTGTATTTATTGCAAAAATAATCACTAGTTTTTGCCTGGTTCCTTCTGATAAATATTTAATAGGCTTGTTTAATGATTCTCCTATTTTGTATCTGATTAAATCATCATATATTTTAATTCTGTTAAAATCTCCAATTTCTGAAAAGTACTCTATGTTATCTTTAATTGATAACTCTTTATAAAAAAAGGAAGAATTATCTAGATACAACACACTTTTTTTAATAAATCTTTCCCATTTTTTATAACTTAAATAACTCATTGGGAACTCAATCTTAATTTCTTTATTATATTTTATTATTCCAGACTTAGGAACATAAAGTCCAGATAAAGCTTTCAGGAAAGTAGTCTTTCCCGATCCATTTTGTCCCAAAACAGCAATTTTATCATTTTCCTCCGTAACAAGTTTTATTGTACTTTCTACACCTTCTATGTCTATACTAATTTCCATCTATATTCCTTATCTATTAAAGGGGATATTTTTCAATCCCCCTTATTCTCCTTATATTTTACCACGCTAATGCTTTTAAAAAGCACGCCCAAGCGACTGCATCATCAGCAACCCCTGTAAATATATTAAATAATGATAATACAACCAAGATTGCCGAAACCGTAACTGCTCCCACTTTGAGTATCCACTTAAATACACTACTTCTTTCAACTTTCGGATTATATGTTTTTACGGCACTTTGAACCTTTTTGTGTTCCATTACCTTTTCCATTACTTTTCTAGGTACTTTGTCTTTACCATTTTTTCCATCACAATATTTGAAATTATTTAATTTTAAACAATATACATGTTTACCTTTCTGATAAAAATGCAAGTGCCAATAGGTTTTCCCATCTGTATTAGGAGAATCGAGTCTTACTTTCCAATCCCCCTTATTATACACATATGTAGTACTTGCACTAACTATAGTTGTCCCAATAACCATAAGTAAGATTGTCATCAACACCAATATTATTCTTTTAGTTTTTTTCATATTTCCTCCTATCACAATCAACTTTGTATTTAAATCTCTAATTTCACAACCATATGGTAATCTTTCTTGTAGATTTTGTCAAATTATACCATATTCAACTTTAATTATGCAAATAATTTATTTAATGTATTCTTTTGCTAACATAAAAACAACTAACGCAACTCCAATCCCCCCACTTATTAATATCAGCACATAATTTCTTCTAACTATATCTTCAACATTCACCATCACTTTTATAATGGCATAAATCACCAACACAACCATTGCACCGATAACTAAATTGATTTTCCATAAATTATTTATTACATCTCCAAAAATAATTATTGCCAGTAATTCTGTTAATACAACTATAGCTGCGTTTCTATCTAATACTTTATTTCTAATCAGCTTTACGATTTTTATAACTAAAACCATTATTAACATAACGATCAACAAAAGCATTATTGTTATTCCAACATATGCCAATATTTTCACACCATCTTCCATGTTTTTGTTACCTATATTACAATTTATTTCCAATCCAACAATGTTATATGCTTTTTTAATTAATCTAATTACTCTAATAAATATATTTTTAATCCAATTACCAATTTGAAAAATGTCTTTTTTCAAAACACTATTTCTATATGCAACGCATAACGAAAATACAATTCCATATGTAAATAATATAAAAATCAATCCCTTATACCTTTTCTCCATTTGGTTTTCTGTTTTCAATTTTTCCATCAGGACTTGTTGACTTACTTCTTTTTGTAAGTCCTGCTTTCTTAATTCAAGTTTTTTCTCTTTTTCTGACAATTTTATTTCTTTATTTTCAAGTAATTTCTTTTGCACCTTGATTTCGTTTATTATTGCGTTGTTATCTTCTCTTTGCCTGTCTGTCTGTTCTTTTATTTTCATTGCTTCTTTCATCATTTCTTCTGCTTTCCTCAACTGCAAGTCGCTCTCGCTCAAGCTCTCTATTTTCTCGTTCAACGATTTTATTTTCTCTGCTTGATTCTGAATCTGCAATGATGCTTTCTGCAATGTCTGTTGCAGTTTTAAGTTGTCTGATGATTGTTTCTGTATCTTTGCTTTCTGCGTTAATATTGTTGTTTCCATCTGCTGTAACTCCGCTGTCAGTTCTTCTGCTAAGTCTGCCAGCTCGTTCATTTTTAATTTTTCTGATTCTGTCATCTATCTTACTACTCTCCTTCCTCATTCTTCTTTTGATTTCAGCAATTGCTGATTCTGTTGTTTTAATGTTTTGTTCTGTTCTATTAATTTTCTGTTCTGTATCATTAATGAATCTACCTGTTGACTCAACAGACTGTTTTCCTGATTCAGTTCTTCCATTAGGCTCAATGTATCCCCTACCTTTTCTATCACTGCCAATACTTCCTTTAACTCTTCCAACTCTTTCATATATCTGTTCAACCCTTTCCTTTAATATTTTTGTTATTTCAGCAATGCTCTTCTTAATCTGCATTACCAGTTTATTTGATTCCTTAACTTTTCTGTTATACTCACATCTGTCTGATACTTTTCCCTTTTGTTCCATTTGTCTTGCTGCATAGCCTTCATGAATTGTAGGTTCAATATCTAATCCCTGCTCTTCAAAACTTCTATGATCTATTTTTTGTTCCTCTATAAGAAATTTATTGCAATAATCAGCCCAGTTTTTTCTCCATTCCTTAAGCTGTTCTTTTGAATTCCATTGATTTTGAATCACATCAATTCTTTTCCAAAGTTTTTCTTCGCCCTTTCCTTTTCTGATTCTTACCTTTTGTTTTCCATTTTCATCAAGCAATGGTATTTTGTTTCCATTATCATCACGTGCGAACTCTGTCTTTCGCATATTTGACCAACTTCCATCTTTATTAAATGCTCTCATTGTACACATACAATGCACATGATGATTTCCTTCTTTTTCATGATATGCCCAGTCTGCTGCCATTCCTTTATTTACAAAATTCTCCTTTATAAATTCCCGCATTCTTGAAATTGTCTGCTCCCGATTCCACTCATTGGGAACTGCTATTTCAAACTCTCTTGCATACTGACTGTTTCGTTTATTTTCCCTTTTTTCAACTGCATTCCATAAAGTTTCTCTATCAGCCAAATCTTCAGGTGCATTTTTAGGTAAGAGTACTTCTGCAAATACAACTTCTTCTTTTCTTGTATAGTTAAAAGATAAACCAAGTCTTGTATCCTTTAATTTTTGTCCTGAAATATATGCAGCTGACGCAACAGCACATTTTCCAATACTTGATTTAATTATTCTTGTTGTAAAATGATATATTGCCATATTTACACCTCCATCCAAGTGAAACTTGGTGCTATCCAAACGCATAGTTTGGCTCCCTCTGAGTAAGAGCGCACAATGAGCAACGCGAATGTTTATAAACGTTGGGCTCCGCCCACGTATAAGTGCGCCCTTCTTAAAAGAAGAAGGGAATAGAAAAATATCTACTCCCTTTCACAAACTACTTATTTGAATTAACATTTGTTTCCTTAACTCCCATTGCTGTTGAAAAATATTTACCATTTTGTTCCTGCTTGTTTAAAAATCCTATCAATTTAGGTATGTCATCTTTTTCAATAGGTTTTCCCAAAACTGATTCAACTGCTGCACCTACCTCAATTAACCTGTGATTTCGCTTTCTTCTATTTTCCTCAGCCTGCTTCTTTTCCAACTCTTTAATCTGTTCCTTTAAATTGTTTGCCTTTTCCAAATATGCAATTTGTTTCTTTGAAAGTTCATCTTTTCTTTCTTCATATGTTCTTTTTGCCATTTTAAATTCCTCCTATTATTTAATTGCTTCAACATCATTTCTTATTCTTAAATCTCTGCCTTCATTTTTTGACAAAAAATTTTCCAGCACATCTTTTTTAATAAGAAACTTTCTGCCTACCTTTATTACAGGTATTTTTTTCCACTCAATTAGATTTCTTAAAGTATTCTTTCCTATACCTGTAGATTTTGAAGCTTCTTCTACTGTATAAGCTAATTTGGCATTTTGCATGTTTATCATCTCCTTTCTCACTTGCATATTGCAATTATTGTTTTATAATATAATTTGCTTTTTAAAATTTGTCAATATCTTTAGCAAATTAATTTCAATATTCAATATTGCATTATGCAAATATGTATGATATTATTTTGTTATCTTAAAGAGAGGAGTTTATTCCTATGAGAGATAAACAATTATGTGCTGATATTGGAAAACGTATCAAGCAAAGACGTAAAGAATTAAATCTGAGTTTAGGATATATAGCTGACAAAATGGGCGTTAATATATCCACAGCTCAAAGATATGAAGCAGGACTTATTGATAATTCTAAAAAAATTGTTGTGGACAGTCTTGCTGAAATACTTCACACTACACCGGAATGGTTACGTGGAGAAACATCAGATTTGAACTCTGATGTAAAAGATTATATGGAACTGAAACTAATTGATTCATTCAATTCAGTTTTAAAATCTTTCTCTAATAATTTAACTGAAGACGCATCAATGTTTTCTAAAAACATGTTTTTATTATTATTAAATGAATTTGCAGAATTTAACAAATCTTTTGAATTTGCTCTTTCTAATTATTCTAATAATGATAATAGTGATATTGCTAAAACTATTGGGTTTAGTTCTTCAAATGAGTTTAATGAAGTTATGTTTTTAAGAGAGCTTAACAGTACAATAAATACTTTTACCGAGTTAAGCGATATTCTTAGAACTTATGCAAAAAATCCAACTGTTGCAAACAACAGACTTAACGCTCTTTTGAAGCAATAATATTTAAATAATTTTATGTAGGAGGTATTTCACATGGTTACAAAAAAATAAAAAGTTAATTACTTGAAGAAAAATGATATATTAACCTATTATCCTTTCCCAAGTACTTAACTTGGAAAGGAAATAATATGAATAATTTTGAATCACTACAAACAGGAAGTGTAAGAAAAAAAGGTTCTCAATGGTATTACCGATTTAGAATAAAAGATCAGGATGGAAATTGGAAAATGCATGAATTCAAGGGCGGTCAAACTAAAGCCGAAACTACTTTTATGCTAAAGCAGGCTCTTGAAGAATATCGTCAGGATGGTTCTATATTTTATGCTGGTTCCTTAACCGTAGGACAGCTTGCCGATATGTGGTACAATGCCGAAATTGAAAATAGTAATCTTACCACTAATGGCAAATACGGATATAAAAATGTAATAAATAATATTCACAATAATCCTTTTTCTCAAATCAAATTAAAGGATTTAACTATAGAAGACATTCAGGAATATGTTGACGGATTATATTTTGGCGTTTATGACAATGAAGGCAATCAGATTGCCAAACCTTATGCAAAAGCAACTATGAGGAAATTTTTTCTTGTTCTTAACAATATGTTTAAGTATGCGGTCTATCCCAAAAAACTGCTTAGAGAAAATTTAATGCAATATGTTAAAAAGAGAAAAGTTGCAAAAGATAATTCTCTTTTTGGTAACTCTAATGAAGCTAAAATACAAACCATAACGCATCAGGAATTTTTAAAAATAATTAACTACTTATCTTCCGTAGAAGATTATTGTTATTTGGCATTACCAATTCAAATTGCTTACCATACAGGTATGAGAGCCGGAGAAGTATGTGGACTAACTTGGGATGATATTGATTTTGAAAATCAGGTTTTATATGTTAGACGTTCGATGTATTATGACAAGGATTTGAAAACTTGGGAGCTGAAAGTTCCTAAAAATGGCAAGCCACGAGCTATAGATTTTGGAGATAGTCTTGCCCATATTTTATTAATTGCAAAACACGAGCAACAACGAGACAAAAAAATCTATGGCGATTTGTATCAGAATCAGTTTTATCATACAACCGAAATAAGAGGTAAATCACATTGTCAGATTTATACGGACTATAACGAATCTTATATTAAGAATTCCACACGTTTTTGTCATGGAATTCATGTGGATGATATTGATTCCAACGTTTCACTATCTCCTTTAACTTTTGTATGTACAAAGCCTGATGGAGAATTACTTACAACTCAAACTCTCAAATGGTGTAACAAAGTAGTTCAGAAGAATTTGCCTGAAATCAGTCACTTTCATTTTCACTGTTTAAGACATACTTACGCTTCTACATTAGTATTAAATGGTGCTAACATTAAAGATGTACAGTCACTACTTGGACATTCAGATATAAAGATTACTCTGAATACTTATTCTCATGTTACTGAAAAATCCAGAAAGAAAGCTGTCAATATATTTGAGAATGCTATTTCTGATAAGATAGGATAGGATAAGATGAGATAAGATTTTTTACAAAATAATTTATGAATAGATATAAGAAAATATAATCGAAAATAACATCCTTCCCACAACTTGTGGGAAGATTTGTGGGAAAGGTTTACATAACATTGATTTTTTCGAACCTTTTTCCTTCTAATTTAATCTGATTTTTATTGATGTTTTTTAATGTTGATGTTGTTGTCACATTAATTTTTTAATAATGATTTTAAAACAGAAATATGTAGATTGGTAGTTATTTTAAGATTGTATTTTTCAGGGGAAAACAAGTTACTTTTATGTTTCAGAGAAGTTTCTGGTTTTATAAGGGATTTTGTGGAATGTGCCTTTAAATAAGGCAGTGCACAGCTCGATTGCACTTCGTTTCATCTCGCTGATGCGGCATTCGCCGCATTAAATAAAAAGAAAAAAGACGCTCTGTCTTGAATGCAAGCATTCAGACCATATCGTCCTTTTTCTTTCCATTTTACACTGCTCATTGCTTACGCACAAAGAAAAGTACCACCCCAGGCAATTTAATGTCCGAAACGGTACCCGCAAGTGCGCCTCCAGGGGCTCGAACCCTGCACACCCTGATTAAGAGTCAGGTGCTCTACCAAATGAGCTAGAGGCGCAAAACCTATGTCTTTGTTCTTTAACGGAACGAATGCTATTATATAACAGTTTTTTAATAATTTCAAGTAATTTTTTACATTTTCTTCATTTTATTTTCTTTTTTGTGATTTGCCACAAAAAATCACTGTTATTTTCTCATTTAGCAGTTATTATTTCCAATTTTTTAACGGTTATTACAGCTTTTTCAACAATTCCTCCTTCTTGCTATTAAATTCTTCATCACTTAATATTCCCTTTTCTTTTAATTCAGATAATTTTTCTATCTGCCCTAGTACATCCACCTGTGCTTCCGTGGTATTTTGGGTTGTTTCCTTTATGAATTTGTCCGGAATGTCGTTTTGCCTTAGCACGTCCATAAATTCCACGCATTTTCCAGCCTGTCCGTATATACTTACTCCCGTTAGCATTTCCAAACGTATTAACTGGTTCTTGTTATCGCTGTCTATGTAGGATATTTCAATGTTATTTTTTTGCTCCATGGCTTTCATATCTGAACGTGAACTACTTAAAAGCCATTCTGCATTGCTTATTTTTCTTTCTACAATTTCAAGTTTTTTTATTTTTTCGTATGGAATCGCCATTTCCTCAAACCACTCCACTGTTGTCATTGTAGGTTTCAAATAAAAACAGTCCTCCAAAACATTTAACCCTATCTCCCCTGACTGAGCCTTAGGATATTTTGCCAAACCTCCATTATATGTAACGCCATAGCGGATTATTGCTCCCTCCACAGGTGCCTTCATGTTTTTACTCTCTGCATTATGCTGTTTCATCTGCTCCGAGGATTCCGCAAAGGCTTTCTTTGTTTTGTCGGTAGTGTCTTTTAATGTTTCCTTGGCTTTTTCAAACATTCCATCTATTTTGTCATTTCCAAACAATCCCATTTTTTCACCTTCCCTACATTATCAAATCTGTTATATGCTGTGCTGTTCTTACGGAATCCAATATAATCCATCCGTAAATTCCATAAGCTACTACCAATGGCATTATTACAACCACTATTGCAGGGATTCCTTTTTTCAGAATGTTCTGTTTTTTAAAACTTTTTTTTGCAAAATCTCCGAAATTCTTATCTGAAAAATCCTTGTCTCTTTTAATTTCTGATAATGCCATCCCAAAGCCCACAAAATACACCAACGCTCCTAAAAGTGACCATACATTTGCTATCAGGTAAATGCCTGCTATGGCTAAAACCCCCGTGATAACACCGTAAGCCGGAGCTGCCTCCTTCTTTTCCACCTTAACTTTGCTTTCTGTTATTTTTGCTCCGCAAGCTGTACACACGTTAATGTTATCCATTACTTCCTTTCCACATTTTGGACATTTTTTCATTATTTCTTTCCTCCTTTGATTTTATGCCCTAATTATATTCCTTCATAGGTACACACGTGTGTCTCCTTAAAATTTAATCGTCTTACTTTTACGAATTTTTTAAGTTTTTTTATTTCTTTGCAAATATTTCTTCCTATAATTATTGTTTTTTATTTTTATACTATTTATAATGTTCAAATAGGCACTTATAATTATGAATTTATGCTTTTAGGAGAAAAAGTTTTATGGACAATAAAAAAAATAAATTTGAAGTCAACAGCAGATATTTTACCATTGCAATTTACTGCATCGTATCTGTATTTATTATGGCAGTTTTAGTGCGTGCCGTTTTCTTTTGGGAGTCAACTTCAGCCACTCTCAACGCCTTCTTATCTGCCATGTCACCTTTTTTAATAGGAATACTTATTGCTTTCCTTATTAATCCGTTAGTTTCCTGGATGCGAAAAAAGGTATTCAAAAAGTTTTTCCATATAAAAAATGATGCTTTAAACAGAATGTTGGCAATTTTTGTATCTTATGGCATTGTTTTAAGCGCAACAGCTTTGGGACTTACTGTTCTTATTCCTGAATTAATTGACAGTTTGAACCAGCTTTTGGAGAAAATGCCTTCATGGGCTAATTCCGTTATGGACTTTTTAAACAGACTATCGGAAAAGTACCCGGATTTGGATCTTAAATATATACAGGATACCATAACCAGTGCCGATTCAACTCTACAAAGTTTTCTTAGTGATTTTATAAAAAATATCACCACTACCATTGTTGTAACCGGTGTTACTGTTATTAAATTTGTATTTAATCTTATTGTTGCAATTATCGTTTCTTGCTATCTTCTTATTGATAAGAAAATGCAGATACGTGGAATTAAACGTATTGTTTTTGCTACTTTTAAATATGAGCGTGCCAACAAGATATGGAATATTATTAAAAGGTCTCTAAGAATTTTCATGGACTTTTTTGATGGCAAAATGATTGATTCCCTTATTATCGGAATTTTAACTTTTATTAGCATGATAATAATCAGCCTTTTTAATGTTTCCGGTTTTGCCGAGTGTGCCCTTTTAGTAAGTATCATTGTGTGCATTACCAATATGATTCCATACTTTGGCCCTTTCCTTGGGGGAATTCCAAGTGCCCTTCTTTTGTGCATTTACTCTCTTCAAAGCGGTCTCATATTTGGCATACTGATTATTGTTATTCAGCAGCTTGACGGAAATGTTATTGGTCCAAAAATTCTGGGAGATTCCACAGGTATGCGTCCGCTGTGGATAATATTTGCCATTACTTTAGGTGGATGGCTTGCAGGTGTTCCCGGTATGTTGCTTGGTGTTCCTTGTGTTGCCGTTATTACCGGATTAATGGAAGACCATGTAAACGAGAAACTTGCCGAGAAAAATATTAATTTGCCGGTTATTAAAAATGAAAAGGTCCGCAAAGGGAAGGATAAGGATAAGAACAAGAATAATAATAAGGAAGAAACTAAATCGGAAGATTAAAATACAGATAATGATACAAGAAGCCGGGGGATGTAAGACTTGGTAGATTGTGAACTTGTAGATTGTGGCAGTTGGATTGTGATTTTTTTACAATTCAAATTATTTAATCTATGCTTAATATAATGGTGCTGTTATATTAACTAATGAGTTCTTTTTCAGATAGATAAGTGAACTATCTAAATAGAGACATCACACTGTTAATGTAGCAGCCCTTTTCCATATATTTTTTCATATCTATTTTAGTATAAAACATTATACAAAAAAGATACATATTCCGAATATTATTAATATCAATATATATTCGGAGGTTTTTCTATGAATAAAGCAGTCATTATAAGTTGCATTTTTGCATCAACATTATTTTTTTCAGCCTGTGGGAATTCAAATATTTCTCAAGATAAAAAAACTGAAGTCAAAACCACTACACAGATTTCAACTTCAGTTATTACTACTACTTCATCATCTAAATCAGTCACGAATTCAAAAATAAATTCAACTACTCAACTAACAGCAACAGAAAATAATTTCAGCGATTCAGATATTCAAAATGCACTGAATGTAGCAAACAGTTATTATAAAACCATCACACAAAAAGTCAAAAAGCTTTACTTTGACAAAATTGATGGTAAAAAAATCATCTTTAAAGGTAGAGATACTAAAAGTAATGCATACCGTAGAATAATTCTAAAACAGAAAAATAACAACTGGGTGGTTGTAGATGAAGGTTATTAATCTGCCAGCATCAAGCTCAATTTAGAGTCTCTTTCCTACCGGGAATTCCCTATGTAATCAATCTTTTCCTGGTTTATTTTCAGATTATATTTCTCTCACAGCATCCAAATGATTTGTGTACAGTTATTTCCTCAATTCACACTTTCCAACCACCCACGCCTAATTTCCAACCAGCTTCCATTTAGCCTAATTCCCCTATTTTCTGCCATTTCCCCTTTCTACCCATTAGCCACCGGCTTGCCCGTCTACCTGTTAGCCACCAGCTTGTGTATAGGATTTCCCATTTGAGAAAACTTGCTTTCATATTCCGTCATTACATTTCCTTTAACCATTTCGCTATCATTGTGAAGGTCCCATGTCTGTGCTACCAGATTCCATCCTGCCTCCGGCACCTGCTCTAAGGAAAACTGGAAAAGCAAATCATTATCTGTCTTAAATTCCACCACTCCGTCTTTTTTTAGAATATTATCATATCTCTCGAAAAACTGCTTTGACGTAAGTCTTCTTTTTGCATGTCTGTCCTTCGGCCACGGATCTGAAAAATTCAGATATATTCTATCAACTTCTTCCTTATTAAATACATCACAAATATACTCCGCCTCCATTCTTATAAAACGGAGATTTGGTACCTCTATATCCTGGCACTTTTCAATTGCTCTAATCAAAACGCTGGAATACTTCTCAATTCCTACATAATTAATATCCGGATTTTCAAGGGCTAACTGTGTAATAAACCTACCCTTGCCCATTCCTATTTCTATTCTTATGGGATTATTATTTCCAAACTCTTCATTCCATTTTCCTTTTAAAACCTGTGGTTCATTTATTGCTAAATTGCTTTCTGCAATAGCTTCCCTTGATCCCGGTACATTTCTTAATCTCATGCCTGTCTCCAATCTGTAAAATACATAAATTTATTTGCCTGATATAGATATTAACTAATCACTTATTATAATGAAAAATTCTAATTGGTTTCATTAATTTTTTCAAGTTTTTATTGTAATTTTTACAAAAAGTGTTAAAGTAGACTTAAAGTCTAAGAAAGGGTATTTGAGCAAATCTGCCCTTGATGTGTAAGTCTCGGTAAGATTGTCACCGGGGCTTTTTGTCTATCATCTTTACTACATATTTTGTTTAATGTATTATTAATTATTATTTAAGGATAATAGTATAATAGAGGGGCAAATGTATTTTTAGTGCCACTCTGTTTTATGCCCAAAACCATATGATATAAAAATCTCACAACATAAAAACATATGGTATAAGATTATATGACATAAAACAATATAACTTAAAATGAAGGAGGCTGCACATGAGTCAGGATATTAACAAAATCATAAACGAATTGGCAGAAATTGATTCAGCTTCAGCTAAAATTATGCAACAATCGCTTAATGAAAAAGCAAAGTATGCAGATTATATTAATCAGCAAAAAAAGCAATACGACCGGGAACTTCAAATGGATGTGGACTCCTGTGTTAATGAATATAAAGAACAGTTAAATAAAGAAAACGAAATAGAAATAGATAAATGCCAAAAGGAATGTTTAAAGGATATAGAAAAGTTAAACAATCTCTTTGCATCAAAGGGTGAAGCCTTAGCGGAAGGTATATTTAACAACATTATAAAGGAGTGAGCCTATGAGAAACGGAAAATTAGTGGCTTACAGTGGCATGACTACCAAAATAAGGGCAATGAAAAAAGGTCTTATTTCCCAGTCTGAATATGATGAGATTGCAAACTTAAAAACCGTTCCTGATTTAATCAGTTATCTGCAAACCTTTCCATCATATGCAGATGTTTTGTCGGATTTAGATGCTTCCACAGCCCATCGTGGAGATGTGGAAAGCCGCATGACCTTTTCAACATACTATGATTTTTCTAAGATATTCCATTTTGCCGGAAACATGCAAAAACGATATTTGGAATTTTATTTTATGAAGTACGAAATTGCCACTTTAAAGTCATCCATGCGAAATATTATGGACAGCAGAAATTCAACTATTCCTGTCCTTGTTGATAAACATTTCAAGCGACATTCAAAGCTTGACATAGATAATCTTATAAACTCCTCCAACATGGAGGAATTTGTAAACAATCTTTCAGGCTCTGTTTATGAAAAAACAATTAGAAAGGTTTACGAACTTGACAGCCCTACACTTTTTGATTACGAAATGTCCTTAGACCTTTTCTTTTTCAATTATGTGTGGGACAACAAAAATAAATTTATTCCAAAGGGTGAATGCAAATACTTCCTGGATTCCTTCGGTTCTCAGGTGGATTTGTTAAACATTCTCTGGATTTACCGCTGCAAAAAATACTACACGGTAACAGATTCTCAGATTTATTCGTTTCTGATACCCATTTATCACAATATTGAGAGAAACGACATAAAAGCCATGGTAGAAGCTGAAAATAACGAGGTATTTTTTGAGTTAGTAAACAAGAGCTATTACGGACGTACTTACGGGTTTGAGCCGGGAGAATCAATGGAATCCCAGTTTGGTGGAATTTTAAATACTATATATATGGAAGATTTCCGAACTGCTCCATACTCCTTAGCAGCTATAAATGCATACTTCCACCTAAAAAATTTGGAGGTTACAAAGGTAGTAACGGCAATGGAGTGCATAAGATACGGATATTCTCCGGAAGTCATTACCCGATACATTAATCAAAAGAAAGGGGTTTTGTAATGATTGAAAAAATGAGTTTTGTGACTTTAGCCGGTCCCAAAAATGAAATCGATTATCTCGTAACCCACTATTTAAGTAAGCATGATATTCATTTAGAAAATGCTTTGGCAGAATTTAGTTCTTCCGACCAGTTCACCACTTACAACGAGGAAAATCCTTTTAAGGATGCCCTTAACAAAAGTCACGAACTTATGGGACTTGTGAAGAACCCTGAAAAGGTAAAAATTGAAAATATCAGTATTAAAAGTGCTGAAGGCTTTATAGATAAAATTGATGACAGGCTTTCAGACATAGAGGATGAGATTTCAAAGCTTAATACTCAGATTCAGGCTCTTGATGCCGACTTCAACTCCCTTGCCCCATTTAAAGGGCTTAATTACACATTAAAGGGAATTTATGATATGGATTTTTTCAAATACCGTTTTGGCAAAATTCCAAAAGTCAATTTTGATAAGTTTGAGTCGTACCTTGACCCTGATATTAACGCAATTTTTATTACTACTTTAGCAGCGACGGAATATGTTTACGGGGTATTTTTTGCACCTAATGAATATTTTGAAGAAGTTGCAAAAGATTTTAAGAACATAAATTTTGATGAAATTGCCATTGCAAAAAAATATAAGGATTTTCCTGACAAGGAATGTGAAAATATTTTAAGTCAGAAAGAAGATTTGCAAAAGCAGGTTCAGGCAAAGGAAGATTCCATAAACAACGTTATTGAAGAAAGCAAAACTAAACTTGTTTCCGCTATCAGACGAATAGAAACTGCATATAGTAATTTTGACGTAAGGAAATTATCAGCGGTCACAAGGGAATCCGGTGTGAATTTTCAGGTTTTATGTGGATGGATGGCAACTAAGGAGGCAAAAAAACTCCAGAAGGAAACCGACGACGATGTAAATGTTGTGTGCATTGTCAGCGATGATGTCACGGAGCATAAAACCAAGCCACCAACAAAATTAAAGAATTTAAAAATTGTAAAGCCTTTTGAGTTATTTGTAAAAATGTACGGACTTCCGGCTTACAACGAATTTGACCCTACTTTATTTTTAACCATAACCTATGCCTTTATTTTCGGCATAATGTTTGGTGATTTAGGTCAGGGTCTATGCCTTTTTATTGGTGGAGCTATTTTATACAAAGTTAAAAAAATGGATTTGGCAGGAATTGTCTGTGCCGCAGGAGTAAGCTCCTGTATATTCGGTGCCCTGTTTGGAAGCTTTTTCGGATTTGAGTTTGATTCCGTCATAAGCCCTCTTAAATCCATGGTAACGCTACCGTTTTTAGGAGAAATTAATATTGTTCTTGTAGCAGCATTTCTCTTTGGTTCATTTGTTATATTAACCACCATGGTGCTTAATATTGCCAATGCTATAAAGCAGAAAAACCTTGGCAAGGCATTGTTTGGGCCTAATGCCGTAACCGGTTTTATCTTTTACGCCAGCGTTATAGCAGTTATTTTACTTTACATGACAGGAAAGCCGTTGCCGGGAACAGTGTTACTTATAATAATGTTTGTTGTTCCCCTTGCTTTAATATTCTTTGAGGAACCTCTTAAGAATTTAATTGCAAAGAAAAAGCCTATAGATGAATCGGCAGGAATTTTTGCGGCAACAGCGTTTTTTGAATTGTTTGACTACCTTATAACTTATTTGTCAAATGCTCTATCCTTTTTGCGTATCGGAGTTTTTGCCATAAGCCACGCAGCCATGATGGAGGTTGTTATGACCTTAGCCGGTGCGGAAAATGGCGGCATGCCAAATATACTTGTAGTCATTATTGGAAACATTATTGTTTTAGGTATGGAGGGACTTGTTGTTGGAATACAGGTACTCCGTCTTGAATATTATGAAATTTTCGGACGTTTTTATGATGGAAGCGGACGTGAATTTGTTCCATTTAGGAAGAATAATAAATAAAAACATAAAAACCAGGAGGAAATTAACATGTTAATTAGTATTTTATTTTTAGTAGCTTTAGTACTTACAATTGTACTTCCAATTATTGTTTATTTTGTAGGTGAGCAGAGTAAAGGTCGTTTTAAAAGAACAATGCTTACTAACTGCATTACATTCTTTAGCGTATTTCTTTTTGCAACTGTTTTCTTATTCACAAACACTGCCAGTGCTAAAGTAGCTTCAGATTCTACTATTTCAAGTGGTATCGGTCTTATTGCTGCCGGCCTTGCCATTGGACTTTCATGTATAGGTTCAGGTTATGCCGTTGCAAGCTCAGCCAGTGCAGCTCTTGGTGCATTAAGCGAAGATTCAAGCATTTTCGGTAAAGCCCTTATCTTTGTAGCCCTTGCAGAAGGTATTGCTCTTTGGGGATTTATCGTTGCTTTCCTTATTTTAACACACGTTGCATAAATAACGTTTTTGGAGGCGTATATGAAAATGTATTTAATTAGCGATAATGTGGACACTTTAACAGGCATGCGCCTTGCCGGTGTTGAAGGTGAAGTTGTACATGGTCGCAAAGAGACAAAACAGGCAGTTGAAAAGATTTTAGAAGACAAACATCTCGGTATTCTGCTTATTACGGAAAAATTAAGTTTTGAAATTCCTGAAATAATTGATGATATCAAGCTTAACAGGAAACGCCCTCTATTAGTGGAAATTCCTGACCGTCACGGTTCAGGAAGACAACCGAACTTCATTACCAATTACATTAATGAAGCTATTGGAATAAAACTTTAGAAAGGATGTGGCGCCAATGACTATAGAAGAAAAGATGGAGCACTTCAGAATGATTTCTCTTGAAAGTGCCAATAATCAAAGTGCTGAATCATTAAGCAGCTACAAAAAATCCTTAGACGATGATTTAGAGGTCTATAAGGACAATTCTAAACGACTTGCAGAAGAATCAAAGCGTGCAAGAATTAATCAGGTTAAGTCTGATTACAAAAAGCAGCTTGCATCTTCCCAAATGGCAATAAAAAAGGATTTAACAAAAAAACAGTCTGAAATTAAAGTTAAAGTTTTTGACATTGTCCGTAAAAAAATTGCTGATTACAGAACTACTCCTGAATACATTGCAAACATTAAGCATCAGATACAGTCTGTTTTAGATGAATATGGTGATTCTGAGCTTACGGTTTATATTGATTCAAATGACTCAGCTTTACTTGATGAATTAAAATCAGATTTTAACTGCAATATACAGGTTTATGATAAGGATTTTCTTGGAGGCACAAGAAGCATTATTCCTGATAAAAATATTCTGATAGACTATTCTTTTAAGACAAAGCTTATGGAAGAACAGGAAAAATTCGCAATTACATTGTAGGAGGCAGCCAATTGGAAAAAACAGGTATTATATATGGCATTAACGGGCCTGTCGTTTATATTAAAGGAAAAACAGACTTTAAAATGGGCGAAATGGTTTACGTTAGTTCTGAAAGATTAGTTGGTGAGGTAATCGGACTTACTTCAGAAATGACTACAATTCAGGTATACGAAGAAACCAGTGGTCTTAAACCCGGAGAATTGGTGTATGGTACTGACAGTGCTATTTTCGTTACACTGGCTCCCGGCATACTTGATAATATTTTTGATGGTATTGAAAGACCTTTAAGTGAAATAGAAAAACAGTCAGGAGCCTTTATTTCAAGAGGTGTCAGTGTAGATTCCCTTGATACTAAAAAGAAATGGAAGGTTCAGATTAAGGTTTCCGTGGGAGAATATGTTTCCGGCGGTACAATCATTGCGGAAACTCAGGAAACCCGGGCTATTGTCCACAAATCAATGGTTCCTCCATACATAGAAGGAACAGTTATTGATGTGGCTGAAGATGGTGAATATACCATTAACGACACCATCGTTACTATAAAGAAAGAAAATGGAACTATTGTAGACCTTTCTCTTACCCAGAAATGGCCTATCAGACAGCCACGACCTATTGCAAAGCGCTATGGAACAACACAGCCTCTTGTTACAGGTCAGAGAATTATGGACACATTATTCCCATTGGCAAAAGGCGGTACTGCTGCCATTCCGGGAGGTTTTGGTACCGGAAAAACCATGAACCAGCATCAGATTGCCAAGTGGGCTGATGCAGATATTATTATTTATATCGGATGCGGTGAGCGTGGTAATGAAATGACTCAGGTTCTTGAGGAATTTTCAGAACTTACCGACCCGAAATCCGGCAATCCTTTAATGGATAGAACAACACTTATTGCAAATACAAGTAATATGCCTGTTGCAGCCAGAGAGGCTTCTATTTATACAGGTATTACTCTTGCAGAATATTACAGGGATATGGGATATCACGTTGCAATTATGGCTGATTCCACATCCAGATGGGCTGAGGCTCTCCGTGAGTTATCAGGACGTTTGGAGGAAATGCCTGCTGAGGAAGGTTTCCCGGCATATCTTGCCAGCCGTCTTTCGGCATTCTACGAAAGAGCCGGTTATATGGAAAACCTTAACGGAACTGAAGGTTCCATTAGTATTATTGGCGCAGTTTCACCTCAGGGTGGTGATTTTTCAGAACCGGTTACACAAAATACCAAACGTTTCGTACGTTGTTTCTGGGGTCTTGACAAATCCCTTGCCTACGCAAGACATTTCCCGGCCATTCACTGGCTTACAAGCTACAGTGAATATGTGGATGAACTTGCCAACTGGTACAACACAAATGTAGGCCCTGATTTTACCGAATGCAGAGCTAAAATACTTGCCCTGCTTAATCAGGAAAGTTCTTTAATGGAAATTGTAAAGCTTATTGGTAGTGACGTTTTGCCGGATGACCAGAAGCTTACTTTGGAAATTGCAAGAGTTATAAGACTGGGATTTTTACAGCAGAATGCATTTCATGACCAGGATACCTGCGTTCCGCTGAAAAAACAGCTACTTATGATGAAAACCATACTTTATTTATATGACAAGGCATCAAGTCTTATTTCATACGGCATACCAATGTCAGTTTTAAAGGAAAATAAGATTTTTGAAAAAGTCATTGCCATAAAATATGATGTTCCTAATGATAAATTAGGTATGTTTGATGATTATACAACCGCTATTAATAACTTCTATTCGGAAATAATGGAAGAGAATGCATAAGGAGGGTACCATATGGCTATAGAATATTTAGGATTAAGTGAAATTAATGGACCGCTTGTTGCATTAGAAGGTGTAAAGGATGCGGCTTTTGACGAAATTGTTGAATTTTCCATTAATGATGGTGAGGAAAAACGTCTTGGACGTATTATTGAAATATATGAGGATAAGGCAATAATTCAGGTTTTTGAAGGCTCGGAGGGTATGTCTCTTACCAATACCCATACCAAGCTTACAGGACACCCTATGGAAATTGCCCTTTCTCCTGACATTTTAGGACGTACTTTTAACGGTATTGGCCGCCCTATTGACGGTCTTTCACCTATCAATGGCGAAAAGCGTGATGTAAACGGCAAACCTTTAAATCCGGTAAGCCGTGAATATCCCAGAAACTATATAAGAACCGGTATTTCCGCCATAGACGGACTTACCACATTGATTCGTGGACAGAAGCTGCCTATTTTTTCCGGCAACGGACTTCCACATGACCAGCTTGCAGCCCAATTGGTAAATCAGTCTTCCTTAGGAGACAGTGATGAAAAGTTTGCCATTGTGTTTGCTGCCATGGGCGTAAAAAATGACGTTGCTGACTTTTTCAAAAAGTCTTTTGAGGAATCCGGTGCCTTAGAACATACCGTTATGTTCCTTAACATGGCGAATGACCCTGTTGTAGAACGTCTTATTACCCCTAAGGTTGCCCTGACAGTTGCAGAATATCTTGCCTACGAAAAAGATATGCATATTCTTGTAATTCTTACTGATATGACAACCTATGCAGAAGCCATGCGTGAGGTATCTTCTTCTAAAGGGGAAATTCCTTCAAGAAAAGGTTATCCGGGATATTTGTACAGTGAACTTGCTACAATTTATGAACGTGCCGGCATTATTAAAGGTGCCAAAGGTTCCGTAACCCAGATTCCGATTCTTACAATGCCAAATGATGATATTACTCATCCAATTCCTGACCTTACAGGATATATTACGGAAGGTCAGATTACTTTAGACCGTTCATTAAATGGCCAGGGAATTTATCCTCCTATTAATGTTCTTCCGTCTCTTTCAAGACTTATGAAGGATGGTATCGGTGAAGGATTTACAAGGGATGATCATCAGGATGTTGCAAACCAGCTGTTTTCGGCTTACGCCAAAGTAGGTGATGCCAGAGCTCTTGCTTCAGTTATCGGTGAAGATGAATTATCTCCAACAGATAAGAAATACCTTGAATTTGGTAAAGCCTTTGAGACTGAATTTGTAGGTCAGGGTCTTGGAGTAAACAGAAATATTATTGAAACATTAAATCTTGGCTGGAAGCTTCTTCATATTCTTCCTAAAGAAGAACTTGATAGAATTGACACAAAGATACTGGATAAATACTATGATGCATTTGGAGAAAATTAAAGTTTTTCCACTTAAATTGCTAAATGTGATTACACCACTTTTGGTAATTATACACTTACTAAAATAGGAGTGGGTTTATTATGAATTTAAACACAGTACCTACAAAAGGTAATTTGATGTCCACAAAAAGCTCCCTTACCCTTGCAAAACAGGGATTTGAGCTAATGGACAAAAAAAGAAATATTCTCATTCGTGAAATAATGGATCTTAACGAAAAAGCAAAAGGTATTCAAACAGAAATTGACATGACCTTTAAGGAAGCCTATAGCGCTCTTGAAAAGGCAAATATTGAACTGGGAATTAAAAACGTGGAAACTTTTGCTTTTAACGTTACTCCTGAGAATGACATAAGGATAAAATCAAGAAGTGTTATGGGTACGGAAATCCCTCTTGTAAGACATAAGGAAGAAATCCGAAACCCCGTATATTCTTTTTATGGCACTACGGAATCCCTTGATATGGCAAAATCCTGTTTTGAGAAGGTTAAGGATTTAACCATCAGACTTTCCATGATTGAAAATGCCGCTTATCGTCTTGCTTACAATATCAAGAAAACCCAAAAGCGTGCCAACGCCCTTAAGAATATAACCATTCCAAGCTATGAAGCATTAGTAAAAACCATTGAAAATGCTTTGGAAGAAAAGGAACGTGAGGAATTTACAAGACTTAAGGTTATAAAATCAAGGGTTAAATAAAAAAAACAGTAACCATTGGACAATATTAACTGTTCATTAGTTACTGTTTTTTATTATTCTTATACTATAGTTTACCCTTTACTACGTTAATATTATATACATACAACTATTTATTTCCACTACTTTTTTATCATTGTTTTTTTATTCAATATATGATTTATCAAAAATATTTTGTAAATTAATTGCATTTTGCCTTTATTTTATGTAAAATATATTTTATATGATTATATTTTGGAGATTACAATGATTACATATAGATTTAAAAAAGTTTTATCAGCATTGCTTATTATGATGCTGGTACTGGGAAATATTTTTATCCCAATTACTGATTCCAACACAGGATTAGGAATTGCAGATGTTTCTGCAGCCCCTAAGAAGACAAGCACCAGTTGGCCTAAGGCACCTACTTTGCACGGTGAATCTGCTATATTAATTGATGCATCCACAGGTACTATTTTATATGATAAAAAGTGTAACAAAAAAATGTATCCTGCCAGCATTACAAAAATAATGACGGCACTTTTAACAATAGAGAATTGCAAATTAGATGAAACAGTAGTTTTTTCAAAAAATGCCATTAACGGATTAGAATATGGTGATGCCAATGCCGGTTGTCAAATTGGTGAAAAGTTATCTGTTAAGGACTGCTTATATGCATTAATGCTTACATCCGCCAATGAAGTTGCCACCGCACTTGGCGAACACATTGCCGGCTCCACAAAGGAATTTGCTGAAATGATGAATGAGCGTGCCAAAAAAGCCGGTGCCACAGGAGTTCATTTTGCCAATGCCAACGGTCTTCATGACCCAAATCACTATGTTACGGCATATGGCATGGCTATGATAATGCGTGATGCTCTTAAATATCAGACTTTCAGAGACATTATTAACACATCAGAATATACAATTAAAAAGAATAACAAAAGAAAAGAAAATTTTAATTCTTACCAGCGTCATAAAATGGTTAGACGCTACAGCGGATTTTACTACGATGGAATTATTGGTGGAAAAACCGGATTTACTAATCAGTCTGGGACAACCCTTGTTACCTCTGCCGAGAGAAACGGCATGACTCTTATTACAGTTGTGCTTAACTCAAATGGTAACAATGTTTACTATGACACCAAGGCTTTGCTTGATTACGGCTTTGACAATTTTCACAAGGTTAATGTTGCCCAAAACGATTCCCGTTTCCAAAATACAGAAAGTGTTACTTTGAAATCACCTTTCTGTAACGACAATAGCAGCATTTCCATAGATGATTCCGCCTGTGTGGTTATTCCTAAAAAAGCAAAGTTTGCAGATTTAACATCTGAAATATCCTTTGGAATTTCTAATGATAAATTTGCAACTATTACTTACAAATATGGTTCAAAATCTGTAGGAACAGCTGGTATTAAATACACTAATACCGTTGCAGATACCCCAAACGAGTCATCTACAACTTCTGTTGCTGAAAGTGGAACCACAAACTTAAGTTCAGAAAGTGTACAAAGCACAACCGCTTTAGACACTGAAAATAAAACTGCAGCCGCAAATAGTGATAATTCAAAGAAATCTAACTTCAAGGTACCAAAAGTTCTACTGCCTATTATTATTGGTATCGTAATTGTTGTTATTTTAATATTAATCATTGTTATGCAGCATAGAAGATTAAATAAAATAAGAGCGAATAAACGAAATAGAAATCGCTGATTATTAATTTAGGAGGTATTAATATTATGAATTGGGTAGCACCTATTAAGGACGAAGACACACTTCGTCTATTTGGCAACGCACTTAAAGAAGTTGACTATAAGTACTACATCATGTTTGAAGTTGGTGTGGGCACGGGACTTCAGCTTCAGGACATTCTTTCATTTAAGGTTAAGGATGTAAGAGACAAAGATGAAATAACTGTTGAAATTGGAACAAAGAACATTAAGAACATTTTTAAAGTTCCGGAAGATTTAAAGAAAACAATCCATACTTTCACAGAAGGTAAGGATCCGGATTCTTACTTAATATTAGGACATAACAATTCTAACAAGCCTCTTTCAAGAGAACAGGCATACAGAGTTCTTCGTGCAGCCGGACATAGCATCGGACTTAACTCTATTGGAGCTCAGACCATGAGAAAAACATTTGCATGGAAATATTACAATGAAACAGGAGATATTTACTATCTTCAGAATTTATTTAACCATGCTTCTCCATCTATCACATACCGTTTTATTGGAGAAAAACCTAATATGCAGGTTGTTTTAAAGAAAATGACTCCACAGGAAAATGAAAAGAGCCGTTATATGCTTTACTTAAATGGTAGTGGTAAGAAACGTCTTAATGCTGTTATTGATGCGGTAACTGAAATCCGTGACAAATTCGACGATCCTATGAACAACGATTCATTCTATGGTAAAGTTGATTGTCTTTTAACAGAACTTGAAGCTCTTATGGAGAATTATAAGGAAACTAAATAATAAACAAAAAAGTAGCTGCTTATCCTTTTCGGATATACAGCTACTTTTTTATTTAATCGTCATCCTCATTTTCGTCCTCATTTTCATCCCATAACTCATCTATGACGATTTCTTTATCCAGAGACCTCTGTCTTCTCTCACGTCTCTTTTCCCTAATAGATTCCTGTTTGTCGTAAATACTTTTCGCCCCTTCTTCGTCAGTGGATTTCATAATTTTAATTGCAAAGAAACTGTCATCTTCCACTTTCTTTATCTTAATCTTTCCTCTGACATAACCATGCACGGCACATTTTCCTAAGCAATAATAAGTCTTTCCACAGTCGGAAAACCAATCCAGTTCCTTTTTCAAATATTTGCCACATTTATTACATTTCATGTCGCTTACATCTTTATCTTCGAACATTTCTTCTTTAGAAAGGAATTCCCTTGTTACTAACTTGGTATACTCATCAAACCTAACGAAAATCTCTTCTTCCTTAATTCTAGGTGAATAAAATGTATCAATAGATAATCGGTTCTTATATTTGTCAAAGTCCATGGTCTGCATAACTCTGGCCGTGTAATAGGCATCGCTCAAAGCCCGGTGGAATTCATGATCCTCATCAATTTCCAAATATTCAACAGCACTTGTGAGAGTTCGTTTCATATGTCCATCGTCATATCGCAAACTAAACATTTTCTGCAAATCCACAAAAAATAATGGGAAATCCAGCACTCTCTCTAACCTGTAATGTTTCATATTCTTCTGGAGCTCCGTTAAATCCATAGAACCCCATGTACAGAACATATAATCATCTCCGCACCAGTCAAGAAATTCAATAATTGCTCTCTTGAAATCCTTTCCTTCCTTCAATTCTTCTTCAGTAAAATGAGTTATTTCCCGAATTTTATAATGAAGTTTCTTATATACTCTTGGTCTTATAACCTGTTGGTAAGAATCCAGTATCTCTCTGTCCTCACTAACTCTCACTGCACCAATTTCTATGATTTCAAATGGCAGGTCCGGATAATAATTACTTTTTCCATATGGATTTTGATTCCACTCTAAATCCATTACAATATAGTCCATTATCAATCTCCATATTTAGTTTTATATCAGATAATTATACTACGATTGTAGTAATATTTCAACTTGCGGAGATTCTGGGTATAATTGTGGATTTTGTGTTTTATTCTCTTGATTTAATGTACTCAACAATTCTATTGTCACTACTTTTGAATTTTTTCAACAAGGATATTATTCCAAATAATATTAAGTACCCTATTAAAGCTCCAATAGTATTAAAAATTAAATCATTAACATCAAAGGTTCTAAAATTATATCCTATTAACATATTCACTAACAGCTGTGAACTCTCGACTACAAGACTTAAAATAAATCCCACAATAATAGTTTTTTTCCAATTATTCTTTACTACAAATCCCTGCAAAAATCCTATCGGAATAAACATAACAATATTCAATAAACTTGTCATATGAGCAAAATCCTTAAAAGGAATCAAATTAACATCCCTGCCCAATTTTATTCCACCTAATTCAGTTTCCATAACTTCATTATTAATAAAGATTGGAAACTGAGTTTTATAAATTATCAAAATAAAAGCATATTAATAATAAAGCAATTATTTCTTTAAAATTCTTATTAAATATTTTTTTACACAATACAGCTAAAATCAACGATAAAATTATTAAACAAATTAATATTTTAAAATTAAAATCATAAATCATGTTTCATCTCTCCAAATTAATCTTAATTTTTGTAGTCCAAATGGAAAAGTATATTAATGTGCAGAAATTTTATCTTCCATACAAACGTATTAACATAAAATGCAGCAATGAATCTACAACCATTGCTGCATTTTATAATGTTCCCAGCGGGAATCGAACCCACAACTAGTGCTTAGGAGGCACTTGTTATATCCATTTAACTATGAGAACAAGTGCCGGCTTAAGACTATGGAAAAACCCGTAATCCATAACCGGCATTTTATTTTTTAACCAGTATATATAATACTATTT
>NZ_HF991873.1:166100-202589 GCF_000432355.1 Eubacterium sp. CAG:161
TGTAAGGTCTTAAAACTTCAGGAATTACAATACTTCCATCTGCCTGCTGATAATTTTCCAAAATAGCTGCTGTTGTTCTTCCGGCTGCAACGCCACTTCCGTTTAATGTATGAACAAATTCAGCTTTATCACCTGCATTATCCTTATACTTAATGTTTGCACGTCTTGCCTGGAATGTTTCAAAGTTACTGCAACTTGAAATTTCAACATATCTGCCGTAGCTTGGCATCCAAACTTCAATATCGTACTTCATTGCAGCTGTGAATCCTAAATCTCCAATACAAATCTTAACAACTCTGTACGGAAGTCCAAGCATCTGCAATACATCTTCTGCATCTCTTGTAAGTTTCTCTAATTCATCATATGAATCTTCCGGCTTGCAGAACTTAACTAACTCAACCTTGTTAAACTGATGCTGTCTTATAAGTCCTCTTGTGTCTCTACCTGCTGAACCTGCTTCAGCTCTGAAACATGCTGTATATGCACAGTGCTTAATTGGAAGCTGTGAGCCATCTAAAATCTGGTTTCTATACATATTAGTTACAGGAACTTCTGCTGTAGGAACTAAGAAATATTCCTTTCCATCTCCCTGTACCTTATATGCATCTTCCTCAAACTTAGGAAGCTGTCCTGTACCTGTCATGCTCTCACGGCTAACCATAAATGGTGGAAATACTTCTGTATAACCATGCTTTGATGTATGTGTATCAAGGAAGAAGTTTACAATGGCTCTTTCAAGTCTTGCACCTAAATCTCTGTATACTGTAAATCTTGAACCGCTTATTTTAGCTGCTGTTTCCGGATCAAGTATTCCTAAATCCGCACCTAAATCCCAATGTGCCTTTGGCTCAAAATCAAAATGAGTAGGCTCACCGAACTTTCTTATTTCTACATTATCTTCATCTGTCATTCCTGCCGGAACAGAAGGATGAGGAATATTAGGTATTGTAAGCATATAGTTGTTTAAGTCTTCTTCTGCTTTACTTAAATCAGCGTTTAATGTCTTAACCTTATCTGAAATTTCTTTCATTTCTGCCATAATAGGTGCAACATCTTTTCCCTCTTTCTTATACTGTGGAATCAACTTAGATGTAGTATTCTGCTTAGCCTTTAATGCTTCAACCTCACTTAAAAGATTTCTTCTCTTTTCATCAAGGTCCTTAAAAAGACTTAAATCAAAATCTTCGTTTCTTGTAGATAAAGCCTTTGCAACTTCATCAAAATTATTTCTCAATAACTTTATATCTAACATTTCTCCTCCTACGAGTCACTTCTCTATTTGTGTTATTAACACGGAATGACTCTTATTAACAATCTTTTCACGGTATTTCGATTATACCCCTAACCTCCTATTTTTGCAAGGATTATGGCAAACATCGTCAATATATGTTATACTATTATTAATTTCATTATAATAATACATTTTATTTAGGAGAAGGTAAAACATATGAATCTTGAATTAGTAAACGAAAGACGAAATAACAGTATTTATACTGATGGAAATAATACTTATAAGATTTTTAACAAAAACTATAAGAAAACTGATGTATTTTTGGAATCTTTTATTACATCTATGGTTGAAACAACAGGCATCAATGTTCCTTCTATAGAAGAAGTATCTGTTATGGATGGAAAATGGTATTTTAAATCTTCTATTATAAAGGGCACTACTTTGTTTTCCATGATACAGTCACACCCTGATAATTCAGATAAATATTTAGATAAAATGATTGAAATTCAAACATCAATTCATAAAAACAGACTTGATAAACTGCCATTCCAAAAGGAAAAATTTGCAGATTATATTAAGTTTTCCAACTTGGATAAAAATCTTAAAATAGACCTTATTGACATGTTAAACACCTGTCCACGTCATAGGAAATTGTGCCACGGTAATTTAACACCTCATAATATTATTATTAATGAAGGTGAGGCTTGTGTTCTTGACTGGAATCATGCATCCCAGGGAAATGCCAGTGCCGATGTTGCCAGAACATATTTGTGGATGAAAATTAATATGCCTGATTTGGCAGAATCATATTTGGATAAATTCTGCGAAGCAACAAGCACAAGCAAGCGTTACGTTCAAAACTGGATTCCTATTGTTGCCGCAGCAAGAATTGCAAAAAATAATCCTGAAGAAATAAAAATATTAAAAAGTTTCATATCAGTTGTGGAATATTAAAATTCTCATTGAAAAAAGCAGAGTTTGTAGAAACCCTGCTTTTTCTATACTAAAAATCATCTGATTTTATACCCTTACTATTTCCACTGCTCCTAATTTAATAGTACCTGATAAAACAACAACAGTATCATTTACTGCATCTCCTTCATAGTGCCCGGTTTCATCCAGTGCCCCTAAAGTCGCTGTTGTAAGATTTTTAACCTTCCAGCTTTTTGGAATATATATTTCAACTCCGCCACACATACATTCAACTCTCACGTAAACCTCATTGCCCGATGGAACTGCCTTATCCATATAAATTTCACAACCACCAAACTTATTTATAATTTCCACACTTTTTAAATTCTTAGAGTCAATATACTTTTCAGCTCCTGAAAATTTAGTTACGTGAACTATATTTTCTCCCTCTGCATGACTTGAGGTAAAATTTCCATATCCGTCTTTTTCGTCATATCCCTTTTTACATGCCTTTTTCCAATTACGTCTTTCCTTGTTTCCAAATATAAGTGAAAATCCTATACTTAACAATATTGCCGAGCCTACAACCGGCCATGGAGTGATACTTTCTATTTTTAATTCATGTTGCCATACAATTCCAAGAAAGGCAATACTCATAAAAATAGAGAAAAACCCTCTATCTAAAATTCCCTTTACAAGCCATGCTGCCCACAGCAATGTAAACGCTATTTTTCCAAATTGCACACCGGGAAATATATCTAATTTGGTAATTATCCATATTACCGCAATAGCTATAAGTGCTATTCCCCAGAAAATATTTTTTCTTTTCATTATTCTTTACTCCTTATTTCATCTAATTTACTTTTTAAAGGTTTAAAATATCCTCGTGAAACAAATACGTGTTTATGACTGTCTTTAAATTCTATTTCACTTGAAGCAGTTATATTTTTAGTAATTGCATATACTTTTTTTACGTTTAATATTGCAGACTTTGAAATTCTGCAATATGTCCATGGCAATATTTTCTCAAGTTCATAAAGTCTGTAACCTGTGTCAAAAATATCATCCCTTGTATGTGCCTTAACCATGTCTCCTTCTGTCTGGAAAAACAAAATGTCCTCAATATCAATATAATAATCCTTCTGATCCTTATATAGCTCAAGTTTAATGTTTTCAGATAAACTATTGCTTATATTTCTTTGAAGCATGGCAATTTTTTCGTCAAATTTTGAACACTTTATTATTACTTGGTTTTCTATGCAATTTTCATCAATATCAATGATAACCTTCATATAACTTTCCTACTAATTAAACCTCTCTGTTTCTAATTAGAATTTTATTTTATTACTATATAAATGTAAATAGTATTTAGGCAACAGGTTAATTATCTCCTGTGACAGGTTGATTTTTTGCATATAAAAACCGCCATGCTAAATTTTTAATTTAACATAACGGTTCTTATATCTATTAGAATTCAAAATATGGCTTTCCATTTTCCAGTTTACAGCCTTTAGCCTCTGCCATTTCAGACACTGTAACTAACTGATATCCCTTTTTTAGTAGTTTTGGAATAATCTTTTTTACTGCATCTACTGTCCATCCATGAATGTCATGCATTAACACTATATCTCCATCATGAGCATCATTCATAACAGACCTTATTGTTTCCTTTTTACTTTTTGTCTTCCAATCCAATGTATCCACAGACCAGCAAACCATAGGTGCCTTTACATATTTGCTTACCTTCTTATCTCTGATTCCTGCTCCGTAAGGTGGTCTCACAAATTTAGCTCCATGTCCTACATGTTTCTTAATTAAATCATTAACCCCTTCCACTTCCCATTTAATTTTTTTAGAGGATAATGTTGGCAATGACTGATGATCCATTGTATGATTTCCCATGTCACATCCTAATTCATCCATTTTCTTTAAAATTTCTTCCACCTTTATATCGTTTCTGGAAAGACTTGTGCCACACATAAAAAATGAAGCTCTCACATTGTATTTTTCCAATGTTTCCAACAATTCCAGGGTTCTCTCCCCCGGTCCGTCATCAAAGGTTAAAGCAATCATAGGTTTATTAGGATCAATTACTCTTTTATTATCTTTTGTTGTTTCCTCTTCAGTTTTACTGGTTTCTTCCTTTGTTTCAGTTGAAGTATTTTCACTGTTATCTGCAACATTCTTTGTTTTTTCAACAACTCCACCATTAACTCTGACAACTTTTTTACTCTCTTTATTTTTTTCTATTAAAGCGCAACCACCTGCTACAATTACTAAACACAATATTAATAACGTGGATATTACACGTATTTTAAGTTGTCTTATTCTCCTTTGTTTTTTTTCATTTCTTGTCATCTTATTCATCTCCATCATTTATATTTATGTTTCTTAATTATTTAAAATATTGTTTACTATATCTTTTGATATTACAAACTTAGGTGCCCCTGTACATCCTGGTCCTACTTCGTACTCATCAAATGCTATTACTATATTTCCCTCATTATTTATATAATAGTTTTGATTACCTGAGATTTCTTTAAATCCTGTAGAAATACCATTATCTTTAATAAAATATACAACGTCTTTAGTCAACATTTGCTGTTTCATTTGTCTTTTTATATCATTACTTATAATCTTTATATAATCAGATTTTTCCTTAAATATATCTTTTAGACTAACAATTTTTCCACTTGATTTATCTATATTGTAATATCTATGAAATTCATATCCACTTGCTCTGGTTTCGTTTATTGTAAATGCTATTGTAAACCACTTATCATTATTAATAACAATTTTATAATCCATATATAAATCACTAAATCCACTTGAACCTAAATCAACTTTATATTGATTTACTATCTTGTTTGTATATTTTTTTATATCATTGTTTAACTTTTCAACTGTTTTTTTATTTTTAATATCTCCATTAGAATCTATTTTTGCCATATTAATTTTGATATTTTTGTCTTCATCATATTTTCTAACTGTTATTACACTAAAAATATTTCCCACCAAAGGTATATTTTTTAAAGATGATGCTAATGTTTCATTTGTATTTGGCATAATTACAACTAACAACAATGCAGCAACAGAAATCATCCATCTTGTAATTATAACTTTTTTTCTTTTTCTTTTTTTATCTATCTTAGCATACTCTAAAATTTCATTTAATTTATTTTTTTCATCATCAGGAACTTCAACTCCAATATATTGATCTTTTAGTTTTTTTAACATTTCATCATTTACCATCTTAATTTCTCCTTCATATCACAATCTATTTAACTATCATATACTCTTTTAACTTTTCAAGTGCCCTATATATTCTACTTTTTACTGTACTTAAGTTTTCACCTAAAATGTACGCAACATCATTTAAACTCATTTCTTCAAAATATCTTAATACAATTACAGCCCTTTCTTTATCTGTTAATTTGTCCAACGCCTGTTTCAATTCAATCTTATCGTCTTCAATTTTAAACATATCTTTTTCATCTTTCATTTCACTTACAATATCTTTATCCCAATTAAACCTGTTTTTTTTGATATAACTAATTGCTTCATTTATAATAATTTTACATATCCATGTATCTGCATATTTTACCTGACGCAATTTTTCCGAATTATATATAGCCTTATATGCTCCTTCTTGTACTATATCCTGTGCATCATTTTTATTTTGTGTATAACTATATGCTATGTGATAATATTTGTCATAATTATTTATAAGAAGTTTACTAATTATATCTTCTTTTTTCTCTTTCAATTTTATCTCCTTTATTCTTTATAATATTTAGACTATTCAAAGTACCAAAAAGTTTCATTTTTTTTAAAAAAATTTTCTTCTACACTTCAACTCCCCTATCTCCCAATTATGAGAGGTTATTCAATATATCCTATAAACTTATTGCCTATGTTCATTACTATTATTTTTTTCTCATAATATATAGTCTGAACCTCCCACTTTTCATATAATTACAACTTTTTATAAAATAAAAAAAGAATGTAGCATTTTTGTACCACATTCTTGTTTAAATTATGAATTAATTGCTTTTTCTAAAGCTTCCTTTTCTTCTTCACCTAGTGTTGCGTACGCCTCACCTTTTATAATTTCCTTTATGTAACTGTAACTACTGTCACGTCCATGCATGGTGTTTAAAATAAATCCGGTGTTTGTATCATCTAACAAACAAAGAGCAAAACTTAAATTACCACCCATTTCCTTAAAGGCATCATACTTAACAATTCCCAACTTATGAAATGTTGTTGTTATATTTTGAAGAGCCTGCTCCATCTTTAATTCATTTTTCTGATGTGATATTTCCAGTTTATCCATTTGCTGAAAATTCTCTTCTATTGCATCTGCAAGATTTTCAGCATTTTTTCCTTTCATAAACTTCTCATATCTGTTCATAAGTCTCTTTATTTTGTTATTTTGTTTAATATGAAGAATAATAAATATTACAAACATTGCGACTATTATTCCCATATATATATAATCGTTCATTTCTAACTCCTTTTCTGATTATAGATTAGTTATAGTTTATAACATTAATTTAGTTTTGTATACCATTAAATAATTCCAATAATCTCTCTAATTCTTCCTGAGAGTAATATTCTATCTCAATCTTACCTTTTCCGCCTTTTTTGTGATTAATTGAAACCTTTGTACCCATAATTTCCTTTAATTTATCGGAAAGTTTTGAATATATAGCCTCTTCACTGCTAGGAATTGGAAGTTTTGACTGTTTTGGATTCAAAATTGACTTTACAAGCTTCTCTGTATCTCTTACGCTTAAGCCTCTTTCCATAATTGTATTTGCAGCATCAACCTGTAAATCCTCTAATTCTAATGCCAGCAATGCCCTTGCATGTCCCATTGAAATCTGACCTTCCACCAGCATATTTTGAACCGGTTCAGCTAATCTAAGTAATCTCATGGAATTTGCTATAGCTGCTCTTGACTTTGAAACTCTTTTAGCCAGTTCATCCTGTTTAAGATTATATTCATTAATAAGACTCCTATATGCAAGTGCCTCTTCAATAGGATTTAAGTCCCTTCTCTGAATATTTTCAATAAGGGCAATTTCCATTACCTCCTGAGGAGTATACTCCTTTACAATAACGGGAACTTCCTTTATTTTAGCCAGCTTTGCAGCTCTCCATCGTCTTTCTCCTGCAATTATTTCATAATAATCATCCTTTTTCTGAACAACTATAGGCTGAATAATTCCAAACTGTCTGATAGAATCTGCCAGTTCATCTAATGCCTCTTTGTCAAAATTTTTACGTGGCTGATCTCTATTAGGCTCAATATCTGAAATTTTCATCATAGTTTCAGCCGGAACAGGAACCTTTACTTCCTTTACAACCTCTTTTATTACTTCTTTAACAACCGGCTTTTCCTTAACCTTTTCTTTTTTATTACCTGTATCTGTCTGAGGAATTAACGAATCAATTCCTCTTCCTAAACCTTTCTTTTTTACTGCCATACTTTTTCCTTTACATTTTAGTTATAATAATAATAATATATATTTGATAATTTTATTGTGATTTTTATATATTAATATCATTTTAACTTTACAATTAATATTTTTATTTTATTATTTCCTTAGCAAGATTCTTGTATGCAACAGCTCCTGCTGACTTTCCATCATACATATGTATTGGAAGACCAAAGCTTGGTGCCTCTGCTAATCTTACATTTCTTGGAATAACTGTATCATATATATTTATATGTACATTACTTTTTACATTTTCAACTACATCTGATGATAAATTTGTTCTTGAATCATACATTGTAAATACAATTCCGTCAATTTCCAAGTCATTATTAAGTCTGTCCTGAATCAGGTTAATTGTATGAATTAACTGAGACAGTCCCTCTAACGCATAATATTCACACTGAATAGGGACAATTACCGAATCAGCTGCAGTCATGGCATTAACTGTTAATATATTTAATGAAGGAGGACAATCAATTATAATATAATCATACAAGTCCTTTATCTGGTCTAGAACATTCTTCAAAATATATTCTCTGTTTTCAACTCCAATTAAATCAATTTCTGCACCTGACAAATTTACATTTGACGGAAGTACATTTAAATTATCCACAACGCTTTTTGTTAAACACTCTGATATGGTACATTCATCAAGAAATAATTCATAAACTGTATTTTCTAAATTTTGTTTAATAATTCCAACCCCACTTGTTGCATTTCCCTGAGGATCAATATCAACCAGTAATACTTTCTTTCCTAAATCTGCTAAACAAGAAGACAAATTAATAGATGTCGTTGTTTTTCCAACTCCACCTTTTTGGTTGGCAATAGCTATAATTCTACCCATATAACCTACCTATCTCTATATAAAGCCAATAAATTTGCACAATTTTCTATTGACTTCTATCCTTTCATTAATTTTAGTATTCCTTATGTTTCCTGCTGATATATTTTATCATATGTAAATAGGATTTTCCATAACATATCTCCAAATTTGTGCTAAATATTTCTTATTTTTAATGTTTCACGTGAAACAATCCTTAAATATGCCTATTTTGCCATATATTAACCTATATGTTGTTCTTATTTGTGTTTCACGTGAAACATAATAACACAAGGATTATTATCAAAAAAGGATATGCCCTAGGGCATATCCTCAATATTTTATGTACTTACGATAATAATTTTAATATTTCATCTAATTCAACTGCTGCTCTTTTGCTATCCACAGAAACAATGTCCTTGCAAAGTTTTAATTTATCCATAACCTCCTTCTTGATTGTAGGTCTTCTTCTTTTATACTTTGTTTCACGTGAAACATAATCACTTTTGAATTCATTAATACTATTTTGAATATCAACTAATTCTTTTGATGCTTTTGCCATCTCAATTTTCAAATTATTATTTTCACATTCTATTAATTCTATCTTTTCTTTAATTTTATTAACTTCATTGTTTTTATGTTCACTATCAATTCTGGCTTTTGAAGAAAATATTTCTGATGCCTCATCTATAAGAGAATTTAATTCATCTATCTTATTATAAGCTTCCTCTTTTTCAATTTTATTATGTTCCAGCAATTCAGAATATTCATTTATTCTATCAAGCATCATTTGTTTTCTACTATTTAAATATTCTTCTAACATATATCCTCCATTTATTAAAGAAATAAGTCAATTATAATGGCTCCTTAGATGGAGTACCTGCTTTTCTTGGATATTTCTTTGATGTACATTTATCCTTTTTAATAATTACTATATTTCTCTTTACCTCTGTACCAGGTAAAGCAGTTTCACATACCTTACTAATACTTCCACCTAATATTTTAATGGCGTTTTTTGAATTATTTATTTCTTCTTCACTGTCTGATGCCTTATAACTGGCAAAAACACCATCTTTCTTAATAAAAGGAATACAATATTCACTTAAAGTAGATAAATTAGCCACTGCTCTTGAAACACATAAATCATATTTTTCTCTGTATAAATCATTATTTCCTAAATCTTCAGCACGTCCATGTACAGTTTCAATTCCATCAAGTTCCAGTTCACTTATAACATCATCTAAAAATTTCAATCTTTTGTTAAGAGAATCAATTAATGTAACTTTTAAATGAGGAAATAATATTTTAATAGGGATTCCCGGAAAACCTGCACCTGTTCCCACATCCACTAATGTATAAAAATCAGACATATCTAAAACATTTGAAATTAAAACACTGTCTAAAAAATGTTTTGTCATTACTTCATTTAAATCTGTAATTGCAGTAAGATTCATTACCTTATTTTTTTCTATTAACAAGTCATAATATTTCATAAATTGTTCAATCTGTTTATCAGTAAATTGAATATTTAATTGACTTAATCCTTGTTCAAGCAATTTACGCCCCTGAATCATCTATTCCTCCATTAATTTTCATTAAATTATATTGGTTTACATAACTTTATTTATATTAAACAGTTACGGTTTACATAACATTTTAGTGTTTTCTGTTCATTTGTTCCATATAAATCAGCAAAACCGAAATATCTGCCGGTGAAACTCCGGAAATTCTTGATGCCTGTCCTATATTAACAGGTCTATAAAACTCCAGCTTTTGTACGGCTTCTATGCGCAGACTTTTTACCTTTTTATAATCAAAATCTTCAGGTATCTTTTTATTTTCCAATTTTTTAAAATTCTTTACCTGCTTCTTTTGTCTCTCAATATAACCATTATATTTAATATTTATGTTAACCTGTTCTATTACATCATAAGGCAATTCTTTTCTATCTTTATCCAACTCTTTTATTAAATCATAATTTAACTCAGGTCTTCTTATTAATTCCCCTAAAGTTGTAGCTGTCTTAAGAGGTGTAGTTCCAAGTTTCTCTAATATCTCCTGATTTTCTCTTGCTGCACCTACCTTATAATTTTCCAAACGTTTAACTTCTTCTTCAATTAACTTTTCTTTCTCACAAACATACTTATATCTTTCCTCAGAAACCAATCCGACTTCATAACCAATCTTTGTAAGTCTCAAATCAGCATTGTCCTGTCTTAACAATAACCTGTATTCTGCTCTGGAAGTCATCATTCTATAAGGTTCATGGCTCTCTTTAGTTACCAAATCATCAATTAAAACTCCAATATACGCCTGAGATCTGTCCAAAATAATTGATTCCTTGTTCTGAACAAAACGTGCAGCATTAATTCCCGCAATAATTCCCTGAGCAGCTGCCTCCTCATATCCCGAACTTCCGTTAAACTGTCCTGCACTAAACAATCCCTTAATATTTTTAAACTCCAAATTAGGTAACAACTGTCCATATTCTATACAATCGTACTCTATTGCATAGGCATTTCTAACTATTTTTGCATTTTCAAGTCCGGGAACTGTATGATACATTGCATATTGAACATCCTCAGGCAGTGACGATGACATTCCACCTAAGTACATTTCATTTGTATACAGTCCCTCTGGCTCTATAAATACCTGATGTCTGTTTTTATCTGCAAATTTAACTACTTTATCCTCAATTGATGGACAATATCTTGGGCCGGTACCCTCTATCATTCCTGAAAATAACGGTGAACGGTTAATATTTTCTTTTATAATTTTATGAGTTTCCTCATTAGTGTAAGTAAGCCAACACGAAACCTGTTCCTTTTGTACACTTTCAGGGTCTGTTGAAAATGAAAACGGCACTACTCTTTCATCCCCAAACTGCTCTTCCATTTTTGAAAAATCAACAGTTCTTTTATCCACTCTTGCAGGGGTTCCCGTTTTAAATCTTCTCATTTTAATTCCATTCTTAATCAAAGAATCTGTTAAATGATTAGCTGCCATAAGTCCGTTAGGGCCGGTGTACTGGAACACATCCCCATAAATACACTTAGCTTTTAAATAAACTCCTGTAGCCAAAACTACTGATCTAGCGTAATAAGTTGCACCGGATACAGTCTTTACGCCCTTTATTACACCGTCTTCCACTATAATTTCCGCAACTTCACCTTGTCGCACTGTTAAATTGTCAGTATTTTCAAGAGTTTTGCGCATTTCTCTTGTATAATCCTGCTTATCAGCCTGGGCTCTAAGTGAATGAACTGCTGGTCCCTTTGATTTATTAAGCATCTTTGACTGTATAAAAGTCTTGTCAATATTTTTACCCATTTCACCACCTAAAGCATCCAGTTCTCTTACCAGATGTCCTTTAGATGTTCCTCCAATGTTAGGATTACATGGCATTAAAGCAATACTGTCAACACTTACAGTAAAAACAATAGTATTAAGTCCAAGTCTTGCTGAAGCTAAGGCCGCTTCACATCCTGCATGACCTGCACCAATTATTACAACATCATAATTTTCAACTACATTCGGCATTTTTTTATCTCCAATAATTATTTTCCCATACAAAATTTAGAAAAAATTTCATTTACAAGGTCATCTTCCACACTTTCCCCTATTATTAGTCCCAAGCTTTCGTAAGCATCCATTAAATCAATTGAATAAAAATCCTCCGGCATACCTGCGTCAACTGATTCCTTTACACGACACAAACTATCATATGCATTATCCAGTGCTTCTTTATGTCTTGCATTAGTTATATAAATTTGGTCATTGTATGTTACTTTTCCTGAGTAAAACATCTTTTCAATTTTATCTTCAAGTACATCAATTCCATGACCTTCCTTTGCTGAAAAAAGTATTACATCCCTTTTTGAACTTTCTTTTAAGGCATCTATGTCAATAACCGTGTTAATATCTGACTTATTTATTAATATAATAGCCGGTTTATCTTCAATAATGTTAATAATATCCCTGTCATTATCATCTAACTCTTTAGAACCATCTGCCACAAAAATAATAAGGTCTGCATCCTTAGCCATATCCTTTGCTTTGTTAACACCTATTTGTTCCACCTTATCATCAGTATTTCTAATTCCTGCAGTATCTATTATCTTAAGACTTATTCCTCCAAGGTTAATATTTTCCTCTAAAGTATCACGGGTAGTTCCCTCAATATCCGTTACAATAGCCCTTTCCTCACCAAGCATTAAATTAAGAAGTGATGATTTTCCTGCATTGGGCTTCCCAAGAATAACAGTTTTAACTCCTTCCTTCATTATTTTTCCATTATCAAAGGACTTAATCATCTTCTTTATTCTTAAAATATTATCATTTAACATTTCATTTATTTCATCCTCATATCCATCTAAACTGATATGCTCCGGATCATCTAATGCTGACTCAATAAAAGCAATATGATATATTATGCTGCTTCTTAATTCCTTTATTTCCTCAGATATATTTCCCCTTAACTGATTAATGGAACTGTCAAGGGCAAAATCATTCTTTGAATTTATTAAATCCATAACTGCTTCTGCCTGAGACAAATCCAGCTTTCCATTTAAAAAAGCTCTCTTTGTGAATTCTCCCGGTTCCGCAGCTTTAGCACCGTTCTTTAATACCAGTTCTAATACCTTTTTAAGTATAAGCATTCCGCCGTGGCAATCAATTTCCACCGTATCTTCCCCGGTATAAGAATGTGGATTTTTTAAAACAATAACTAAAACCTGATCTATAATTTTATCTCCATCAACAATATGTCCATAATGAACCGTATGGGAATCTACATCCTTTAACCTAATATTTTTATGTGATTTAAAAACTCTGTCTGCAACTTCTATTGCCTCATCACCGCTAATTCTTATTATACCTATTCCTGAATTCCCGGCAGATGAAGATATCGCTGCAATAGTCTCTGTTATCTTCATAATACACCTTTTCTAAATTAAACTTC
Organism: Eubacterium sp. CAG:161; assembly: GCF_000432355.1. Classification (NCBI taxonomy): domain Bacteria; kingdom Bacillati; phylum Bacillota; class Clostridia; order Eubacteriales; family Eubacteriaceae; genus Eubacterium; species Eubacterium sp. CAG:161. The sequence goes on from NZ_HF991873.1 coordinate 179,531, forward strand.
ACTAAATTTAAAGTATATCACATATATACAATTTAGTAAAAGAAAAATGCCCTCCACTTTATGTGAAGAGCATTTAAAATTCCATGTTATTATTTTTTCAAAACAACAACTACGTGTCTGTAAGGTTCTTCTCCCTCACTTCTTGTTGTACAATATCTGTCATTCTGAAGAGCTGAATGAATGATTCTTCTTTCATATGGATTCATTGGCTCTAAAGCAACCGGTTTTCTTATTCTCTTAACCTTAATTGCAATGTTCTTTGCAAGATTTTCAAGGGTTGCTTTTCTTCTTTCTCTGTAATTTTCTGTGTCAAGCTTAACTCTTATAAACTTGTCACTTTCTTTATTTACAACTAAACTTACAAGATACTGTAATGAATCAAGAGTCTGTCCTCTTTTTCCAATAAGGATTCCAACATCATCACCAATAACATTAATATTTGCAATGTTTTCTTTTTCTTCTTCCTTTATGTCAATGTCAACCTTAACTGTAAGTTCCATTGCCTCGAATACTTTGCCAAGAAATTCTCTGATAATACCTTCTGTAGAAGCATTCTTTCTTGCCTTTATTACAGCAGGTTTACTACCAATTCCTAAAAATCCGTTACTTCCCTTTTCTATAACTTCATATTGTAACTTTTCTGTTGGTACACCAAGGTCTACACATGCTTTTGTGACTGCCTCGTCAACATTTTTTCCATTATATTCTTTAAATTCCATTATTTTTACCTCTATTTTTCATTGCGTTTATTATACTCATTAACCATATTCACTTTAGATGCCATAGAATTTGGCTTATTTGCTGCAGCTTCCTTTGCTTTTCTGATTTTTTCTTCTTTCTCAGAAGCACTTATCTTAGAATTACCGGAAATATTCTTTGTATTTGTTTTTGAAGCTTCAAGAACCTTATCTCTGTAAATTCCTTCTTTCTGCTTACGCTTTTCAGCCTTTGCAGCTGCCTTTTCCTTATTTGCCTCAATAATATCATTAACATCTACTTTTTTCATGTGGATATTAATAAATATCTGTTGTAACATCATAATAAGTGAACCTGCCATCCAGTAAAGACCAATACCTGCTGATAAAATCCAGCACATATATATTGACATAAGTGGCATCATAATGTTCATTATCTTCATTGAACTTGCCATTGGATTATCTGCTGAATCCATAGCAGCTCCATTAAGCTTCTGTGAAAGCTGAACACTTAAAAACTGGAATAAACCTGATAAAATAGGAATAATAAGTGCAACAATAATTGAAATCATTCCTGCATTAAACATTCCACTAGGTGACATACTTAAATTTAATCCAAAGAAATTATTAATTCCTTCTATCTTATCTGCTACCCCTTTGTCGGCAACCTCTAAGATTTTACTTAATGTAACACCATCTGAAAGTTTAACTCCACTACCTGAACTTGTATAACCTGACATTGCATCAATACAACCGTTTATCTTATCCTGAGATAAGCCGGATGCTAAACCATCAATTCCGAAAAACTGCTTCATCTGTGTAGCATTTAATCCGTTAAGAACCTGTAAATATAAATCCTTAACCGGCTTAACATATGCCGGAACGTTCATAATAACTCTGTAAAGTGCAAAAAGAATAGGCATCTGTATTAATAACTGTAAACAGCTTCCTGTAGGAGATGTTCCATACTTATCATATACTGCTTTAATTTCTTCCTGCTGTGCCAACTGGGATTGCTGGTCTTTCTTTCCCTGATACTTCTTCTGGATTTTCTGAATTTCAGGTGTCATTACTGAATTAAGCTTTGAAAACTTCTGCTGCTTAATCTGCATTGGAAGCATAAGCATTCTTACAACAATAGTAAATAATATAATACAAAAACCAATATTATAAATTCCCATTGTTGAAAACAAATCATAAATAATTTCAAGTATTTTACCTAAAATCCATGCAAAAGGTTTTAAAATACCACCTGTCTGTGTAGCTAATATTAAATTATCCAATTAATCCTCCTACCTTTTAAGGAACTGGATCGTACCCACCCTTATGTAAAGGATTACATCTGAGTATCCTTTTAATGGCGAGATATGACCCCTTTAATGGTCCATATTTTTGTAAAGCCTCTACTGCATACTGGGAGCATGTGGGAATATACCTGCAATGGCATGTTCTCTTCATGGGAGATAAATATTTTCTGTAAAACTTTATCATTCCTATTAATGTATAATTGATTGCCTTAGATATTAATTTAAAAATCTTCATATTAAATCCTCTAATCAATTAAATTATGCAGTCAAAAGCCTGTTTTCAAATTAGTTACAAATTTAATTTCAAATAATCAATTTAAATGTTATTTAAAATCTTCTGAATTTTTCCTAAGTGCATTAGTGCACTTTCGATTTCTTTATAAGATTTGTCCCTGGCAGTATTTCTCACTACCACGACTATGTCCAAACCACTATTGAACATACTGCTATTTAATCTGTAGCTTTCTCTGATTAAGCGGGTCAGGTGATGTCTCACTACACTATTTCCTACTTTTTTACTTACTGAAATACCTAATCTGTTAATGCTTAAATCGTTAGATAAAACATACATAACTAAATACTTATTTGCCATTGACTTTCCGTTTGCGTAAACATTTTGAAAATCACTATTTTTTTTTAAGGAATCATAATTCTTTTTTAAACTATTCATAATAATTTTCTCCTGTTAAATGGCAAAGAAAAAAGGTCACATTGAATGCGACCTAAGCTGATAATTTCTTTCTTCCCTTTGCTCTTCTGCTGGCAAGAACTTTTCTACCACCTGCTGTGCTCATTCTTTTTCTAAATCCATGAACTTTTGATCTCTGTCTTTTCTTTGGCTGAAATGTCATCTTCATAATCCGGCACCTCCTTTTCTGTTCTATAGTAAAACATCATTACAATTATAAATGTAAGAATATTCGTAGTCAAGCATTAATTAAACCACATTTCTCCATTAATTTCAACCCTTTTTCACACTTTTACCCAATATCCCCGATTTTTTATAATTCTTTGATTTTATTTAATTTTACATTTGATTTACATAATTTTACCTCTACTTAACATAAGTTATCAACGCGATGTTAATAGAATGTTAATAACTTACCGATTTTTTCAACTTTTATGCCCATTTTTTCTGATTTTTCATTTTTTAATGTTAATAACTTTTAATTTATTTTGTCGATAACTGTCGATATTATGTAAATTCAAAATAATTTTATGTAAATCACATTAAATAATCCTCAAATTGTTAATTGTTAAATATGACTATTATATCCTGCTTTTTTTCTTTCTTCCTATTATTTATATCTATTGAAAATGAACCTTTTTTGGTGTATTATATTACTGTATGGGCTTTTGAGCCTTTTTATCATTTTAGGAGGTCTTTATGATAGACATTTTACAACAAAAATGGCCTGAAATATTGGATTTTTTTAAACAGGAGTATGATATACAGGATATTTCTTTCAAAACGTTTATTTTACCCTTAAAAGTAAAATCTTTTGAAAACAATGTCGTGACTCTTGTTTTTACCGGAAGAAGCGGAAGCGCAAGTCTTCAATATATTAATAAAAAATATTTCGATTTTCTTCAGATTTCCATTTCCGTGGCTCTTGAAGAAGACATCGAATTACAAATTGTATTGCCGGGAGATGATGAAGAAAAGAAAGTTTCATCTATTCCTGCAGTAAATGATGAGGATTTAGTACTTGAAAAGAGAATACACGAAGCTCACTTAGATTCAAAGTATACTTTTGATTCTTTTGTAGTTGGTAACAATGCAGCCGCTCAGGTTACATCCCTTGCCGTTGCAGATTCTCCGGGAGAAGTATATAATCCCCTTTTTATCTACGGAGGTGTAGGTCTTGGAAAAACCCACCTTCTTCAGTCTATAGGAAACTATATTTTGAAGCAGGATAAAAAAGCAAAGGTTTTGTACACAGATACTGAATCCTTTACCAACGAAGTTATTGATTTACTTCGTGCTAAACAGACAAGTCAGGAAGAAATTATTGAATTCAGAAATAAATATCGTAACGTTGATGTTTTGCTTATAGATGATATTCAGTTTATTTCAAAAAAAGACAGAACCCAGGAAGAGATATTTAACATTTTTAACAATCTCTTTTTAAAGCATAAACAGATAGTTATAGCATCAGATAGAAGACCTGAAGAAATAGAAGATATTGCTGACAGACTAAAAAGCCGTTTCCAGCAGGGACTTACAGTAGATATGCAAAGTCCTGACTATGAAACCCGTATGGCAATTCTTAGAAAGCATGCTGAATCAAAGGGATACATTCTTACAGATGACAAGGATGATACTTTCAGTGTTAATTTCTTAAAGGCACTTGATTACATTGCCACACACTTTGTATCAAATGTCCGTGAACTTGAAGGTTCCCTTAATAATGTTATAGCTTTTTCTAAGATTAACAATGATTCTGAAATAACTGCGGAATTTGCAGCTGAAACATTAAAGGTTGAAAATAAAGAAAACAAAATAACATGTGATTACATTATAAATATTGTAGCAGAGCATTTCCAGATTTCTCCTGCAGACATTTGTTCTAAGAAGAAAAGCAAGGAAATTGCATATCCACGTCAGGTATGTATGTATCTGTGCAGAGTTTATACTGATGAGAAATTATCAACTATAGCTGCAGCCCTTAAAAAGAATAATCACGCTACCGTTAGTTTTGGATACGAAAAGATTAAGAACGAAATTGAGGAAGATGATAACGTTAGAAACATGATTGATGTTCTTAAAAAGAAAATTAACCCAAATTAATGTTAATAACTTTGTTAATAACTTGCGTTTTTACGTTAATAACAGTGATTATAGCATGTTAATAACGTGATAATAACTTTTTTACGGATGATAATTACTTAACATTTAAACCATGGGTTATTGTTAATATCTTGTTAATTATTTTCAAGTTATTAACATGTTATTATTTTGTTTTTCCCTTTATTATAAAGGAACTTCTAAAGTTTTTAACATATTAACACAGCTTATTATTATTATTAAAATATTATTTATATATTTATAGCTAAATTTTCTAAATGAAGGAGAGTACTTATGAAGTTAGTTTGTAAAAAATCAGATTTGATATCAGGTATTAATATTGTAATGAAAGCCGTATCATCTAAAACAACCATGTCTATATTAGAATGTATTTTGATTGATGCTACTGAAGGTGAAATTAAAATGACAGCCAACGATATGGAGCTTGGTATTGAAACAAAGGTATTAGGAGAAATTATTGAAGCAGGAAGTATTGCTATTGATGCAAAGATTTTTTCAGAAATTGTAAGAAAGCTTCCTGATAATGATGTATTAATAGAAGTAAATGATGAAATAAAGGCTAATATAACCTGTGAAAATGCTAAATTTAATATTCTTGTAAAATCTGCAGAGGATTTTTCGTATCTTCCTGTTATTGAAAAGAATAACAAAATCACAATTTCACAGTTTTCTCTTAAAGAAGTAATCAGACAGACAATTTTTGCTATAAATGATGCTGAAAAAAATAAACTCCTTACAGGTGAGTTATTTGAAGTTCATGGAAATAAATTAAAAGTTGTAGCTCTTGATAAATTCCGTATTGCCATTAGAAATATTGAGTTAAAAGAAGAGTACGGTGATTTTAAGGTTTTAGTTCCGGGAAAATCATTAAACGAAATTAGTAAAATATTAAACGGTGGAGTTGATGATGATGTTAATATATACTTCACAAATAACCATATTTTGTTTGAGTTTGATGATACAATTGTAGTTTCAAGATTAATAGAGGCAACTAATTATTTTGACACTGATAAAATGATTAGTAACGATTATAAAACAAAGATCACCATAAATAAAAAAGAAATGGCTGACTGTATTGACAGAGCCACACTTCTTATAAAAGAAGGTGACAAGAAACCGGTATTTTTAACAATTAAAGATACTGAAATGGAATTATCCATTAATACATTTATAGGTTCCATGGATGAAAGTATTCCTATATCTAAAGAAGGTTCAGATATAATGATTAGTTTTAATCCTAAATTCCTTATAGATATATTGAAGGTTTTAGACCAGGAACAGGTAAGCATATTCTTTACTAATCCTAAAGCACCATGCTTTATTAGAGATGAGGAAAACAGCTACATTTATATCGTGCTTCCTGTTGTACAGTAGCGGAAAGGAAGATTAAAATGGAAATAACTATTAAGGATGAATATATAAAATTAGGACAGGCTCTTAAACTTGCAGGTCTTGTAGGTTCAGGAGTTGATGCAAAGTTTGTAATTCAGGATGGACAGGTTAAGGTTAATGGAGAGGTGGATACCAGAAGAGGAAAGAAGCTTTACTCCGGTGACAATTTTGAATTTGAAGGAACATTGGTTACAGTAAAATAATGATAGTTACAAAATTAGAACTAAGTAATTTTAGAAATTATAAATTATTAGAGCTGGATTTAGATAAGCAGACAAATATTTTATATGGTAACAATGCTCAGGGAAAGACGAATATACTAGAAGCTATATATATGTGTAGCACAACAAAATCTCATAGAAGCAACAAGGATTTTGAGTTAATTAATTTTGACAGTGATGAAGGTCACATAAAACTTCACATTAACAAAAATGGAAGAGAACAGCGGATAGATATTCATTTAAGAAAAAATAAGTCAAAGGGAATTGCCGTAAATGGTATTCCCATAAAAAAGGCAAGTGAGCTATTTGGCGTTTTTAATGTAATTATTTTTTCACCTGAAGATTTAAATATCATAAAAAATGGTCCTTCTGAAAGAAGAAAGTTTATAGATATGGAGCTTTGTCAGTTAGACAAGATATATGTGTATAATCTTGTAAATTACAACAAAGTTTTAAGCCAGAGAAATCAACTTCTTAAAGATTTATATTTCAAACCGGAATTAAAGCAGACCTTAGATGTCTGGGATATGCAGTTAGCAAAATATGGTGGCGAAATTATAAAAAGAAGAGAAGAATTTATAAAAGAAATAAGTAATATTCTTATACCCATTCACAATGAACTGACGGATAATCAGGAAGATATAGAAATTATATATGAAAAAAATTGTGAAACAGATGATTTATATGAGAAAATAGTGACAAATAGAGAAAAAGACATAAAGTATAAAAACACTTCCGTTGGCCCACACAGAGATGATGTCTTGTTTTTTAACAGAGGAAAAAATATTAGAACTTACGGAAGTCAGGGACAAAAAAGAACAATAGCCCTATCACTTAAATTAGCGGAGATAGAGTTAGTAAAATCATTGATAAATGATACACCTGTGTTGCTTTTAGATGATGTTTTATCAGAATTAGATTCAAAAAGACAAAATCATCTTCTTAAAAGCCTTGATAATATTCAGACTATTATTACATGCACGGGACTTGATGAATTTATAGAGAACAGATTCAAAATTAATAAGGTTTTTCAGGTTACGGAAGGTACCGTATCTGAAAAAATGGTTTAAAAAAATAGTTAAACGGAAAGGAGTTACTAATGGGTAACAACACAAACGTTGAAAATGAATATGGAGCTGATCAGATTCAGGTTTTAGAGGGACTTGAGGCAGTTAGAAAAAGACCTGGTATGTATATCGGTTCAACATCTTCAAGAGGATTACATCACTTAGTTTATGAAATAGTGGATAATGCTGTAGATGAAGCTTTGGCAGGTTACTGTGATACTATTGATGTCCAGATTAATAAGGACAATTCAATTACGGTAAGAGATGATGGTAGAGGAATACCTACGGATATTAATACAAAGACAGGTAAACCGGCTGTTGAAGTTGTATTTACTGTTTTACATGCCGGAGGTAAGTTTGGTGGAGGAGGATACAAGGTATCCGGTGGTCTTCACGGAGTAGGTGCGTCAGTTGTAAATGCATTATCAAAATGGCTTGAAGTTAAGGTTTGCAGAAATGGTAAAGTTCATTATCAGCGTTATGAATATGGTAAGGTAGTTGAACCATTAAAAATCATAGGAGATTGTGACGAAAATTTTACAGGAACAGAAGTAACATTCCTTCCTGATGATTCAATATTTGAGGAAACACTATATGATTATAAAACTCTTGAAATAAGACTTAGGGAAACGGCTTTCCTTACTAAAAATTTAAGAATTGTTTTAAGAGATATAAGAGAAGAAGATGAAATAGAGAAAACTTTCCATTATGAAGGTGGAATAAAGGAATTTGTAACATACCTAAACAAAGGAAAAACACCTTTATATGATGATGTTATTTATTGTGAAGGAACGGTAAATAATGTTTACGTTGAAGTTGCAATGCAGCATAATGATGCATATACAGAAAATTCTTTAAGCTTTGTAAACAATATTAATACACCTGAAGGTGGTACACAGGTTGAAGGATTTAAGAGAGCAATTACAAAAACATTTAACAACTATGCAAAACAGAATAAGATTTTAAAAGAAAATGAAGAAAATCTTTCAGGTGATGACTTTAGAGAAGGTCTTACAGCTATTATTAGTGTAAAAATTGAAGACCCGCAGTTTGAAGGTCAGACAAAACAGAAACTTGGAAACAGTGAGGCAAGAGCTGCAGTTGAAGGTGTAATGAGTGAACAGTTAACTTATTATCTTGAACAGAATCCAACTATTGCAAAAATGATATGCGAAAAGGCTGCTTTGGCAAAGAGAGCAAGAGATGCTGCAAGAAAAGCAAGAGAAGCAACAAGAAAAACTGCATTATCAGTGGCTGCTCTTCCGGGAAAACTTGCAGACTGTTCAGATAAGAATCCTGAAAACTGTGAAATATTCATAGTGGAGGGAGATTCAGCCGGCGGCTCAGCTAAAAAGGCAAGAACAAGAGCAACTCAGGCTATACTTCCACTTAGAGGTAAGATTCTTAATGTGGAAAAAGCCCGTATTGATAAGATTATGGACAATGCGGAAATCAGAACAATGATTACAGCTTTTGGTACAGGAATACAGGAAGATTTTGACATAACAAAACTTAGATACAACAAGATTATTATTATGACTGATGCCGATGTAGATGGTGCTCACATTGATACACTTATGCTTACATTCTTCTACAGATTCATGCCTGAGTTAATTAAGGACGGCCATGTATACCTTGCAATGCCACCACTTTATCAGGTTACAAGAAATAAGAAGAATTACTATGCGTACAGTGATGAAGAGTTAAATAAAATACTTACTGAAATCGGTCGTGATAATCAGAATAAAATTCAGCGTTACAAAGGTTTAGGAGAAATGGATGCAAGCCAGTTATGGGAAACAACAATGGATCCTAATACCAGAATTTTAAAGCAGGTAAAAATAGACGAAGAAAAATTATCAGAAATGGATCAGACATTTACAACTCTTATGGGTGATGATGTAGAGCCAAGAAGAGAATTTATTGAGGCAAATGCTAAATTTGTTAAAAACTTAGATATATAGGAGGAAAATATAAGTGGACGATAAGATATTTGACAAAATTCATGAAGTAGACTTAAAAGAAACTATGGAAACCTCTTATATAGATTATGCCATGAGCGTAATTGCATCAAGAGCATTACCTGATGTAAGAGACGGTTTAAAGCCGGTTCAGCGTAGAGTGCTTTACTCAATGGTTGAACTTAATAACGGACCGGATAAGCCACACAGAAAATGTGCCCGTATTGTTGGTGATACCATGGGTAAATTCCATCCACATGGTGACAGTTCTATTTACGGTGCCTTAGTTAATATGGCTCAGGAATGGAATATAAGATATCCTTTAGTTGACGGTCACGGAAACTTTGGTTCAGAAGATGGCGACGGTGCTGCCGCAATGCGTTACACTGAAGCACGTCTTAGCAAAATATCTATGGAAATGGTTGCAGACATTAACAAGGATACTGTGGAATTTACGCCAAACTTTGATGAAACAGAAAAAGAACCATCAGTTCTTCCATCAAGATATCCTAATCTTTTAGTAAACGGAACCAGCGGTATTGCCGTAGGTATGGCTACAAACATACCACCACATAACTTAACAGAAACAATAAATGCAATTGTAAAAATAATTGACAATAAAGTACAGGAAAACAGAGACACAACCATAGAAGAAATTATGGAAATTATTAAGGGACCTGATTTTCCTACAGGTGCTACAATCTTAGGTAGAAAAGATATTGAGCAGGCTTACAGAACAGGCCGTGGAAAAATAAAAACACGTGCAGTTTCTGAGATTGAAACTATGGACAATGGAAAAAGCAGAATAATTGTAACTGAACTTCCATACATGGTTAATAAAGCAAAATTAGTAGAAAAAATTGCAAGTCTTGTAAAAGAAAAGAAAGTTGATGGAATAACAGATTTAAGAGATGAGTCCGACCAGGACGGTACACGTGTTGTAATTGAAGTTAGACGTGATGCCAATGCCAATGTTATTTTAAATCAGCTTTATAAACATACACAGTTACAGGATTCTTTTGGTGTAATTATGTTAGCGCTAGTTAATGGAGAGCCAAAAGTATTAAATCTTCTTCAAATGTTAGACGAATATTTAAATCATCAGAAGGATGTTGTAACAAGAAGAACAAAGTTTGAATTAAACAAGGCAGAAGAAAGAGCACACATTATTAAAGGTTTATTAATTGCCCTTGATAATATTGATGAAGTAATAAAAATAATCAGAGGTTCAAGAACAACTGCTGATGCTAAAAATAACTTAATTGAAAGATTTGGTCTTTCAGATGCACAGTCACAGGCTATTGTGGATATGAGACTTCGCCAGTTGACAGGTTTGGCAAGAGAAGACCTTGAAGCAGAATATGCTGAATTAATGGCAAAGATTGATTATTTAAAATCTATTCTTGCAGATGAAAACAAGCTTCTTACAGTAATAAAAGAAGAAATGGAAATTGTAAGAGATAAATTTGGTGATGAAAGAAGAACAAAAATAGGAATTAATGTGGGAGATTTATCTGATGAAGACTTAATTCCGGAAGAAGATACAGTAGTAGCCATGACTAACTTAGGTTATATAAAGAGAATGACTGTAGATAACTTTAAGTCACAGAACCGTGGTGGAAAAGGTATAAAGGGAATGCAGACTATAGACAATGATTTCATGAAAGATATGTTTATGGTTTCAACCCATGATTATATATTATTCCTTACCAATACAGGACGTATTTACAAGCTTAAATGCTACGAAATACCTGAAGCAGGAAGAACTGCAAGAGGAATGGCAATTGTCAATCTTTTACAGCTACAGCCTGGAGAAAAAATATCGGCTATGGTTCAGATGCGTGAATTTGAAGAGGACAAGTACCTTATAATGGCAACAAAAAATGGTATTGTTAAAAAGACACCTGTAAGCGCATATACCAATATTAGAAAGAGCGGAATTCAGGCAATTACACTAAGAGAAGATGATGAGTTAATAGATGTGATGATATCTGATAATTCTGACAATATTATGTTAATAACTAAGAATGGTCAGGGGATAAAATTCCGTGAAACAGATGTCCGTGAAACAGGACGTTCTGCAATGGGTGTAAGAGGCATAGAATTAAATTTAGGCGATGAAGTTATATCTATGCAGCTTGAATCGCAGGGCGAATGTATATTAATTGTATCTGCAAACGGAATGGGTAAACGTACACCGTTTAGTGATTTTAAACTTCAAAACCGTGGCGGAAAAGGTGTAAAATGCTATAAGATTACCGAAAAAACCGGTGAGGTAATAGGTGCAAAAGCAGTAAATAACGGAAATGAAATTATGATGATTACCAATGAAGGTATTATCATAAGAATGTTTGTTGACGATATTTCCATACTTGGAAGGGTTACATTAGGAGTAAAACTTATGAATACGGGAAATGACAATGATATTGTTGTAGCAAGCATTACAAAGGTAAAAGAAAGTGTAACTGAAGCTGACGCACAGGCAGCAATGCTCGAAGAATCAGAAGAAAGTGAACAGACAGAAGAAGATTCTGAAAATTATTAAAAAAAGGCGGCTGAAATAAGTCGCCTTTAATGCGTTAAAAAGAGAGGAATATATATGAGAATTATAAATACTGATGAAATAATCAATAATATAAAAGAAATGTGTATAGAAGCAAATCATTATCTTGCACCGGATATGTTAAATGTATTTAATAATGCACGAAAAAATGAAAAATCGCCTCTTGGAAGTCAGATTTTAGAACAGTTAGATGAAAATCTGAAAATAGCTGCAGAGGATATGATACCTATATGTCAGGATACGGGAATGGCTGTGGTTTTTATGGAAATAGGACAGGATGTACATATAGAAGGTGAAAATTTAGAAGATGCCATAAATGAAGGTGTAAGACGAGGCTATGTAGATGGGTATTTAAGAAAATCAGTAGTAAGCGACCCTATAATAAGAGAAAATACTAAAGATAATACACCGGCAGTAATACATTACAGCATTGTTCCCGGAGAAAATATAAAAATAACATTGGCACCAAAGGGATTTGGAAGTGAAAACATGAGCCGTGTGTTTATGTTAAAACCTGCTGATGGAATAGAAGGTGTAAAGGATGCTGTAATTACAGCTGTAAAGGATGCAGGACCGAACGCCTGCCCTCCTATGGTTGTAGGTGTAGGAATAGGTGGAACATTTGAAAAATGTGCTATTTTAGCCAAAAAAGCATTAGCACGTCCTGCAGATTCATCTTCCCACATACCATATGTAAAGGATATGGAGGAAGAATTGTTAGAAAAAATAAATAAATTAGGAATAGGACCGGGAGGATTAGGTGGTACCCAGACAGCTTTGGCAGTTAATGTGGAAACCTATCCTACCCATATTGCAGGTCTTCCTGTAGCAGTAAATATATGTTGTCATGTAAACAGACATGTATCAAGAACATTATAACAAAAGCACAATATATAGAATAATGTAATTACACATTATAATAGGAAGAAACTAATAACAAATCACAATATATAGATATAAGGAGATAATATGGATAAGAAAATACAGGCTCCAATAAGCAATGAAGATGCAAATTCATTAAGAGCAGGAGATTATGTTTATATAACAGGAACAATATACACTGCAAGAGATGCTGCCCATAAAAGGATGTATGAGGCATTAGAAAAAAATCAGCAATTACCAATAGAAATGGCTAACAATATAATATACTATATGGGACCATCCCCTGCCAGGGAAGGCAGACCAATAGGTTCAGCAGGACCGACTACTGCCAGCAGAATGGATAAATATGCTCCAAAACTGTTAGATTTAGGATTAAAGGGAATGATAGGAAAAGGAAAAAGATCTCAGGCAGTCAGAGACGCCATAGTAAGAAATGGAAGTGTATATTTTGCTGCTATAGGAGGAGCCGGAGCAATATTATCAAAATGCATAAAGAAAAGTGAAGTAATAGCATATGATGATTTAGGAACAGAAGCTATTAGAAAATTATATGTAGAAGATTTTCCTGTAATAGTTGTAATTGACAGCGAAGGAAACAACTTATATGAAACAGCTATAGAAAAATATAAGGAATAAAACATATCTAAGAGGTAATAATATAATGAAAATGAATAGAATAGCTTATCTTTTTACAAGGAGATTCTATAAAGTTCCATGGTTATTTCACGAAATAGGAAAAGCAGGAAATGAAAATAAATATACAATAGAAGAAAGATATAATATAGTAAGAAACGTGTGTAAAAAGGTAAACAGATATGCCCACGTGGAAATTGAGTGTTCAGGACTTGAAAATATTCCTAATGAAAATGGTTATATACTTACGCCAAATCATCAGGGATTGTTTGATGTGCTGTTAATTTGTGACACTCATAAAAATCCTACGTCATTTGTAATACGAAATGATTTAGCAAATGTTCCATTACTTAAACAAACAATAAAGGCATTAGATGCAAAAGCAATAGATAGAGGTGACCCAAGACAGGGAATGCAAATTATAAAAGAAATGACAGAGGGAATTAAGCAGGGGCGTAATTATATAATATTTCCTGAAGGTACCAGAAGTAAAAATGGAAACGTACCGGGAAACTTTAAAGGGGGATCATTTAAAAGTGCGTACAAAGCAAAAGCACCAATAGTTCCGGTGGCATTAATAGATTCTTTTAAACCATTTGATATAAAGGATACTAAAACAGTTAAAGTTCAGATACACTATTTAAAGCCTTTATATTATGAAGACTATAAAGATATGAAAACAACGGAGATAGCAGAGCTTGTTAAATCAATGATAGTTAAGACAATAGAAGAAAAGCTATCATAATGAAAAAATGTATTTGACAAATAAAACTTACTATATTATAATAACTAATGCATTGTAAAAGTGTAATTGAATATGTATTATATTCAGGCATGGAGAAGTACTCAAGTGGCTGAAGAGGCGCCCCTGCTAAGGGTGTAGGTCGTTTGCGCGGCGCGAGGGTTCAAATCCCTCCTTCTCCGTTAACAGGGCATATTTGCCCATAAAATCTGCTGGAAAAATTATTGATTAAAACTGTCCGTGAGATGGAAATTTAACAGATATTTTACAATGTTTACAATAAAATAAAATATGACATATTGAATTAAACATATTAAAATGGTAATATATTCACTAGTGTGCCGAATATATCGGTAAAAAAGTAGAGGAGATTATTATGGGCGTACTTAGCAAAATAATAGGAACGTATAGCGAGCGTGAATTAAAAAGACATAAGCCAACATTAAATAAAATATTGGAATTGAGACCGGAGATGCAGAAGTTAAGCGATGAGGAAATGAGAGCAAAGACTTCTGAATTTAAGGAAAGACTTAGTGCAGGAGAAACTTTAGATGACATACTTCCGGAGGCATATGCATTAGTTCGTGAAGCAACTAAAAGAACTCTTGGAACAGAACATTATCCTTGCCAGATTTTAGGTGGTATTATTCTCCATGAAGGACGTATTGCTGAAATGAAGACAGGTGAAGGAAAAACACAGACCTGCTTACTTCCGGCATACCTTAATGCACTTACAGGAAAAGGCGTTCATATTGTTACAGTAAACGAATATCTGGCAACCCGAGATGCTGAATGGATGGGTCAGGTTCACAGATTTTTAGGACTTACGGTAGGTTGCGTATTAGCAGATATGGATCATGATGCTAAGAAGGCGGCATATGAGTGCGATATAACATATATTACTAACAATGAATTAGGCTTTGATTATCTTAGAGATAACATGGTTGTATATAAGGAACAGTTGGTACAGCGTGGTCTTTCATACTGTATTATCGATGAGGTTGACTCTGTTCTTATTGATGAGGCAAGAACACCTCTTATTATTTCAGGACAAAGTGGCAAATCAACTAAGTTATATGAAATGTGTGATATTCTTGCAAGACAGATGGAAAGAGGAACAGCTAATCCTGAACTTAGCAAGATGGATGCCATTATGGGAGTTGATATTGAAGAAGATGGTGATTTCCTCGTAAATGAGAAGGACAAGATAGTTACCCTTACTGCAGACGGTATTGCAAAGGTTGAAAAGTTCTTCCATATTGACAACTATGCAGATGCTGAAAACCTTGAACTTCAGCATAACGTAATACTTGCCCTTAGAGCTCATAATCTTATGCATAGAGATCAGGATTATGTAGTAAAGGATGACGAAGTTTTAATCGTTGATGAATTTACAGGACGTATTATGCCGGGTAGAAGATATTCCGACGGACTTCATCAGGCAATTGAAGCAAAGGAACATGTAAAGGTAAACAGAGAAAGCAAGACTCTTGCAACTATCACCTTCCAGAACTTCTTTAACAAGTATGAAAAGAAGGCAGGTATGACAGGTACTGCCCTTACTGAAGAAAAGGAATTTAGAGATATTTACAGCATGGACGTAGTTGAAATTCCAACTAACAGGCCGATTGCAAGAATTGACCATGAAGATGCTGTATTTAAAACAAAACGTGGGAAATTACATGCAGTTATAAATGAAATAGAGGAATCATATAAGAAGGGACAGCCTGTTTTGGTTGGTACCATTAATATTGATTCATCAGAAGAAATCAGTTCATTACTTAAGAAAAGAGGAATACCTCATAAAGTATTGAATGCTAAATATCATGAGTTAGAGGCTGAAATTGTTGCTCAGGCAGGACAGCATGGAGCTGTAACTATTGCCACTAACATGGCAGGTCGTGGTACCGATATTAAACTTGATGATGATGCAAGAGCTGCCGGTGGACTTAAGATAGTAGGAACAGAAAGACATGAATCACGTCGTATCGATAATCAGTTACGTGGACGTTCCGGTCGTCAGGGAGATGTAGGTGAGTCTAAATTCTTCATTTCTCTTGAAGATGATATTATGAGATTGTTTGCATCTGAGAAACTTATGTCAGTGTTTAATGCATTGGGAGTTCCTGAAGATGAAGAGTTACATCACAAGGCTCTTACGAAGACAATTGAAAAAGCACAGAAGAAGATTGAAGGAAACAACTTTGGTATTAGAAAGAATCTTATGGAATACGATAAGGTTAATAACGATCAGAGAGAAATCATTTACGCAGAAAGAGCAAGAGTGTTAAATGGTGAAAACATGAGAGATGCCATCATAAAGATGATTTATGATATTATTGAATCTCAGGTTGATATGTTTATTAGAGATGATCAGGCACCAAAGGATTGGGACATGGCAGGACTTTCACAGTCAATGCTGGAAATCATTCCGTTTAAGCTTAACCTTACTGAAGCAGATATTGAAAAGTTATCAAAATCAGAATTTAAGCAGATGTTAAAGGAAGAAGCCGTTAAATTATATGAAATGAAGGAAGCTGAGTTCCCTGAACCTGAGCATATCAGAGAATTAGAAAGAATTGTTCTTCTTAAGGTTATTGACAGAAAGTGGATGGATCACTTAGATGACTTAGAACAGTTAAAACAAGGTATCGGTCTTATGGCATACGGACAGAGAGATCCGGCTGTAGAGTACAAGATACAGGGCTTTGAAATGTTTAATATAATGATTGACAATATCAAGATAGATACTGTTAAAACCTTATATCATATTCAGGTTGAACAGAAAGTTGAACGTGAAGAGGTTGCTGAAGTTACAGGAACTAACAAGGATGACAACGGAGGCGTTAAGAAACCAAAGCAGAGAGCAGAAGCAAAGATATATCCTAATGATCCTTGCCCTTGTGGAAGTGGAAAGAAATATAAGAACTGTTGCGGAAGAAAAGCATAGAAATCTATGATTTATTGTAAAAGAGACGGGCAATGCCCGTCTTTTGCAATATTATATCAATGTAATTAATCAGCCTTAAATATGGGCGGTGAAGTTAAGGAGTTTTCGTGGTTGAATTAGATCAGTATAAATATCAGTGGAACCAGTATAAAGACAGTGTTAAGGAATTAGAGGCATCCTTTAACATTGAGGTAAAAAAAGAACGGTTAGAAGAAATAGAGGCTTCAATGGAGGAACAGGATTTTTGGGAGGATGTGGAAAAATCCCAAAAACTTACAAAAGAAATGAAGCAGTTAAAAAACAGCCTTGATACAATTAATGGTCTTGTGGAGCAGTATAACGAAATAGGAGTTTTAATTGAAATGGGGGAAGAAGAGGAAGATTTAAGTATAGTAGATGAAGTTGAAAATGAATTAAAAGATTTTATTGAAAATTTTGAAAAAGTGAAGATTCAGACCCTGCTTTCAGGAGAGTATGACAAATACGATGCAATATTAAAAATTAACGCAGGTGCAGGTGGCACGGAATCCTGCGACTGGGCAGGAATGCTTTATAGAATGTACACCAGATGGGCGGAGAGCAAGGGCTTTGAGACAGAAGTTATTGATTATTTAGATGGAGATGAAGCCGGCATAAAATCAATAACCTTTCAGGTAAAAGGTGAAAATGCTTTTGGTTATTTAAAATCAGAAAAAGGAGTACACAGACTGGTTAGGATTTCGCCTTTTAATGCAGCAGGAAAAAGACAGACATCTTTTGCTTCCTGTGATGTAATGCCTGATATTGAAGAAGATCTGGATGTGGAAATAAATGATGACGATATAAGAATTGATACATATCGTTCAAGCGGAGCAGGAGGACAGCATATTAATAAAACATCATCGGCAATAAGAATAACCCACCTTCCAACAGGAATAGTTGTACAGTGTCAGAATGAACGTTCCCAGCTTCAAAATAAAGACAAGGCAATGAAAATGTTAAAGGCAAAACTATATATACTTAAAAAGCAGGAAGAAGAGGAAAAGCGCTCAGGCATAAGAGGCGAAGTTAAAGAAATAGGATGGGGAAATCAAATCCGCTCCTATGTAATGCAACCTTATACTATGGTAAAAGATCATAGAACCGGCGAAGAAGTTACAGATGTAGGTAAGGTAATGGACGGATACATTGATCCATTCATAAATTCTTATTTAAAATGGCTTAATATAGACAAAGATAAACAATAATATTGATAATTGTTTATATCCGTGCTAAAATCTACGAGTGTGTGATTACTAAAGTTTCTTTAGAATCCTGTAGTTATGGCACGTGGCAACATCTGCAGTTGCAAACATCCAAAATTATAATGACAAGCGAGGAGTAAATATGATTAAAGTTGCAATCTTAGGATATGGAACAGTAGGTTCCGGAGTTTTTGAAATTATTAGAGAAAATAAAGATTTAATTGCTGCAAATGCAGGTGAAGAAATTGAAGTAAAATATGTATTAGACTTAAGAGATTTTCCGGGAGACCCTTGTGAAAATGTTTTAGTTCATGATTATAATATTATTTTAGAAGACCCTGAGGTTGAAATCGTAATCGAAGTAATGGGTGGATTAAAGCCGGCATATGATTTTGTAAAGGCAGCCCTTGACGCAGGAAAGAGTGTATGTACATCAAATAAGGAACTGGTGGCAAAGCATGGAGCTGAATTAATAAGAATTGCAAAGAGCCATAACAGAAATTTCCTTTTTGAGGCATCTGTAGGTGGCGGAATCCCTATTATCAGACCGATTAACATGCACATTACAGCTGACAAAATCTGCGAAATAACAGGAATATTAAATGGAACAACTAACTATATCCTTACAAAGATGGATAAAGAAGGAGCAGATTTTGCAAGTACACTTAAACAGGCACAGGATTTAGGATATGCTGAAAGAAATCCTGAGGCAGATATAGAAGGTTTTGATGCTGTAAGAAAAATTGCTATTTTAGCATCATTAGCTAAAGGTAAGACTGTTGATTTTGAAGAAATTTACACAGAGGGAATTTCAAATATAACAGATATAGACTTTAAATATGCAAAAACAATGAACAAATCAATAAAGCTTCTTGGAAAATGCAAGAATGAAGATGATGGTGTCGTAGCTTCAGTGGCACCTAGGTTATTATCCCAGGAGCATCCTCTTTACAATGTTAATGGTGTTGTAAATGGTATATTGGTACGTGGAAACATGGTTGGAGATTTAGTGTTTATTGGAAGCGGAGCAGGAAAACTCCCTACAGCCAGCGCAGTTGTATCTGATGTGGTAGACGCTGTAAGACACTTAAATGTGTCAACAACAGTTATGTGGGATGAGGAAAAATTGGAATTAGAAGATTTTTCTAAATCAAAGAAACATTTCTTTGTAAGAACAAAGGCAGATAAAAAGGATATTGAAAGCATATTTGGAAATGTAGAGTACGTTGATGCGGGAATATCAGGAGAAACAGGCTTTATTACGGAGAAAATAAGCGAAGAAAAGTTTAGTGAAAAGGCAGATAAATTAGGCATTATCTCAAGAATAAGAATTGAGGGATAAGACCTATAAATCATAAATATAATAGACTTATTCTATATGTGAGGAGAAGCGATGAAGTATATAGTTGTATTAGGAGATGGGATGGCTGACAAGCCTATTGAAGAGTTGGGAAACAAAACACCATTAGAGTATGCTGACACACCTACCATGGACAGATTGTCAAAGGTATCAGAGGTGGGATTGGTACATACCATACCTAAGGGGATGAAACCGGGGAGTGATACCGCGAACCTTTCAGTATTAGGATATGACCCTAAAAAGTATTACACAGGGCGTTCACCGCTTGAAGCATTAAGTATAGGTGTTGATATGAAAACTACGGATGTTGCTTTAAGATGCAATATTGTTACAGTTTCCACAGACGACCTGCCATACGAAGAAAAGACTATAATAGATCACAGTGCCAGTGAAATAAGCACAGAAGATGCAGCTGTTTTGTTAGAGGCTGTTAGAAAAGAACTTGAAACGGATACTTATAAATTTTATGTGGGAACAAGTTACAGACATCTCACAATATGGGATAATGGAGAGGTAGTTGACTTAACACCACCTCATGATGTTTTAGGACAAAAAATTGGTCAGTATTTACCAAAAGACAAAGTTTTAAGGGAAATGCAGAAGAAGAGCTATGATATTTTAGCTAATCATCCAATAAATATTGATAGAATGAAGAAAGGACTTAACCCTGCTAACTCATTATGGTTTTGGGGAGCAGGAACAAGACCTTGTGTAACTTCTTTTGAAGAAAAGAACAATAAAAAAGGAGCTATGATATCAGCAGTGGATTTGTTAAAGGGAATTGCTGTTGGTGCAGGCATGAAAGTTATAGAAGTTGAAGGTGCCACAGGAGGACTTGAAACTAACTATGAGGGAAAGGCTTCAGCAGCAGTAGATGTACTTTTAAATGAAGGCTATGATTTGGCATATGTTCACGTAGAAGCACCGGATGAAATGGGACATCAGGGTAGCGTTGAAAGAAAAGTAAAGGCTATTGAAAATCTTGATAAAAGGGTGATTAAGGTTATAACTGAAGCTATGGATAAGTCAGGAGAGGATTACAGATTGTTAGTTATGCCTGATCATCCTACACCTATTTGCGTTAGAACCCATACAAGTGATCCGGTTCCATATATGCTTTATGATAGCACGGATTTAAAGGATGAAAAGCATGACTACAATGAAAAGTGTGGAAAAGAAAGCGGACTTTTTATGGCAAATGGTTATGAAATGATGGATTATCTTTTGTCAAAATAATAATAAAAATTCATATACTAAAATATATAAGCGAAGGGAAACAAAAATCATGAAAGAAACAAAAGTTGTTAAATTTGGTGGAAGCTCATTAGCTGATGCAAAGCAGTTTAAGAAGGTAGCAGATATCATTCTTGCAGACCCTACCAGACGCTTTGTTGTAGCATCTGCACCAGGAAAACGTTTTGTTGAAGATATAAAAGTAACAGATATGTTGTATAAATGCTATGAGTTGGCATCAGAAGGTGAAAACTTTGATGAAGAATTTCAGGCAATAAAAGACAGATTTAACGGAATTATAAGTGAGTTAGGTATAGAAGATTTCTCCTTAGAGAAAGAATTCGAGGCAATTAAAGGTGCTTTTTCTCATATGGCAGGTAGGGATTACGCTGCAAGCCGTGGAGAATATTTAAACAGCATGGTTTTGGCAAAATATCTTGATTTTGATTTCATAGATGCTGCAAAATATGTGTTCTTTGATGAGTCAGGAAGTTTTGACTGGGAAAAAACAGCTGAAAAGCTTGTGCCAAAGCTTGCTTCAACAGAATATGCAGTTATACCGGGATTTTATGGCTCAATGCCTAATGGTACCATAAAGACATTTTCAAGAGGTGGCTCAGATGTAACAGGTTCAATTGTTGCAAGAGCAGCTTCTGCTAAGATATATGAAAACTGGACAGATGTTAGTGGATTCCTTATTTGTGATCCTAGAATCATTAATAATCCGGAACCTATTAACACAATAACCTATGCTGAACTTAGAGAATTGGCATACATGGGTGCTACTGTATTACATGAAGATGCAATTTTCCCTGTACGTGCAGCAGGTATACCTGTAAATATTAAGAACACCAACTGCCCACAGGATAAGGGAACAATGATTGTATCTGAAACGGCAGAGCCTTGTGAGCATATTATTACAGGTATTGCAGGAAAGAAGGGAATGTCCGTAATCAATATTGAAAAGGATAAGATGAATAGCGAAGTGGGATTTGGAAGAAACGTACTTCGTGCCCTTGAAAAGAGCAATGTAAGCTTTGAACATATGCCATCAGGTGTAGATACCATGAGTGTGGTTATTCAGACAGATGCCCTAACAGGAAAAGAGACAACTATTTTAGATGAAATCCGTTCAAGAGTTCATCCCGATCAGTTGTTTATAGAAAATGATCTGGCTCTTATTGCAGTTGTAGGTCGTGGAATGAAGAGTGCCAGGGGAACAGCAGCAATATTATTTACAGCATTAGCTGAAGCCCGTGTAAATACCAAAATGATTGATCAGGGTTCATCGGAACTTAATATAATAATCGGTGTTGATGATCAGGATTTTGAGGTTGCAATGCGTGCAATTTATAACGCATTTATTAAAGTAAAAAAATAACATTGACAAAAAAATAACATAGTATTATCATAACTATTGAATAATTTAATACAGAAAATTCTTCGGGGCAGGGTGCAATTCCCGATCGGCGGTTACAGTCCGCGAGCGTTTTACGCAGGACTTGATTTGGTTCAAGTCAGGATATGGTGAAAATCCATAACCGACAGTATAGTCTGGATGGTAGAAGATTTAGTAATATGATTTTTAGTACGCAATTTTGTACTAAATGTTATTGTGTTATGAAATTTTTAAGCCCTGAGTTATACTCAAGGCTTTTCTGATATTAGTAGAAATAATCAACTAATGCAGAATTAAAAAGAAGAATTTCCTGAGAAAAAGAAAGGAGATTATATTTATGAAAGAATTATTCAACACAAAAAATCTTGTATTAATGGCGGTGTTTGCAGCATTAGGAGGAGTTCTTATGTTATGGGAATTTCCAATACCATTTATAGCACCGGGATTTTATGAAATGGACTTAAGCGAAGTGCCTGTACTTATAGGCTCCTTTATTGCCGGCCCTGTGGCAGGAGTTATAATGGAAGCGGTCAAAATTATCATTAAGATAATGATTAAAGGCACATCTACGGCATATGTTGGTGATTTCGCAAATTTCTGTATAGGATGCTGTTTCATAGTA
>NZ_HF991873.1:202600-208566 GCF_000432355.1 Eubacterium sp. CAG:161
GCTGTTTCATAGTACCTGCAAGTATTATTTATAAGAAAATCAAAACAAAGAAGGGCGCATTGATAGGCGTATGTGCAGGAACCGTATTTATGGCAGTAGCTGGCGTAGTGCTTAACTACTTCATTATGATACCATTTTATGTAAAAGCCTTTGGAACACCTCTTGATGGAATACTTGCCGCAGGAAAAAGCATTAACCCTTTAGTAGGAAACAAGCTTTCATTTACAATTGTGTGTGTGGCACCATTTAATATTATAAAAGGTGTAATTGACAGTATAATTACATTTTTGCTGTATAAACGCATAAGCACTTTTATTAAAAGCATTGGACACAAATAAATATATAATTTGAAAATAATAAGAATATTGTTTATAATCATATTTGGGTTTATAATATAGCCTTATGATTGTAAACAATATTTTTTTAGGAGCAAATATGATTTATGAGACAATGTCTCCAAAGGAGACTTTTGAATTAGGTAGAAAAATAGGACTCGAAGCAAAAGCTGGGGAGATAATCTGTCTTGACGGAGACTTAGGTGTAGGAAAGACGGTGTTTACCCAGGGATTTGCCAAGGGACTTGGAATTGACGAGGCTGTAAACAGTCCCACATTTACCATTATCCAGGAATATGATGAGGGGCGTCTGCCGTTATATCATTTTGACGTATATAGAATTGGTAATCCTGAAGAAATGTATGAAATAGGTTATGAAGACTATTTTTATGGTCAGGGAGTATGCCTTATAGAATGGGCAAAATTAATAGAGGAATTAATACCTGATGAAGCAAAAATTGTTTTGATTGAAAAAAACCTTGAAAATGGTCTTGATTATAGAAAAATAACTGTAAGTGATTAGGAGAAAAAATGAGGATTTTAGCAATAGACAGTTCATCCATGGTGGCTACCGTAGCCATAACAACAGATGGAATTTTAAACGCAGAATATACCATTAATCATAAGAAAACTCATTCCCAGACACTGTTACCAATGATTGCGGAAATAGTGAAAATGATAGAAATAGATATGGATAGTATAGATGCAGTAGCAATTACAGGTGGTCCGGGTTCATATACAGGCTTAAGGATAGGCAGTGCCACTGCAAAAGGCATAGGGCTTGCCCTTAATAAGCCGATTATAAATGTGCCAACCATGGATGCACTGGCATATAATTTATATTCATCCCAGTATGTAATATGTCCTATAATGGATGCAAGAAGGGGTCAGGTATACACAGGAATATATAAGTTTGAGGAAACAGAAATGAAAACCATTAAACCTCAGTGCATTATGATGATAGATGAGTTGATAAAAGAACTGGATACAATAAAAGAATCGGTTATGTTTTTAGGGGACGGAGTAGATGTTCATAAGCAACTTATAGATGACATAATGGATACTAAACACTATTACGCTCCGGCTTCCATGAACAGACATAAAGCCTCAACGTTAGGCACTATTGCAGAAATATATTACAAAAATGGAAAAACAGAAACAGCTAAGGAGCATAAGCCTGAATATCTCCGTCTATCCCAGGCAGAAAGAGAATTAAAGGCAAAAATGAAAGAGGCAAAAAGTGACAATTGAATCAATGACTGTAGATGACATTGCTCAGGTGGCAGAAATAGAAAGGCAGATTTTTTCTATTCCCTGGTCAGAAAAGGCATTTAGGGATTCTATGGAGAGTGACAATACCATTTATATTGTGGCAAAGGAAAATGACAATGTGGCAGGGTACGCAGGCATGTACTTATCCTTTGAAGAAGGCAATATAACCAATGTTGCAGTAAATCCATTAAGCAGGCGAAAGGGAATTGGAGAGAAGATTGTAAGAGATATCTTAAATAGGGCATATGAAAAAGGTGTCAGGGATGTTTTTCTGGAAGTAAGGGAGACTAACAGTGTTGCCATTGCATTATATGAAAAGATTGGTTTTAAGGAAGAAGGAATAAGAAAAAACTTTTACGATAAACCTAGGGAAAACGCACTTATAATGTGGAAACATAATCTATAAACGGAATAACTTTCCACTATGATTTTTATACACAAAATAATAAAATAATTATGAATTTTAAATCATAGGAGAAAAGAATATGAGAGTGTACAAACAAAATCAGTTAGAATCAGTGTTTTGCAATAAATGTGGAAAGAAAATTAAGGTTCAAAATCACGTTATTGTGGAAGGTGCCTTTGAATTAGAGTATAAGTGGGGATATTTTTCTGATAAAGACGGAAAAAAACATTCCTTTGATTTGTGTGAAAAATGCTATGACGAAATTACAGAAGAGTTCACATATCCTGTTGAAGAAGAGGGGTATACTGAACTGGTATAAAAGGTAAAGGTGAAATAATGTTAGATGTATGTTTGTTAGGTACCGGAGGGATGATGCCATTACCAAGGCGTTATCTTACTTCGCTTATGTGCCGCTACAACGGAAGTAATATTTTAATAGATTGCGGAGAGGGAACCCAGGTTGCCATAAAACAGAAAGGCTGGAGTTTTAAGCCTATAGATGTTTTATGCATAACTCATTACCATGCAGATCACATAAGCGGGCTACCGGGACTTTTACTTACTATGGGCAATGCAGAACGAACAGAACCTCTTCTTATGATTGGGCCAAAAGGGTTGGAAAAGGTGGTTAATTCTCTTAGAATAATAGCACCGGAACTTCCTTTTGATATTGAATTTATAGAATTAACGGAAAACCTTCAGACAATACAAATGGAAGAATACAGGATAAAAGCGTTTAAAGTTAATCATAAGGTCACATGTTACGGATATTCCATAGAAATAGACAGAAGTGGAAAATTTAATCCTGAAAAGGCAAAAAAATTAGGCATTCCTCTTCAAAAGTGGGGAGTGTTGCAAAAAGGTGAAAGTGTAGAAATAAATGGGGGTAAATATACCCCTGATATGGTTATGGGTGAACCTAGAAAAGGCCTTAAAGTTACTTATTCCACAGATACAAGACCGGTTCCTAATATTGTTCAGGCAGCTACCGGAGCAGATTTGTTTATATGTGAAGGTATGTACGGGGAACCGGATAAGGAAGCAAAAGCAAAAGAGTATAAGCATATGACATTTAAGGAAGCTGCAGAAATTGCAAGAGAAGCCAATCCAAAAGAAATGTGGCTTACTCATTATAGTCCGTCTTTAGTGAAACCGGCATTATATATGGATGCAGTAACGGAAATATTTGAAAATGCAAAACCAGGAAAAGATGGGATGTCTGTTGATTTAATATTTGAAGAAGAGTAGAGGTGACAATATTGAAGGATATAAAAATACTTGCAATAGAAAGTTCGTGCGATGAAACAGCAGCTGCTGTGGTTGTAAATGGCAGAGAGGCTTTGTCTAATGTTATATCTTCCCAGATAGATTTGCATACACTATATGGTGGAGTAGTGCCTGAAATAGCCTCCAGAAAGCACATAGAGAATATCAATTATGTTATAGAAAAAGCTTTAAGGGACTCTAAATGTACATTAGATGATATTGACGCTATAGGTGTAACTTACGGCCCCGGACTTGTAGGGGCACTTTTAGTAGGTGTGGCTGAAGCTAAAGCCATTGCTTTTGCTAAAAATATTCCATTAGTGGGAGTGCATCATATTGAGGGACACATTTGTGCAAATTATGTAGACAATAAAGATTTAAAACCACCATTTGTATGTCTTGTAGTATCAGGAGGACATACTCATCTTGTGGTAGTTGAGGATTACGGAAAATATAGGATTTTAGGAAAAACAAGAGATGATGCAGCAGGAGAAGCTTTTGATAAGGTAGCAAGAGCCATAGGCTTAGGATATCCCGGCGGCCCTAAAATTGACAAAGTATCCCAAAATGGAAACCCTCATGCATATGAGTTCCCTAGGGCTAAAATAACAGGAAGTGAGTACGATTTCAGCTTTAGCGGACTAAAGTCGGCTGTTCTTAATCAGATAAATCTTGCAACAATGAAGAAAGAAACAATCAATCAGGCAGACATTGCTGCATCATTTCAAAATTCGGTGGTGGACTCATTAGTTACAAGGGCTATGCACGCATTAGAAGAGACAGGAATGAAGAAGTTTGCCATAGCAGGCGGAGTGGCTTCTAACACAGCAGTCAGAAAAGCCTTTCAGGAAGAATGCAGCAAAAGAAATATTGACTTTTACAGACCATCGCCTGTTTTGTGTACAGATAATGCAGTTATGATTGGCTCAGCTGCATATTATGAATACATAAACGGAACACGTCACGGATGGGATTTGAATGCAATACCTAATCTTAAATTAGGGGAAAGATAAAGTTAGTGGAGGAATTATTATGTCTGGTAAGATTTCTGCTATAGTGTTAGCTGCCGGAAATGGACGGAGAATGAACAGTAAAACCAAAAAGCAATATATAATGATAAAGGGAAAACCGGTTTTGTGGTATTCCCTTTTTGCATTTGAACAAAGTAAAACAGATGAAGTTATATTAGTAACATCTAAAGATGATATTGAATATTGCCAAAATGAAATAGTAGATAAATACAATCTGAAAAAGGTAAAGAAAATCGTAGAGGGAGGAGCCGAAAGATATAATTCCGTGTACAATGGATTAAAAGAGGCGACAGGAGATATAGTTTTGATTCATGATGGGGCAAGACCAATGGTTAATCGAAAAATTATTGAAGAATGTATTGCGGGGGCAGAAAGCTATAAAGCCTGTGTTGCAGCAGTCAGGGTGAAAGATACCATAAAGATAAGTACAAAAGACAATATAATTGACGGTACACCTGACAGAAACACATTATGGAGTATACAAACACCTCAGGCATTTTCTACATCGTTAGTAAAGGAAGCATACGAAAAAATGATGCAGGATCAGGAGAAAAACATAACAGATGATGCCATGGTAGTAGAAGAATATTCTAATTTTAAAGTTAAAATAGTAGAAGGAGATTACAAAAATATAAAAATTACTACTCCGGAAGATATTTATATTGCAGAAATGTTCTTGAAACAGACACAAAATATAGTATAGAAGCTATTAGAAAAGCTTATATGTTGTTCTAACTAATTAAGGAGCAAAAAATAGGCAGAAAAAAATTGAAAAAAGTTTAAAATTGGTGTTGACACTTTGAGAAAATAGTGTTAGTATAATCAAGCACGTCACGAGAGCGTGCAACACGGAGAGGTGTCCGAGTGGTTTATGGTGCCGGTCTTGAAAACCGGTGTGGGTAGTACCACCGTGGGTTCGAATCCCACCTTCTCCGCTACAGAGAAATCTGTAACAACACGTAAGATAAAAGTCAACTGCTTGGAGAAGTACCCAAGTGGCTGAAGGGGCTCCCTTGGAAAGGGAGTAGGTCGTTAATAGCGGCGCGAGGGTTCAAATCCCTCCTTCTCCGTTAACAAATATAACTCCACTATTGGTTAAGTGGAGTTATATTTATCTCTAAAATATGCAATTTTGCAAAATCAAAAAAAGTTTAAAAAACTGTTGACAAACAATAATGCATATGTTAGTATATACGAGTTGTCGCTAAGAAACGACAAACGAACAACAAAGTTTTTAAAAAAAGTTGTTGACAAACAATAAAGTATATGGTAATATATACAAGCTGTCACTGAGATGTGACACAAACGACAAAGTTTTTTAAAAAAAGCTAAAAAAGTTGTTGACAAAGCCAAATAACTATGATATAGTGAGAAACTTCTCAAAAAAGCTTTTTTAAAAAAATTTAAAAAAGTTGTTGACAAACATCAAAACGTATGATATGATATGCAAGCTGTCGCAAGAAAACGACAACGGTCAACAAAAAAACTTTTAAAAATAAAAGAAAAAAGTTGTTGACAAAGCCAAATAACTATGATATAGTAATATGGCTGTCGCGATAGCGACAAACAAAAGGAACATTGATAATTGAACAGCAACCATCCCTGAAAATTCAAATAAATATTTTCAGAGCGAACATTGTTAATTCGAGTAATCGA
>NZ_HF991874.1:0-15348 GCF_000432355.1 Eubacterium sp. CAG:161
CGGTGTTTTGTGGAATTACCAACTGTCCTGTTACATCAATGCTCATTTCCTTTGAATTATTTGGATTTGAGGGGGTATCATATTATTTAATTGCCATATCAATAAGCTATGCCCTGTCAGGATACTATGGTTTATATAAAGATCAGACAATAGTTTATTCTAAATACAAGGCAAAGTATGTAAATAAAAGAATAAGATAGTAAAGATAAAAGGACAGTATTTCCCCAAAATAGGAAGGCTGTCCTTTTATAGTGTATCTTTCAACACACAGATAAAAATACAGATATCGTTGCGTTATTATGCACAATTATAAAAAAAGGACACTGATAATGAAAAATTGATACTGATAATGAAAAATTGATACTTTCATCAAAGTGATTTTGGAAAATAAATGCAGTATAATATATTATGTGCAAAAGGGATTTTTATTAAATATTTTGGAGGAGAAAAAAGTGAAGAAGTTACTAAGAAAAGTGCTTGCGACGGTTCTTGCCGTAAGTATGACGATGACAAGTATTTCAGTGACGAATATCAATGTTAAAGCCGCGGCATCTGCTACGGCAACCAATGCAGATGTCACCATGGAGGATAATACTAAGAAGGCATTTGGCGGCAAAGACGGAGACTTATATAATTATATTAAATATGGCGTCAATACAAGTTCTGATGATGGTGTTGAGGATGGAAGGGATGCATCTAAAGCTGTTGATGGAAGCACAGATACAAGATGGGCTAACTCGAACCATACAAACGGACACTGGATTCAAATCGACTTAAAGCAAAGTTATTCCGTGTCTAAAATTGGGATTAGCTGGGAAGTAGCAAGTTCCATTGACTACAAAATAGAAATTTCAAATGATGGAAGAAGTTACAAGGAAGTTTCAAGGGTTAAAATAAGTGATTATACAGACCCTAAAAACAGGGTGGATACTGTAGCATTAAGTAATGCAGTGTCTGCAAGATACGTAAAAATAACAGATGTTGGTGATTCTTATTTGGCAGATTCAGGCAACAACAGACGTTATGGTGTATCTATATGGGAAATAGGCATATTTGGAAGTGAGGCTAAAGCATCGGTAGAAAGTACCATTAGTGACACCGGAGTCTTTACAAAAAAGACAAATAATACAGGAGAGGCTTTTTCAGACATTTTAAATGACCAGTATTATAACTATGTGAGAAATAACGGAGTATCTGCCACAGCCAGTGGAGAGGAGAATAGCAGTACTCCTATAAGTGGGGCTATTGATAATGATGCAAATACAAGATGGTATAATCCAAGTGGTGATGACACATACTATACTGTGGACTTAGGGGCAACATACAGTGTGGAGAAGGTATATTTAAGCTGGGAGCAGGCCAATGCCACTGTATATAATATTTATAAATCAGAAAATGGAACAGATTACAGCCTTATTACCACAGTTTACAACAGTGAAGCCTATGATTCGGATTCATATGCAAGGGTGGATAAAATAGAATTTAGTGCAGTTAATGCAAGATATATAAAAATACAAGCTGTACAGCGTACCTACAAAAAAAGTGGTTACAACGGAGGACAGTATAACGGAATTTCCCTTTATGAGGTAGGTATTTACGGAAATGAGCAGGAAAAATCTTATAGTAAGAAAGCTTTTGAAGAATTTTCTGTTGGAAATAAAGAAACTGTTGGTAATAAAATAGAGGCAGAGAATACAGACAGTAGAGCTGATGGAGTAAAAGATGATGATAATTCCTCAGCCAGTGGAAGCAAAAATATAGGAGGACTGTCAGACGGAAAATGGGTTCAGTATAACATTAATTTTGACAGAATGACATCCAGAATATATTTAAGATATAGTGGTAATGAAAATTCAGCAGGAAAAATAGATGTTTATGTTGACAACAGCACAATGTCAGGAACACCTGTTGCAACTATAAATGTAAGTTCCACAGGAAGTTGGAGCACATATACTGATATATCCGGTGAGGTTAGTATACCTGCGGGAAATCACAAAATATATTTGAAATTCACTACAGACACAGGAAAGAATTATGTATGTAATCTTGATTATTTCCAGTTTGAATATAAGCCGGAAAATGCAAATATAAAGCATGAGGCAGAAAAGGCTCATGCATATGTCAGAGGCACTGCCGGAAATAAGGTATCTACAGAGTCAAGCGATAAATACTCAAATGGTGCGGCAATAGGAAAAATGAATACATATATGGAACATGACCGTTCATATTTAACTACCTATGTTAAAGCTGCAAATGCAGGATACTATAATATGAAAATAAAGTATTCCGGAACTATGACCACATCACTTCAATACAGAATAAATAATGGCAGTTGGAACACCTGTGACATAACAGATGTAGGTTCCTCATGGGATGAGGTAAAATCTGTAGATGTAAATGCTGAATTAAAACAGGGAATTAATAAAATTGATATTTCAGGAGCAGTATGGGTTTGGAAAGGCGGAACAGAACATGGTCGTGATGATAACAACAATGTCTGGGACGAATGGTTAAACATAGACTGTTTTACATTGGAATATAGTGAAGATGTTAAATTGGCATTTTCAGGCGTTTTAGATACAACATTAAAAGGAAATAAAATACAGGCAGAGGCTTTTTCTAAAAGTTCAGGGGATATAACAGTAGAAGGTGAAAATGACAGTTATGTAGATGGAAAAAATCTTGGAGGACTTGGAAATGGAAAATGGGCGGAATACAATGTTTTCTTTGATAGGAAGGTATCAAAGATATATTTAAGAAACAGCGTAAAAAATGGTGATGGTGGAAAAGTTGAAATATATGTTGATGACAGCTCAATGTCAGGAACGCCTGTTGCTACAGTGCAAACAACGGGAACAGGTTCTGACTGGACAACTTATGTTGATACGTCAGAAAACATTAGTATTCCATCAGGAAATCATGAAATATATTTAAAATTTGTTGCGGATGGCTCAAAGGGAGCATGTAATCTTGATTATTTCCAGTTTGAGTACGAACCGGAAACGGTTTCAGACAGTAATGATAAGCACGAAGCAGAAAATGCCCATGCTTACATTCAGGGAGATGCAGATAGCGAACATAATATACAGGAAGATAATGCGTTTTCTAATGGAAAAGCAGTAGGTGGAATGAACGCATGGCCGGATAATGGCAGGGCGTACCTTACTTCTTATGTTGACGTAAAACATGCAGGAAAGTATAAACTCATTGTTGCGTATGCATCAGGAAGTTCAAAAGATACAAACATTGATTGCAGAATTAACAGTACAGGTAATTCAAGTTGGACAAGTATTTCAGCACCTGTTACAGGTGGATGGACAACAGTTAAAACAATATCTACTGAAGTTACCTTAAATAAGGGAGTAAATGTAATTGATATTACAGGTGCTTCTAATATTCCTTATTCTGAAAGCAATTCATGGCAGCAGGCAAATGTAGACTATTTCAAGTTGGAAAGAGTTACTGATAAGGATAACCTTGCCTTTGGTAAGCCGGTGGAGGCGTCCGGTTCACAGACTGATTTTGGCGCAGAAAATGCCGTAGATGAAGATGAAGACACAAGATGGGGAAGTGGTGAAAGTGGTGATAAAGGATATTTCATAATTGACCTTGAAAAATTATATGAAATTGAAAAAGTCAGCATTATGTTTGAAAAGGCATATCCTGATGATTTTCAGATTCTTGTTTCAAGGGATAAGGTAAATTGGACTGTTGCAAGAACAATCAGAGGTTTTAAAACAACAGATACAGACAAACTTAAATATGAGTCGGATGGCGTATGTTTAGGAAAGGCAAGATATGTAAAAGTACGTTGTATAAAAATGGCATATCATAATGCAATGTCCATAAGAGATATCAGAGTTTATGGTACAGCAGTTAAGGGAGAGCTGTCAGACCTTTCAGTAGGAAAGGATGTAAAGGTAAGCAGTTCTGATAATGGAGCAACTACTTCTAATCCTAAAAATGCAGTAGACGGAAAGGATGACACAAGATGGGCAGCACCGAAGGAAGACGCTAATCCATGGTATCAGATTGATTTAGGAAAGCAGTGTGCAATAGATTCGGTAGATTTGAAATTTGAGCGTGCTTATGCAAAAAGTTTTAAAATTCAGATTTCAAATGACGGAAAAACATGGACTGATTATCGGACTGTTACAGACTGGACAGAGCCGGGAGATGCTGATGAAATTCAAAAAGATGCCTATTATGCAAATCTTGAATTAGGAAACAGCATTCATATGGATAATGTAAAAACAAGATACGTTAGATTATATACAGATGAAAAAGTAAGAGGTGGAAGCTGGGGATTATCCCTTTATGAATTTGAAGTGTGGGGAAAAGAAACAGATAAGACAGATTATTGGACTAGTCAATCTAAGAAAAATTATGGAATTTATCCCATATCAGCACTACAGGATACGGAAAAAGCGGGAATGATTGACAGCAGTCTTGTACAGGATGATGTAATAGGTACAGGAGATACATATGACGTTGTATATGAAGCAAATAAGGATTTGTATTTTTATGTAAACCCGAGAGAATTGTATTATAACGCATCAAAGCATACAATTTACTGGTCATCAGGAAATTCAGGTGATGAATTAAGAGGTGCTGAAAGTCATGATGAGGGAATAGTTTCCTATAAGAAGCAACAGCAGGCAACTGTTCAGTATAAGCTACCGGCAAACCTTGATTTTGGAGACAAAGATTATGTTGAGACACAAATAGGATGTCAGATTTTTGAAACAGCTGATTTAAACAAGGAAAGTCCAAGTGCAAAGTTTAGTTTGGTTTATAAAGTAAGAGTTTGGAAGTCGGCAATTATTATAGAAGATAAATTAAGCGAAAATGGTAGTCTTTGTGTTAAGAATCCTGAAAGTGGCTGTACATATGAGTGGCAAAAGAGTAGTGACGGAGAAACATGGACTGATGTGGCAAAGAAGAGATATGATCTTGAGATATTGGGAAACAGTAAGGATGGAATAACAAATGACATTGTTCACGTTGCAGAAGATTTAGGCGGTGGTAAATACTACAGAGTAAGAAAAAGTGGCACTACACAGTGGTCACATTCTTACAAAGTACAATATTATAACAATATACAAAATGGAGATTTTGAGTATCCGGCAATGTTTTCAACAGATGAAGATGGAAAAATCTTCCCATTTAACTCAAATGGTGATGAACAGCAGTATCCTAACGGATATGAAGGTTTAATGTGGAAAACAACAGCACCGGGATGGACTAACGGGCCAAATAGTAACCGTGTAGGACATGATATTGAAATTGTAAATGGAAGAAAGTTAAAAACCTCAGGAGAAAACGAACAGGTATCCCAGTTCTCCGTAACACAGGATGAAATGTACAAAAACAATGCTCATGGAGACCAGTTTGCAGAGCTTAACTGTGAAAATGTAGGTGCATTATATCAGGATATTTTAACAACACCTAATTCACAGTGTTATTGGGATTTGGATTATGCAGGACGCTGGTGTCAGAACAGTATGTATGTTGTGGCAATGTCAGCTAAAGATGCAAAAAATTATACGACAGCTGAGCAGATTAAGGCATTAATAAGCAGAGATGACGTTAAGGCTATAGAAACCAATAAGGAGGGAACAACAGGTACAACTCTTACATTATCTGACGGAGTTACTGCAACTATGTGGAAGGTAACAAGTAAGAAAAATGCAGGAGAGTGGAACGACCATAATGGTATATACAATGCTCCATCAGGAGATAAAAACTACATTACACGTTTCTTCTTTGTCTCAGCAGGAGGTGCAAAGAGAAATGAAAGTGATACAGCAAATGAAACTGTAGGAAGTTTATTGGATAATGTAACATTTGAGCAGAGACAGTCATACACCATTGAGTATTATGTTGATGGACAAAAACAGGATAATTTAACAGTAAATGGTACTGTTAATCCTTATGACAGAGTGGCTGTACCTAGTCCGTCAGAAGTTAGTGAACTTACATTATATCAGGCAAAAATAAGTGGTGAAAATGATGCTGATTCTAAAGATTTCTATGTAGATGAAAACGACAGAAACATGACGGTGGCATATAACCACAATGTATTAAAGCTTTATTACAAAAGTGGAATTGTAGTTGCAACAGTTAAGGTAGAAGGTTTAGATACAATACCTGATGGCTACACCATAGTTGCAAAACTGAAAGATAAATCAGGTAATATTTTACAAAGTAAAACTATTAATCAAAGTGATTTTGTCAAGATAGAAAAGGCTCAGGGAGGAGAGGCAAGCGGATATTTTAAGACCGTTACTTTCGATGGAGCAAAATTAACAAATCAAAATCAATATACAGTAGAAGAGGTGATTGTAAGCAACAATTATCTTCCTTATTACTTAGAAAAAGTTAATAAAAACGGAACAGAGGAAGAGGTTGGTATAAGCCATATTAATGGGACAAATCTTGCATATACTGCTGAATTTACATATTCATCAGCTAAGGGTAATTCTGTTGAGTTTATAAATATTTATAATCCTATTAGAAAAGTTACCATAAAGAAAAATGTATCAGGGAATATGGCTGAGAAGGATAAAAACTTTAACTTTACAATAGCCATTGAAAAGGATGGAAAAGCAATAGATGCCGCAAAGCTTCCTAATACAGGACTTACAGAAACTGAAACAGGAAAGTACAGGTTTAGCTTAAAGCACTCTGAAGAAATAGAGTTATACGTATATAACAATTGTAAGGTTACAGTAACAGAGGACGATTATAGTAAAAAAGATGTTGATACTAACATATGGAGTGATGAGTATTACAAAACCTCCTGGGTTATAAATCAGGGAGACAGCACAGACGGAAGGGAAGTTACGGTAAATAAAGTAACCGGAGATACAGTTCTTTCATGCACCAATACTTATAATGATTTAGGTGATGTGGAAGTACAGGGCTTCCAAATGAATGGAAATAAAGATAAAGGAGGAGTATCTGAATATAGTCCGTCTTTCAGGGTAGTATGCAGAGTAAGCAAAAATACTATTAAAGGAAAGAAAGTTAAAAAGTTTGGTGTTGTATATGCCATTAAAGGAGAAACAGTTGGAAAGGATAGGGAACAGCTGGAAAAATTAATGACAAAAGAAGGGGCATCAGGCAATAGTAACGTAAAAGTACATGAGGAAACACCAAATGGTGTGTATGCAGATTGGAGTACAAAGGACGGTTCAGAGTTCTCTACAAAATATTGGAGTTACTATGGTTTAACTTTTAAGTGTTTAAGCTACATGTTTGACACATTAGAGGAAAAAGTTACTGTAAGGGCATATGCTGAAATGGCAGACGGAAAAATAGAATATGGAAATAATATTTATACTGTTGATATGTACGAGATAGCTAAGCATCTTTACAGCAATCAGAAAATGAGTACATTAAAGGGACACAGGTTCTTATATGATAATGTATTAAATCTGGTTGATATGCAGCATAACAGAGTCGGAATTGCTAAGGCAATGATGAAAACTCTTAATGTTACAAGTACCAGTAGCAAGTATTATAACCTGTTAAATACAGTATATAGAGACATGAATGACTTTATTTACTGTCAGAATAGTTATAAGGGTGAATACTCACAAAGAGAGGAATTTTATTCAAAAAATCTGACGGAAGAACAAAATAAGGAACTGTTAGATGCATTAAACAATGCACGAGGTACAACTTATACGGACTTAAACCAATGGATTTATAATGAAGTTGAAAAGATAGGAAATTATAAAGGATATTATAGAAAAGTCCAGTATGAGTGGAATGGTGGAATCTATATAAGAAAGTAGCGTTGAAAAGGAGAAAGCAAATGATTAAACGAAAATTATATACAACACCGGAAGTAATAGTTACAAAATTTGAAGTTAATAAAAATATGATGGTGAGCCTTACACCGGAGACAACTGCGTCTCCGGATGGCCCTGGGGACACTGAAACAAGAGATTGGTTTTCACCACCGGAAGTTACAGGAGGAAACATAGGAGACCTTTTTGACTAAAGTAACAGTGGATTTTGTATCTATAGGAGAACAGTTATGAATATATTGAAAAAGATAAGCAGTTTATTATTAAGTATTGCATTAATAATTACAGGTATTAATGTGAATACCATGACGTTAAATACGGTAAAAGCTGCTTCAACACAAAAGGAAGTTTATCCTAATTTTTTGAAAACAGAAGGAAAAGAAATTAAAAATACCAATGGTAACACAGTATATTTAAGAGGTGTTAATGCCGGAGGGTATATGCTACAGGAAATATGGCTATGTGCCACAAAAGGAGCAACAAGTGACGACACCAGTGGAAATATAAGGTGTCAACAGGACATAATCAATCAACTTACAGACCGTTTGGGAAGTGAAAGAGCAGCAGAGCTGATTAATACATATGAGGAAAATTATTGGACATCAAAGGATTTTGAAAACTGTGCAAGACTGGGAGTTAATTGTATAAGACTTCCAATATGGTATAGAAATTTAGTGGACGAAAATGGAAACTGGTACAGTAATGCTTTTGACCGTTTAGACTGGTTTATTGAAACGGCAGGACGTTATGGAATATATGTAATTATAGATATGCATGGTGCCTATGGTTCACAAAACGGAAGTCATAACTCAGGAATATATGGTGGAAGTACCAATCAGCAGAAAAGGGATAATTCAAAATTATTTTTTGGAACAGATGCAGCTACTAATCAGGCAAAATTCTATGAGATGTGGTACAAAATAGCAGACCATTATAAAAACAACCCTGTTGTTGCCGGTTATGATTTGTTAAATGAACCTATGGCAGATTATATGAGTGATTCAGGTTTAAATGAAACTAAGCAGGAAAGATTGTCGATTTTGTGGAATGTTTACGACAAGGCATATAAAAGAATAAGAACAGTTGATACAAATCATATAATAATGATGGAAGCAGTGTGGGATCCTGATACACTTCCAAACCCTACAGAAAAGGGTTGGGAAAATGTAGTTTATGAATATCATCAGTATATGTATGATGACTATGACAATGCATCAGGAACACAAATAAGTTCTATGCAAAGCAAAATCGACAGCATTAACAGTGCAGCACACAATGTGCCAAGCTATATTGGTGAGTTTAATTACATGAGCAACAACGATACATGGAATACAGGAGTTAAGCTGCTTAATGACAACAATCTGAATTGGACAATATGGAATTATAAGTGTACAAAGCAATATGGAAACTGGGGATTATACAATACTCCGGGAAACGGCTCAGATTCAGATACTAATAACTATTGGGCGGATGTTGAAAATGATTCTTATGATACTATATTAAGCAAGTGGTCAAAAGTAGGAGAAAGCACTGAAAATACAGGATTGACATCAAAAATTAAAGATTATTTTCCGGGAGTAGTAGAAAATATTGCTACATCAAAGGTAAAATCAGTTTCAGGTGTAAATGCTCAGGGAATGCTTAATTCCATTAACGTAACATGGTATCCTAAGGCTGATATGGATAGTAACCCAAAGTATAATATATACGTTGACGGTTCTACAACTCCTGCAATGACAGTTAATCAATCAGTTGTTAAAGTATCAAAGGTGACTAAGGAGGCTACGGATTATTCAAACCAATATGGAATAGTAAATGATAAAAAAGATGGTGTTAACTATAATATAGGAGGAACCCATAACGGTGCCTGGACTAAATATGACGATATTTCCTTAAGTTCACCGGCAACATCACTTTCAATAAATTATTCCTGTGCTAAAGGAAACAGCGGAATGATTTATTTATATGAGGATTCCATGGACGGAGAAATAATTGGTTCATTAAAGGTGACACCGCCGAAAACTGAAGCATCATGGTCAGACTATGTTACAGCTACAATAGATTTGTATAAGCCATTAAGTGCAGGAAAGCATACGGTATATATGAAATTTGTGAATAATACCAGTGGAAATATTGCAAATGTAAAGGATTTTACTTTTATATGTCCATCAGCAACAGCTACAATAGCTAATGTGGAAGCCGGAAAACATAGTGTGAGTATTCAGGCGTCTGTTGATGAGGCAGTTTCTAGTGAAGATATATCTAACGAAGTTGAAGTAGTAACAGAATCTTCTATTATAAAGACTGATAAAATCAGCATTAAAGGTTTCCAGATAAAAACAAATGGAAACAGATATTATAATGCAAGTGGAGAAGTTGTATTTGATGAGGAAGGTGCGGAAAAAGTAGCATTTAGAACAATATGCAGGGCACCGGCAGTAGGAGAAACAATTACCGTATCAGACAAGTCTTATAAGGTTAAAAATGTTGGAATTATATATACAATTGATCCTAACGCTACAGGCGATGAAACAAAAGATGTATTTGACAGCTCCTATTCAGTGTTGAATACAAGTCAGATATCAGGAGCAGCTCATACATATATTGGAGCTCAAGAGTACAATGGTAATAATTACACATTAGGATATCTTGCTACGGATGATGGTATTTTAAGTAATAAAGACGGATATATGGAATATGTAAGAACCGTGAGAAATAATTCATATTATGGAAGTGATAACTCACTTAATGTGATTACTAACTCTTTCCATGCAAGAGCTTTTGTAGTGGCAGAAGATGGAACCATTATATATGGAAATAATGTTGAGTCAATGTCTATACCGGAGGTAGCTTATTATTTCTATAAAAATGCAATGTCATCAAACTATAATGGACATGCATACCTGTATGATACGATTTTAAGCAGAATAAGCGGTAATAAATACTATTTATCAACAAAAGTGGATTACGGATGGAATGACAACCTTTATGATCCTGGTAAGTAGTGGACAAAGTAAGGAGGCAGATTTTGAAAAGATTAATTAAGAAAATCACTGTGTATATGCTTATAGCAGCAATGTCAATTACCGGTATTACGGTATATAAAACAAGTGATGTAAGTGCTACAACTACAAACAAAATTAAATATAAGGATTTCTTAAAAGCAAACGGTAAGGTTCTTAAGAATAATTATGGACAGGGGGATACCGTATATCTTAGGGGAACAAATGCAGGGGGATATATGTTACAGGAGTTTTGGCTTACGCCTACGGATTATACTGCTAATGTAACAGACCAGACAGATTTGATTAATACATTAACTAACAGATTTGGCAGTGATGCCGCAAAAACTCTTATTAACACATATGAAAGTAATTACTGGAAGGAATCAGATTTTGATACATGTGCAAGTCTGGGGATAAATTGTATAAGACTTCCAATTTGGTACAGGAATTTTGTTGATGAAAACAATAACTGGTACAGCAATGCTTTTGACAGGGTTGACTGGTTTGTTGAACAGGCAGGAAAAAGAGGAATCTATGTAATTATAGATATGCACGGTGCCTATGGTTCACAAAACGGAAGCGACCATTCAGGCGTGGATGGAGGAAACGATAAAAAAGGTGCTTCTGAGTTTTTCTTTGGAAGTAATGCAGCTTCTAATCAGGAGAAGTATTATCAGATGTGGGAAAAAATAGCTGAACACTATAATAGCAATCCTGTAGTGGCAGGTTATGATTTGCTAAATGAACCTTATAATGAATATCGTTATAATTCAGGATATTCAGACGATCAGTTACATTCATGGTTGTGGAATATTTATGATAATGCATATAAAAGAATTAGAGCAAAGGATCCAACCCATGTTATTATTATGGAAGCAACATGGGAACCTACAGATTTGCCAAATCCTGATACATATGGATGGGAAAATGTTATGTATGAGTATCATAATTATTTATATGATGATTATGAGAATGCAAATGGTCAGCAGATTGCCAATATGCAAAAGCGTATAAATAACATAAACAGTGCAAATTATAATGTTCCAAGTTATATGGGAGAATTTTCATACTTTAATAGTCCGTCTACATGGGAGCAGGGACTTAAGCTGTTAAACGACAGTGGTTTAAATTGGACAAACTGGACATATAAATGCGTATCCACATACGGAAACTGGGGACTGGTTAATCAGTCAGTTTCAAGTGTCAATGCAGAGAGTGATTCTTATGATACTATTTTGGCAAAATGGTCTAATGTGGGTTCAGGATATTTAAATACATCCCTTACAAACGTATTTAAGAAATACACTCCGGGAGTGATTTCAAGTTCAGAACCTGAATGTATGAATGAGGGAAGTTACTATTTAGAGTGTACAGATAATATTGTAACGGCAGTAAATAGTGGTAACAGTCCTTTATCAGCAAACAAATCATCGTACTCATCCACAGATGATGTGTTGGAAGTAATTAATAATGGTAATGGAACAATTTCCTTAAAATCAAAGGCAAACGGAAAGTATGTATGCGCAGTTATAGATGAAAATAATCAGTTGTTGGCAAGAAGTAATAATATAAGTTTGTGGGAACAGTTTGAACCTGTCCATGTAACAGGAAATCAATATGCCCTTCGT
Source organism: Eubacterium sp. CAG:161 (assembly GCF_000432355.1). Lineage (NCBI taxonomy): Bacteria > Bacillati > Bacillota > Clostridia > Eubacteriales > Eubacteriaceae > Eubacterium > Eubacterium sp. CAG:161. The sequence goes on from NZ_HF991874.1 coordinate 12,451, forward strand.
TCCATTGCAAATGGAAAATATGTAAAGGCAGATTTTGACGATTCATCAGATAAGGGACAGCTAAAGGCAGTTAGCGATAATATAGGGGGCGCATGGGAGTGCTTTAATTTCTATAGTGCAGGGGAAGTTACTACAGATGCTCCTACGGCAGCACCAACGGAAAAAGCTACAGAGGCACCAACGGCTAAACCTGTAACACAGCCTACGGAAGTTGTGGGATTTGTTATACAAACAGTTGAGAATAATACAGTTACATTTGCATGGGGACAGACTCAGGAGCAGATTAATGCAAAGCAGAAATATAATGTTTACATAGATAATGTTTTGTATGGTACATATGATTCTGCCCAGGCAATTACCTGCAATATATCTCAGGCAGGAGAACACACCATTACGGTAAAAGCTGTTTTAAATGGCGTTGAAAGTGCAGGAGTTTCTGAAAAAGTAACTATATCAAAGGAAGAAACAACTACAACATTGCCAACAGTTGCACCAACAGAAAAAGCAACAGAGAATGACACATCAGGTATAACAATTTCAGATGATGTTAAGGTGGAAGGATTCCAGATAAGTAACATTTTAGAGGGCTTAAGGACAGTTTCTTCTGTTGAGCCATCTATTAATGGAAAAAATGTTGTTGAATTTGGAAATATATATGCAGTGGATGTTGACAGTGTATCCGATGACGATATGTATGTAGGAGTGGAAAATAAATTTGTGGCAGCTGTAAATTCAACAAGTAATGGAATTACTGACCGACAGTTTTCCAAGTCAGATACAGCTACTAATTATGTTATGACAATGACAGATAATGGAAAGACAGTGCCGGCGCTTACACAGTCCTATAAAATCAGGGCATATGCAAAGTTATCTGATGGAACATATTTGTATAGTAAAGTTGCAAAATTTTCCATATTTAATGTGGCAAAGACTTTATATGATAATTCAAAAATGAATACAAACGCAGGACACGATTATTTATATGATAATATTTTGAAGGTTGTGGACAGCAATTACAAGAAAGTTGATTATGACTGGAGCGTAATAGTTGTGAAATAATACTTGCGGTTGCAGTAGCACTGGCATTACCGTCAATGTTTAAATTAAAAAGAAAAAGAGACGATATATAAATTGTCTTAGATGAAAAAATAGTGGAATTTTATGTTTTCATAATATTCCACTATTTTTTATACATCTAACCAACTATTTGTTCCAACTCCTCAAAGGAATTAATTGTATAATCAGGTTTTTCCACTTCGCCAAAACCGTATTTTGCATATATGAAGTCAATGCCGGCTAGTTTTGAAGCATTGAAATCCCCTAATGTATCACCAATATAGGCGGCATGTTTAATGGAGTTACGTTTCATAACCAGCTTGATGTTCTCGCCCTTTGGAACCTGATTGTCACCCCAGTTCTGAAAATCAGTAAAGTATTTATTCATGTTATGGGAGGTAAGAAATGTTTGAATATATCCTGCCTGTCCATTGCTTACAATACATAATTTAAAGTTTTTAGAGAGATTACTAAGAGTTTTTTCTACATTAGGAAACAAAATACCGCCATGGTTTGTTAAGTATTCATTTTCAATTTCGCAACAATGCTGTAAAATATCCAGCTGTTTTTCCTTTGGATATTCTGAAAAAAGTTTAGCGGCAATTTCATCCATGGGCAGCCCCATAACCCCTTGCAATTCTTCAGCAGTAAGTTCACGGTTTTCTAACCCTATAAAATCTTTTATTGCAATATTCCAGGATGTGCGTATATTTTCCGTGGCATCCCAAAGGGTGCCGTCTAAATCAAATAATAAACCATCATATTTCATATATTACTCCAATCTATCCGAATACACGTTTTAAAACGTCATCTTCACATAATATTTTTTTTGCCAGTTCTCTATATTGCTCCTCGTGGAGATATGTGTGTCTGTGAGGCTTAATTTCCGGAGCCATATCAATAGCTCTCATATAGTCGTCCCTGTTTAAATTAAGTGTACTTACATAATCCCAAAATCCTGTTTTTTCAAAAATTGCATTAACACGTATATATCTGTGATTTTGAACACGACTCATAAGGTAAGTGGCAACCCCCACCTGAATACCATGTAATTGAGGATGTTCAAGCATTTTGTCAAGGGAATGGGAAATAAGATGCTCACTTCCACTAGTAGGAGTGCTGCCTCCGGCAATTTCGTTGGCAATTCCACTCATGGCAAGAGAGTCCACCAGTTCCCTTAAAAAAAGGTCATCATGTATTGTTTCAAAAGGAGTTCTTACAAAACTGTTTACTGCCTTTTTTGCAATCATAACGGCAAAATCATTCATTTCTGAATATCCCCGTTCAGCTTCAAAATTCCAGTCATACAATGCCGTAATTTTTGATACCATGTCACCAATACCTGAAAAGATAAATTTTTCAGGGGCACTTTTCAAAATTTCAGTGTCGGCAACAATACCATAAGCCATTTTGGCAGGCACCGAAGTACGACGACCATTGACTAAAAGAGAGGCACTGGCACTGGAAAAACCGTCACTGGAAGCAGATGTAGGAATACTTACATAAGGCAGTTTCCTAAGGTATGCCGCATATTTTGCAGTGTCAATAACCTTGCCACCTCCGATTCCAACAATAACCTGAGCTTTAGAATCAATGTTAAAAGCTAAGTTAATAATATCTTCTATTTTAGTTGTATCTAATTCCATATAATCAAGAACTGTTATACCATCTTTTTTTAGAGAATCCATTATTTCATTTCCAAACATGCTGATTAAACCGTTCCCAAAATACAAAACGGCATTTTTAAAACCACTGCTTTTAAGATATGAACCAAGATTTTCTAAAGTATTTTTTCCAACTTTTAGAATAGTTGGAATGGAAATATGACTACCTGCCATAATT
>NZ_HF991874.1:15369-19148 GCF_000432355.1 Eubacterium sp. CAG:161
CCTGCCATAATTATCACCTACCTTATTCATAATATGTCACAATTATAACAGATTATAACATATGTTGCGGAGTTAAATTGAAAAAAATGAATACAATTGTTATACTAAACAGTAAATAAATGTAGGGATGTGTAGATATGGATAAGAAATAACATCCCTTAGGGGCATAGAAAATTTAATTTTTATCAGGAGGTAACGGTATGAGAAGGATAGTAGCAATTGGGAATGTTTTATATGTATATTTAATTTTGGGAATGCTTGCCATGATATTTGGAAGTAATACACCTACAGGAATGTACCTTATGAAAAATCTGTTTTTCGATGATGTGTACATAATGATATTGGCTTTTATTATATTCGGCGCGGTGTGGCTTGCCATGAATATTGTTTTCCTGACATTGGTGGTAGTGGGAAAATTAAAATATGAGGCTTCAGTTATGGCACGAACCCACATGATTGTAAAACTAGTCCAGATTCCGGCATATATTGGAATTTTTATTATGGGATTATTATGTTTGCTAACTATTTTTACATTTGCATTTTCCATAGCACTGTTTCTTTTCGATGCTTTTAGCATAATTTTAACAGGACTATTTGCCATTGCATGTTTTAGCTGCATGAAAAATGAAGGAATGATTACCGATGGAATACAGCTTGTAATGTCTGTTTTCTCCTTTGTTTTCTGCGCAGACACAATAATATCCGTAATTGCATATATAAATACAAAAAAGCACAAAGCAGAAGCTTTAAACAACTAAAGAAGGTGAATTTATGATTAGGGTTGCAAAAAGAGAAGACGCAGAAGAGCTACTTAAAATTTATTCTTATTATGTTGAAAATACAGCTATAACCTTTGAATATGATGTCCCATCAGTTGAAGAGTTTAGTGATAGGATTTCAAATACATTAAAAAAATATCCTTATTTAGTTTTAGAGGAAGAAGGAAAAATTTTAGGTTATACATATGCCGGGGAATTTAAGTCAAGAGCGGCATATGACAGGGCTGTGGAAACTACTATTTATATGGATAAAAATCTTAAACATAAGGGAATGGGAAAAAAGCTGTATAAGGCCTTAGAACAGGCCCTTGAACTGCAGAAAATTACCAATTTGTATGCCTGTATAGCATATCCTAAAGAGGAGGATGAATATCTTACAAAAAACAGTGTAGAGTATCATCAGCACTTAGGTTACAGGATGGTAGGAGAATTTTATAATTGTGGTTATAAATTCGGAAGATGGTACAATATGGTATGGATGGAAAAAATAATTGCACCTCATAAAGACCATCCCGATAAAGTGCTGAAGTTTGATGAAATAAGAAATATTTTTAAAGAAATGTATGGAATAAATTAATCATACTTCAATTTTCTCGAATCTGTATTTCTGCTTAATATCAGGGTATTTATTGTGGTCTACTTCACTCATAAACATATCAAAGGGGCGGGCGCAAACCTTGAAAGGTGCATATAATCCCTGATAAATAACTAACCTTTCACCATTTTCCGTGTGGGTGGCAAAGGCCAGAACTTTATATAAATATTCAGAGGTATTAGAAGAAACAAGCTCACGCTTGAAATGCCTTACTATATCCCCAACTTTTATGTTATGGGTAGATAAATTATCCGGATTATTGTATACATCAGTATCAATATCCGGTTTTTTTTCTGTATCCGGCAATTCCTCATATTCCTCCTTATCCAGGGAAACAGGTGCTCCGGATTTACCGGAAATGTGTACTCCTCCATACCAGGTACCTTCAACTTCAAAAATATCGCCAACTTCATATTCCATGGAATAATCGTTGTTTTTCTTTATAATTTTAATTTTGCTCATATTAACAAATCTCCTAAACAATTATTTAACGTTAAAATACTTACATCATTATATTATATCCCCTTAAAAATGTAAAAAATAAATTTATGTTTTGGGATTAAAATAATGCAAGGATAAACATTGACGCGTCAGCTTTACAGTTTTATAATTTGTTTGAAAATGATATTTAAGGAGGAATTTATATGTCTACGAAAATTTCAAAAATACCAAGAGAAGAGGCAGTGGAAGCTATTTTTTCAAAAATTATTCAATCACCTGTTGCCTGTGAACGGTTAAGTGAGACTTTTTATGAGCACCTAAATGATGATCATTTAGTGGTGGATTCAAATTCGGAACGCTTTGCAAAAATACTATTTTCAGCATATGAAACTCAGGATATAAGTGCTTTGCTTTTAGAGGTATGCCAAAAAAGTATGTTTGATTTGTTAAGAGAGGCATATCTTATTCCAAAAAGATTTTATGGAAAAAATGGGAGAAATCCAATACTTCTTTCTGATGTGGAGGGAAAATTGTTAAAGGATATTAAAGAACCTGTGTCACATCACGAATATACTAAATTTAAGGAAATATTTGAAAATCATGTATGTGCACCAAGGTCTAAATTGTATTTAGCAGACGGGTTTGACATAGCAAGATATTACACTAAGGATATGGAAATTGAAGAAAAATTAGAAAACAGACGTCGTGGAGTAATGATATTGTATGCGCTTCCGGATACGGTAAAATTGGGAATGACGGAGGCACAGGCATATGCAATTATATGGGATACTTTTAGAATGATTCAAAGTGTAGCTCCTTCTGCAATGGTTTATTATGGACAGGAAACAGGGAAGAAAAATCAAAAGAAGTTTGATGAAATAGGAATTTTACTTCCGATACATCAGTTTGAGAAAAGAATGTTACATCATTTAGAGGAAATTGACGGAATAGTTTTATCATGCAGAGAAAAAATGATGGAAGAAGCCGGCGAGGACAGCCTTGAATTGTAGGAGGATAGAATGAAACAAACAAAGCAGATGTCTGAATCCATAAGACTTGGAATGCTTTTGGCAATTTCAGGAGGATTTATGGATGCATATTCATATATTGAGCGTGGACACGTTTTTGCAAATGCCCAGACAGGTAATATTTTATTATTTGGAGTAAATTTGTCGGAGGGAAATTTTAAAATGGCAATACATTATTTTCTGCCGGTACTGGCATTTGCACTGGGAATTGCGTTAGCAGAAATAGTACATACTAAGGAATTGGAAATTTTGCATTGGAGGCAGGCAGCAGTTCTTATTGAAGCAGTGATGCTTGTGGGAGTCAGCTTTTTCCCATTATCTTTAAACCTGTTGGCAAATTCCCTGACATCCTTTGCCTGTGGTATACAGGTAGAAAGCTTTAGAAAGATACGTGGAAATGGTATAGCAACAACTATGTGTATTGGAAATTTGAGAAGTGGTACGCAGAATTTATGCAATTACTTCCATAATAAAGACATTGAATATTTTAAAAGCTCATTGCTTTATTATGGTATAATTGCATGCTTTGTAATAGGTGCGATAATTGGAAATTTATTTATTCACATATTGCAGGAAAAAGCAATTTTATGTTGTTCCGCACTGTTATTCTTTGTATTCTTTTTAATGTTTATTGACTTTGAAAGAGAAAAACTATAGTCAAAATATCAGGTGCAGTATCTAAAGGATTTGTCTGTGATAATTCTTGCAAAAATCAGTCCAAGAGGAAGTGCCAGAATAATAAGCATTGCTGATGCAAACCAGGAGGCTGAGGTTGTAAGGGACATAGCACCTAAATTGTATACTGCACGGTAAAGGTAAAGTCCCGGTACCATAATTACTATGGAAGGAACAGTGATTGCTATGCGGGGATATCCCAAACTATTTTTTAAGAGAGACGCAAGTACTCCGGCGGTCAATGCACCGATAAATGCGGCG